>JANXYM010000076.1 GCA_025350045.1 Methanomicrobiales archaeon | reverse complement strand
AAAAAAGAATCAGGATGTATCTGATCGATGATACACTCAGACCGGCCCGGCGGGATTCGCTATATCTGCCGGTAAGGCCACGAGCATTTCAATATCCATCCGGTCTACCCTCTTGAGGACCATATTCATAGCCGATTTTTCATCCGGGGCTTCAAACATGACAACAGTATCATATCTTCCCAGTGTCCAGTAGATGCCCAGGTATTTGATTTGCCCTTCCGTGTCAGATTCGATGTCCTTAATATTCTGGGCAACTACTTCCCTGCTCAAGGTTTTTTTAAATTTTGCCAGTGCAATAAAAAGCATACCTTACCTCATCTCTTCCAATATTTCCTGTGAGTTGGAATCATATTAACGTTGGGTTTATGGGTTTCGTATCTGGATGGCGACCTTACGAAAAAAATGCCTTGTTGTGCTTCCGCATTTTTTAAACTTCTTTAAATCCCTGAGAAATTTCACAATATTTCCTTGATCGCACCTCCTTCCCCCCCCATCCGGGTAAGTCCCGGCCCCCGGCTTCTCAAGTTGCCAAACCAAAGCCCAAACCTCACCCCGTTCAACCATACCGATCCCGGGGGTTCCTGCCGGCAGTTTCCCAACCTTAATGAGCAATCGCAACCGTCATGTAGGTATCGCAATTTCGTGGTGTTTCATGAAACAAATCCTGCCCCTCTCCATCCTCCTCCTCGTTGCCATCGCAATCCTTGCCACCGGCTGTACAACCCCCTCAGCACCGGCAGGCCCGGGAGACACCCTCCGTGCACAGGCTGAAAAAGAATTCCAGGACAACAACCTCTATGCTGCCACGCAGCTCTTCCGGCTCGCACAGGAGAACTACACTGCAGCCGGCAATGCCCCGGCCGCGAAGAATGCCCGGGACCGGGCCATGACGATGCAGATGATGACCTTCCATTACCCGTACAACCGCAGCACCATGGACGGGATGCTGGCCGGGGTCCTGCCGGACCTGTCTGCGACCCGGCGGGCCGCCCTCATGGACGACCCCGGGGCCGTCACGTACACCCTGGACGGGGAGGTGTGGTACTTTGAGGACACCATCTCCAATATCGTATATCATAATCTGACCCTCATGCAGAAGGTGAATGCTGCAAAGCACTACACCCCGTTCTATGACGAACTTGCCCCGCTGGCACTGGCTCCCCCTGCAGGCAGCGCCGGCCCATACGGTGACCCGGTGGCATGGGAAGGTTTCGAGGAGATTTCAGTCCCCCGCGACCGGCTCCCGGCAACCGGCACGCTGAAACTCTGGGTCCCGCTGCCGGTCGAGTCCGGCCCCCAGGCGAACGTGACCATCGTTGCCCTGGAACCGAGGCGGTACCTGCGGTCCACGACCGGGACGGATGCCGACCTCGGGCTTGCGTATTTCGAGATCCCGCTCGCGGAGATCCACGATCCGTTCGTCAATGTATCCGCCCGCTTCCGCTTTGTCGAGTACAGCCAGAGATTCACCATCGATCCGGCGAAGGTGAAGCCGTACAACACCAGCGATCCCCAATACCGGAAGTACACGGCACCGACAGCGAATATCGCCCTCACCCCTGCGATGAAGGAAAAGGCGCAGGAGATCGTAAGAAACGAGACCAATCCGTACCTGCAGGCGCAGAAGATCTACCGGTATGTATCGGACTCGCTTCCCTACAGCCACGCCCCGCACATGCTGCTCGAAGCAACCGGCGAACCGCGATCCGTCTATGTCCTTGAGACCGGGATCGGGGACTGCGGGGCCCAGAGCCAGTACTTCGCAGCCCTCTGCCGTTCGATCGGTATCCCCGCAAGGGTCCCGGTCGGCTACCAGATGATCCTCGAACCGGCAGGTACGCATGTCTGGGCGGAGTATTACGTGGAAGGATACGGGTGGATCCCCGCCGACGTGACGGTAGCGGAAGGTGCCGACTGGTCGTACAACGCGACAACGGGGGAGCGGGAACGGTACCGGGACTTCTTCTCCCGCAACCTCGATCCGTACCGCTATATCATCCAGAAGGATGTCGATGTCCCGCTCTCCCCTGACCCGGGTGCGGACGAAGTCGTGATCACCCGCAATACGATCCAGATCCCCGTTGCAGTCTGTGATACGTGCACCGAGAACCCGTCCATCATGATCCCGGAGAAGTACTGGACCATCACGGTCAATAGAGCATAAGAAGGTTTTTTTCTTTTTTCTAACCGGTTTGCCGGTCCTTGCAGTCAGTAATTTTGATCCGCCGGAACGATTCTGACTTTAGCCGGGGTAGCAGTTCCACGGATCACCATTCAGATGCCGGCATGCCCCCGGAGAAGTCTCCGGCAGCGTTACCCCTCACCCGTTTTTCAATAAGTTCCTTATCGGATTCTCCGCTGCCATCAAGGTTCTCGGCCCCCGGGGGAAGAGGAAGCTTCGCAACATCGAGGATTCGGGAAAGATAGAATGTATCGCACTCAGCCCGGTGGCTGCGATTGCAGGGTTCTCTCGGCGCATCGGCCAGATTTTTCTCAGCGATCTCGACAAGGAGACCGGCGATCCTACGTTCATACCCCTCCCCCAGCTGGGCGCGGACAGAGTTCACCTTCTCGGCTATGATCGAATCCTGGAACAGCCGGATCTCAGAGATGATGGCATCAACTCCCTCCCGGTGAGCGGTTTTTAAGGTACTGACATCCTGCTCCAGCCGGATAATCCGGTCTTCGATCTCATCTTTTCGCAGGGGTAGAGATGATTACACCCTGGATGTGTAAAAAAATTCCCTGAAAGTTTAATATATTACACCCACGATTATGATACATTCCACAAGATTCCGGATGGATTCTTAACGGAGCGCATAAAAAAACGAAGAGGCGCATACCTATAAAAAAAAGTATCAACAGGAACTCACGCTACCCTGAGCCCGCTCCCTACCGTGCTGCTCGGCTCAATGGTGAACGGCCGCCCGAATTTCATGAACCTGGCCTTTATCTCCCTGATCTGCTGAGACCCGCCCCTGATCAGCATGGGACTCAACCAGCGGAGTGCGAGCCGGGAAGCGATTCTCAAGAACAGGGAATTCAGTGTGAATTACCCCTCCGCCGATATGGTGAAGGTAACTGATTATTGCGGCCTTGTATCTGCACGGGACACGGACAAATCCGGATTATTTGAAACATTTTACGGATCGCTCAGGCAGGTACCGATGATCACGGCCTGCCCGCTCTCCTTTGAATGCAAAGTCGTCGAGGTTCACGATTTCAAGTCCCACACGAGCATCATCAGCGAGATTGTGGCATCTCACCTGAACAAGGATTGTCTTACTGACGGGAAAGCAGATCCAAAGAAGGTAAACCCGCTGCTCATGACCATGCCCGACAACCATTACTGGAAGCTCGGGGATGTCGTGGACAAAGCATGGCACTGCGGACTGGAATTAAAGAAGAAAAAGTAAATCCTGACAACCTTTTTATTTTTTTCTTTTGGTTGTGAAAAATCCGGTATGTGTGTACCGGATCAACCATTTTTCCGGATCGAAAGCCCTGTGATCTCCCGTAGTAAGAGATCCGGGATCTGTCAGGATTCACCATTGACGGACCCCGGGCTGTTGACGAACTGCGACGGGACACCCCATTGCCAGAATTGCAGGCATCCTATGATTTAATTACACCGGCAACCACCATTTTTTAACAAGACCGGTTACCGTAGTACGGGCACAGGGACACCGGGAAAACAGCCGGCAGTCCCCGTGATAATTATGTATCGATGCCATGGTGATTGATGCAGATAATTGCTTAAGGAAGTACTGGTATGAAACGATTCCCTTTCTTTGTCAGTCTGGTGTTCCTGCTCCTGCTGATCCCGGCGGATAGTGTGTCTGCCTCTTTGGAAACAGCGACAACAACTCCCGGAAGGACTGGCGGTACTATCTATTTTGAGACCACCCCTCCGGGTGCAACAATCTGGCTGGATAACGTTGAAATCGGGACCAGTCCGATCACGTATTATTCCGGAAAAACGGGAACCCTGGAAGTGCGTGTACAGAAGAGATTGTATCAGGATTATACAGGAACCGTCACCGTGAGCAGCAATAACCGGGTCGATTTCCTGGCCCAGCTCACCCCGCTCCCGAGCGATCTGGTGCCGGTGACCGCTCCTGCTACCCAGGTGACAACCGCGACGATACCCCCGAAGAAGTCAACGATCATTATCCCCACGCCCTGGCCAACATCCACGCCTGAATCGCCGGTTGATCCTGCTGTCGTTATCGGGGCAATCGCTCTTGGCTTTGGGGTTATCGTGATCCGGCGCAGGTAATTTTTCGTACTAGACCCGGCTAAAACCCGTTTTTTAGAAATTTTTCGCTCTCACTTTTTTTCCCTGCTGATATCTGCGTTTCATGTTGACGACAGACTGCACAACAATACCCTGCAGGATTATGAGAAAGCATGGTACAAAAGCATCCTTTGGGAAACTCCGGGTATACGGCTGATCGTGGTGATGACCTTCCTGTCGCTTGCAGGTGCGATCGTGGTTCAGCCAAAAAGGTTTTTTTTAAGATCTCCCGGATGTGGCCATTTTGAACCCGGATGGGTGGCGGGAGCGTGTCCTCACCATTATCCTCACACCGGCCCGGGGTGATCCTGCCGGGTTTTCCTACGACACGATTCTTCGGTAAATCCATAAAAAAATTATTTCTTTTGTATGACAAGAAGTGCAACAACCATTGTCGCGATAATTGCTGCTTCGGTGCCGAGAGGCGATTTATGAGGGGGCGTATCTGTTGGTATTGGGGTGATTTTTGTTGTTGCTGCGGGTCTTTTCGTGGGAGTGGGGAGGGTGGTTACCGGGGCTGCCGGCATTTCGACATAGGCAGTGGATACGATACTGTGACCCGCATCGGTTTCCTGGATTTTTACCAGCATCTGGCCGGGTGCGAGGGACTGAGGCAGATTTCCGGTTAATGTCACCCGTAACTTCAGGTTTTGTCCTCGTGGATAGGATAAATACCAACCCGGAAGTATCAGGGACTTGCCGGTTTTTGGCAGGAGCTCAGTTTTTACCCCGTCGAGAAACAGGACCGGCTCCCAGCGGGCATCAACAAGATTGGTACTCAGCTGCAGTTCACTGGCTGAAGGAAACGATTCTGTGCCGTCCGGCGGAAAGTCAATGCCGATATTTACTGTCAGGGGTGTTCCGGCAGCCTGGTCTCCCGGGGGGTCCACGGTTACCGATGATACAGATAATGCAGAAACGCAGGGTGTTATCCATGCAAAAAGCAAAAAAAAGACAAGTATGGGTATGAGCCGGTACAATTGTTTCATCCATTAGTCTGGTCAATTCATGCACTATTAATATACCGACTGTATATCCCGGAACGGGAGAATAAAAAAACGGCATCCCGCATAAAAAAACGGTACGAGGGGCAGGGAAAAAAAGGGATACTCAAATGGAAGAACATCTAGCGCCGGACGCAGAAGAATCCGCCACGGAGGTGGTGCTTGGTAAAGAGTTCGCAGGCCGGGCAGAAGCAGCCTATCACTTTCATTGACGTGGCTGATGACTGCCCGCGGGAACAGAAGAGTTCGGTGGGCTGGTATTTTTCGAGGGAATGACGCTTGTAGTTCTGGCATATCGTGCAGTACTTCCTGCAGAGCTGCCGGTTCTCTTCGGTATCCTCTACAAGAGGTTTGCCGGAATCAATCATGGTCATTCCGGTGTGCGATTATCGATAATATGTTTTTTTAATTGGGTTTTTTAAGATTTTCCTGGCTCTCTGTTGAAATCCTATTTTCCTGTGATTTGTTTTTCTTATCGGCAGTTTTGAGGGTGACCCCCTCTCTCCCCCGAAGGGGGAGGCAGCCTAAGGTGTGCACCCTCTTAACCCCCGCGTTTTTAGAGAGTTTCAACAGAGCCGTTTTACTAAAAAAAAGATCCGGGCCGCTTTGTTCTCCTCATACAAATTCCCCGCCGTCCACCCCCGCACGGCAACCCCCCTCCCGCTCCGGATTGTTGCGTGGGGACCGGAGCTCACTGTGCGATTGCCGAGCCGGGAACCGCTTCTTGTCACTTGGGTGAGGTATGACATCCAGAGATACGAGAGAACCAAAAGAAAAAAAGTCTCCTACCTGACGCAGAAGGATCCGAAATTGAGATGGTGTTTCGTGAAGAGTTCACAGGCAGGACAGAAGCAGCCGAGTTCTTTCATTGACGGGGCAGAGGACTTTCCACAGGCACAGAATAGTTCGGTGGGCTGGTATTTCTCAAGGGTATGATGCTTGTAGTTCGGGCATTTTGTGCAGTACTTCCTGCAGATCTGCCGGTTTTCTTCCGTATCTTCTACCGTATCTTTGTGGGGATTTATCATGATAATTGAGATGTGCGATGATGGATAATAGCCTTTTTGTGGAGTACTCCGGTTTTATAAAAAAAAGCCCGGCTGCTCCTTCTTCTCTGTGTGCCCGTGCCCGGTCACCCCTCAAAAGTTATTTCTGGATTGACAAAAGATCTCCAACTGCATCTTCCATGTATTGGTGAGCATCGTAAACGCCCTGGTTGTAAAATTCCGGAGCGATTTTTTCCTGTAAAAAATCCAAGAACAGGCCCGCCGCCAGATCGCCAATTTCTTCGTCTCTCTCTTTTAAAAAATAATTCTTGATCTCAGAGAGCATCTCGTCCCTTCTCTCTCTGGTTACTTTGACAGAATTATCATGTTTCATACAATCCATCCCTTTTTATCATCGCATCAGAGACTAAAAAATAGTGCTCCCTGTCCGGTCACCCGAGGAGGTACGTGCCACTGTTCGCCCCTGCGTCGAGGTAGATATACCCCTTCACCGTGTCGCGATCGAGCAGCTCGTACCGGACTTTGACTACCGATTGCAGCACGACCTTCCCGGGCCCTTCGATGGTAACCGTGTCGGGGAACTCCACGCTTACGTTAGCCGAAAGCGGCCCGCGGATCCGGTTCGAGGGGGTGAGGAAGTCATTGGTCAGCGCCCCTTTGCCGGTGTTTGCGTCAACGATGGTGGTCGTTCCCCCGGCCGGATTCGGTGTCGGGGTTACGGTTGGTTCCCGGGGGTTACGTGCCTGCAGGCCGACCGAAGCAAGCTCGCTCTCGCGCTGGCTTTTCACGGTCAGGAGTTTTTCCCGCAGGATCCGCTTGCGGCCGGGCCCCCCTCCGCACTCTTCCTGGCGTGGAGCCCCGGCCCTCTGCAGGAAGAGTGAAAGGGCTTTTTTATTCTGCCCTGCCAATTCCAATCTGCATCAGGTCCTCACCGATGATCAGCGTTCCGGAAAAGTTTCCCCGGGCCTGCTGCAGGTGGGCAACGGGAGTATTGCCGGGCACAATATGGTTGAGGACCAGCGTCTTTACCCTGCAGTCCGTTGCCACCTGCCCCACAGCGGTGGTGGTTGTGTGAGACGAGAGCATATGTGTCTTGAGCGCAGCCATCTGGCTGCCCGGCTCCGGGTTCCCGAACTTCTGGTTGATCCAGGCCGGGTCGATGACCTCATGCACCAGGACATCGGCTCCGTTTGCCAGCCTCTGTAAGTTGCCCTTCGTATCGGCACCGGTATCCCCCGAGAAGACGACCGATCCATCCGCAGTGTCAAACCGGTAGGCGAACGCCGGGTAGACCTGGTGATGGTCCACCAGAATGGCTGTCACACGGACATTGGCATCCCGGTACACCTCGAACGGCTCCATGGCCGGGCAGGTCTCGTTGTCCGGATCCGGGACAGAGACCGGCATCCGGATATCGTACGGCCCGGTACCGCCGATCTCCGTCACGTTGACCACGCGGGTGAAATCCGGGTACCCGTTGTCGAGTGTCATATCATTGATGGTCTGGGCATAAGCCTGCCAGATCATCCTCGTCATCTGCCGGGTGCCCGGGGTTGTCGTGTTGAGGGCCGGATTGGCACTGTCCGTACTGATAACCTGCCCGCCGCGCTGGAGGTAACTGGTCTTGTCGGTTTCCAGTTGTCCCCGGTTCCCCGGCCCGAATACCTTTAAGGGGGCCATGAGGGTCTTGTTCGTCACCGGATCGACAATCGTACCAAGACCTGCCCCGGGACCGGTCAGCAGGAAGGCAGGGTAATCCGAAGTGTGGTCCTGGTGGAGATGGGTAAAGAAGAGGGCCCGGGCATGCGAGAGGAACGTGGAGGAACCGTCCTCAATCTTACCGTCGGACGATGCAACGAATGTTCCCTCATTGAAGGCTTGGGCAAGCCGGGCTGATGAACCCTGCCCCATGTCGATGATATAGAGGGAATCTCCCACAACAAGAACTGACGAGGAACTCGCACGGCTGGTGCCCGGCCACCAGGTCACACCCCCCGTAGTACCCAACAGTACGAGCCGGGTCCGGTATTGACCTGCAACGGGACGGGTTGTGACCCCGGCCTGTGTACCCCGCAAGAAAGAAACACTGTCCGGAAGATCCTCTACCCCTGTCCTGAGAATGCCGGCATTTTCAGAGCCCGCGGTATTCGTTGTCATCGTTCCACTGCCAGGAATACCTGCTGATACCAGAACAACCAGGATAACCAGGGCAATCAGGATACCTGTAAGCCAAGTCCATCGTGAATCCATCTCATTCTCACTTCCCGTATGAATACATACTATCGGTAAATTTGTGTTAAGGATTTTATGATCTTTGTTTTGAGGGTTCCCCGGTTTGAACCTCGCGCAACGTGGCTTTACGGATCTGGAGCGGAAGATGAATGGCAGTCTCGACGATGCAGGAGAGAATCCGCAGGACAGCAGATGCTGCCGGAAGGATGCGGGCTCATCTCGACCTATTTCGCAATCGACGGGTTCATACAGGGGTATATTTGTGATTTTTGCCCCCCGTAACCGACCCGGCTGAACTTTTTTTCACATCCTGCCAGGTTGACTTTCCTGCCGTGATTCATCTGCCCCGTCATCAGTGGTATTAAAGCAGATCTCCCGGCTCAAAAAAAAGGGACCGGTTGAGTTCCGGTACATCCGGTGGGAAAATCAAAAAGATAAAAAAAAGTCTAATGCCTGACGCAGTAGTACCCGCCGCGGAGATGGTGCTTGGTGAAGAGCGGGCAGGCCGGGCAGAAGCAGCCGATCTCTTTCATTGACGGGGCCGTGGAGGTTCCGCATCCGCAGAAGAGTTCGGTGGGCTGGTGTTTTTCCAGGGAGTGACGCTTGTAGTTCTGGCATATCGTGCAGTACTTCCTGCAGATCTGCCGGTTCTCTTCGGTATTTTCTACAACAGGTTTACCGGAATCAATCATGCTCATGCAGGTGTGCGATGATGGATAATAGGTTTTTTTAATTGTGTTTTCCGGTAAAAAGCCCGGGCCGCTCATTACCCTCGTGCCCTGTTCGCCCTCCCCCCCCCAATCCCCCTTTTTTTAGTTCCCCCACCCTGTCTCCCCCTACCCAAGCTCCTCCCGGCTGGCCTCCCGGCCCCCAGCAGCACCGCCACACGTCCCGGAACCCGGTTACGTCACGCGGAGTGAAACCCGCCGGATGACCCTGTCCCGCCTATTTATCAACCGGCATGCCACAGGAGTACTATTGATCCCCTATGAACACCCGGTTCCTTTCTCTTCCTGTCTGCTCTGCTGCAGGTATGGTTGCCTTCTCCCTTCTTCTCGTGCTGGCAGCAGGATGCCTGCAGAATGTCCCCCGTGATACAATGGCCGGCTCCCCCTCCCCCCTTCCTGCCCGCGGCGCCGGCCTGATACAGGTGCAGTATTCCCCCGGGGAGATCCTGCGGCTCTGCGCTGCGGTGGAACTCGATGCCAACGCCTCGCTCAATGCCATCGCTGTCATCCCTCCGGGGCAGCGCACCGTTGAAAACACGCTCCTTGCCTTTGACCGGGTAAGGACTGATTATTCCGATACTGTTGCGCCCCTGATCCTGATGGGAACTGTGCACCCCGATGCAGTGATCGCTGCCGAGGGTATGGCGTGCAGGGAATCATCCGGTATTTTTGATTCGGCAACCCGTTCCCGGCGCGATCTCTATGACGCCATAAAAGACCCGGTCCCCCGCAACAGCGAAGAGTCGCGGTTGTATGCCATAACGATGAAGGACTTTGAACACAACGGGCTGAAACTACCAGACGACCGGCTGGCCCGTGTCAGGGCGATGAAATCTGACCTCACCGGGCTTGAAGTGCGGTACATGGCCAACCTGAATAATGACAACACAACCCTGGAGTTCACCGCCGATGAACTGGCAGGTCTCTCTGCTGAGAACCTGGCCGCCTTCTCCCGGACGCCGCAGGGGACGTACCTTGTCACTATGAAGGCCCCTGACGTTTCTGCCGTCCTCTCCAAAGCCGACCGGAGCGAAACACGCAGGAAGGTGTATGCAAGCTCGCTAAACATCCAGGCAGCCCCCAATACCATTCTCCTGGAAGAAGCCATTGTTCTCCGGTACCGGATTGCACAGGAACTCGGGTACCGTACCTGGGCTGATTACCAGCTTGACGGAAGGATGGCAAAGAACACGAGCACCGTTATGGCATTTCTTGATGCCATGAAAGCGCCGTTACGGGAGAAGAGCCGGGAGGAGCTGGCAGGCCTCCTTGCGATCAAGAAGGGTCTTGACCCCGGCGCAACAACCGTGGATCCCTGGGACATCAGCTACCTGCAGGACAAACAGACCGAGATGCTGTATGCCTACAAAGAAGACGAACTCAGGGAATATTTCCCTCTCGACAGCGTATTGCAGGGTATCTTTTCCCTTTATGGGTCGCTCTTTGGTATCCGGTTCGATGAACTGAAGGATGCTCCCGTCTGGTCGCCGGAAGTCCGGGCCTGGCGCGTAGGCAACCTCGCGGACAATACCACGGTCGGGTACCTCTATTTTGACCTCTTCCCCCGGCAGGGAAAAGGCCAGGGGTACTGGGAGACTTCGCAGATAAGCGGAAGGAGACTGGATGGCGCTTATTCTGTCCCGGTTGTGGTCATTGTCGGGAACGCCCGGGAGCCGGAAGCTGGCAAACCTGCCCTCCTGGATATGTATGAGACAGAGACCCTCTTCCACGAGACCGGCCATGCCATGCACGATCTGCTCACCCGGGCGCCCTATGGTACTCTATCAGGGACCCGGGTGGAGTGGGATTTTGTAGAAACGCCATCGCAGACCCTGGAAGAGTGGGCCTGGGATCCGCAGGTACTGGAATCGCTCTCGGGTCATTACACGAACCGATCCCAGAAGATCCCAAAAGAGCTTCGCGACAAGGTCATCGCATCACGCAATGCCGGGGCCGGGATCCTGTACAGCAACCTGCTGTACCGATCGCTCGAGGACATGCGCTTCCATACCGCGGAGGGTCCGGTCAATACAACCGTGATGTATTACGAGACGTTTGAGGAGGTCCGGGGCATGCCCCCCCTTGCCGGTACCCACCAGCCAGCCCAGTTCGATCATCTCATGGACGGGTATGATGCAGGCTACTACGGGTATCTCTGGTCGAAGGTGTACGCGCTGGCGGTTGTTGAGCAATTCAGGCAGGATGGGATGACAAACCGGACCACGGGCATGAAATTCCGGCAGGCAATCCTTGAGAAAGGGAACATGGAGGACGGAACAGTTCTCCTGGAGAAGTTCCTTGGGAGAGAGCCCGGGGTGGAAGCACTCTACACCCACATCGGGATTCATGTCCCGAAAGGAACGTGAACCGGGAAAAACATCCGGCTGCAGGCCGGCAGCACCACCCGCTATCCGGTCATCCCGGCAGGACAGTTCCGGTAATCACCCAGCGGATCGTTGCAGCGGGGTAAACCCTCTTAAAAAAAAAGGTTGATGTGGGATAATTCCTTACTCCTGCCATAATGCTTCTTAATAACAAAGAGCTGCCGGATTGACATGTTCTCACAACCCGGCCTCGTCAGAAAAATACGGGGAGAAGATCAGCCCGCTTCAAGATGCCCGATAGTAAGCGGGTACAGCTCGGGATACCCGATGCCTGCGATCACCGCCGGGTCGCTGTAAAAAAGGCGACGGGCCTCCACTGCTGAATCCACACGATAGATGAGCACCCCGATCGTGCCATCCGGTGCACCCCCCTGCAGGAAAATTTTTCCCTGAACGATCAGATCCTTGACATAATCCGTGTGCAGGGCCATCGTTGCCTGCTCTTCCGGTGTCATGGTAGTGAGAAAATCCAGGCGTTTTGGCCGGATCAGTGAAATAAATTCCATCGTCTGACTCATACAGCTGATTACCGTTATTATCGGTTATAGGTATAGTACCGGACAGGTGCCAGAGCCCGTCCACGCCCCATCCCGCCGGCGTACCAGGGTCACGCCCGGATAGCTGCCCTGCCCGCTATCCACACGTCCCGTTCCGGTGTCCGTCACGAGGAAACATCGATAAAAAAAGAGTACCGGGTTACGGCTGCACTAGAATGGTGCCTTTCATCGAGGGGTGGATCCCGCAGTGATACGAATAGGTCCCGGCCTGGGTGAATGTAAACGGGAAAGATGCCCCGGAAGCGAGCAGCGGTGATGTGTATGCCACCGGGGAGTTCTCATCGGAAACGACCGTGTGCGATGTTATGTCGTCATTGGTCCAGGTGACCGTTGTTCCGGGTTTCACGGTCAGGGTTGCCGGGCTGAAGGCCATGTTTTTGATGGAGATCGCGGGTGGTGCAGAAGCCGCGGGAGCCGGTGTTGCCGTGGCTGACGGAGCCGGAGCGGAAGTGGAAGTGCAGCCTGCAATGATGCAGGCGAGAATCAGCAGGACAGCGGAGGCTGCCTGGAGGATGCGGGATCGTCTCGACATAGTTCTATCATCGCTGTACGGGTTCATAAAGTTGTATATGTGGGGTTTTTGTTTCCCTTGACCGATCACCCCCCGTACCTCAATGCCAACCCTGGCAGTACAGAAAAATAGTAGGGTAAAAAAGGATGAGGCAGGATCTCTTTTCCCCGCCATCACCCGAGGATGTATGTGCCACTGGTTGTCCCGACATCAAGGTAAATGTACCCTTTCACCGTATCGTAGTCGAGCAGCTCGTACCGGACTTCGACTACCGATTGCAGCACGACCTTCCCGGGCCCTTTGATGGTACCGTGTCGGGGAACTCTACGCTCACGTTAGCCGAAAGCGGCCCGCGGAGCCGGTTCGAGGGGGTGAGGAAGTCATTGGTCAGCGCCCCTTTGCCGGTGTTTGCGTCAACAATGTTGCTCGTTCCCCCGGCCGGATTCGGTGTCGGGGTTACGGTTGGTTCCCGGGGGTTACGCGCCTGCAGGCCGACCGATGCAAGCTCGCTCCCGCGCTGGCTTTTCACGGTCAGGAGAACCGTGACATTGCTGCCGGGCTTTATCTCGCCCAGCACCCGGGTCTCCACCTCGGTCTTTCCGGGGATTTTCGCTCTCTCCCCGAGCCAGTAATAGCTGGTGTAGGCCGAGGTGCGGACATTGTCATCCGCCTCGTTCGTTGCCACGTTTTTCAAAAACGTCATCGCACGATCTGTATTGCCGCTGCGCGAAGCAATGTCTGCGTAGACAGTGATTGCCCGTTCGCGGGTATAGGGTGCAGTACTGCCCTTTATGATCGCTTCGAGCTCCCCGAGGCTGGAGGCTGACATCTTTACATGAAGATCATCCACATGCCCGAGCGTTGCATGGTTCGGGGCATACACTATGACATAGTAACCTGCTGCTGTTCCAAGGATGAGCAGGAGCACCACGACCGCACCGATGATTACGTATTTTTTGTCCATTCTTCCCCCCTCAGCAATTGTTGGTGATCCCGTTCCGGGTCAGGATGTTGTCGATCGCCGTTGCTTCTGTTCGCCCGGCAAACCGGTTCTTCCACCCGTTGGTTCCCCAGACGAACTGGCTATCCGGTGCATCGATCAAATTGTCGAACTCCTTGTCAAATATCTTAAACGCTGCATCCTCGTTCGCCGCACTCCCGAGCGTGTCCCAGGTCTCGTTGGCCCGGGCATCGGGACAGGCAGGTCCGGGGACGTCAATGAGATCCCACATCAGGGTATTCGCAGGCCGGGATATTCCGTGGATGACCGGAAGGAAAAATGATTCCGAAATTTCTTTGAAATGAGAAAGAGGGAATGAAAGAGAGACCGGCATGGTGACGACAGTCACTGCAAAAAAAAGTATGTTCTGTTCGGATTCACCCGTGTACTTTTCAGAACCCTGCCGGGTCAACAGCATCCCAGCGGGTCTTTGCTTTCTGCACCAGCAGCCAGGTCGGGATCACAAGGATGACGGCCGACAGGGCATAGTACGGGTTTGCAAAGGCAGCCGTGGTAAAGACCATCAGCACAATCCCGACAAGGACCAGGTACACAAAGAGCACCTTCACGTCGTACACCAGCACGTTGGGGGAGAGCCCGCAGAGCCAGGCCATAACCCCCACTGCGTAAAACGAGACCGAGCACCCGAGAACCACGGCCGGGACAAGGTAGGCAGCCTCGCCGGACAGCAGTGCAACCACCGCGATGAAGGCGGCCGGTATCACCTGGAGGACGGCAAATGTGGTGAGCTTGCTCGTGATCAGCGTGCTGACGGCAACGGGAAGGCAGGCGTACGGCCCGAATGAGTCAAACATCGTGACCCACGTGTACATTGTCGAGGCAACTACACCGGTGGTGATGGCGAAGATGAAGAGCAGGCCGTGGGGTGGGAAGAACGGGCCTAACAGGGATAAGAAGAACCAGATCACCGCAAGGGGCAGGAGGAACGAGAAGATCGTCTGGCCGATCATGCTCCCGCTCCGGTACAGGTCGATGGTATCCTTGGCCGCAAGCGGGGGATGGGGCAGGAACGAGAACCGGTTCATCAGGGGGGCAAAGGCATCCTTGTAGTTCTTCTCCGATCCCACGGATTCAGGATTGAAGAGAACGATCGCGACTGCAAAGAGAATGACAAGCACGGCGCAGGAGACGAGCAGGTTGGTCCACGAGAACGCGCTGTTGAGCAGCATTGGCGGGAAGAAAAGGGCCGGGTTCATACCGGTCATGGCGGCAAAACCCCCCCAGCCCGTACCAAGGGCCAGCAGGACGAGCCAGAGCACGGTTCGTGACCGGGCATAGACCGTGGAGAGGAAGAAGACCCCGCAGAGACCAAAGAGGAACGAGAGTGTCAGTGTGAGGAGCAGGAGCAGGGCACGTGCGAGGGAGACACCGGTGAACGGCGATGCCAGGATATACCCAAAGCCGAAGGGAAAGACCCAGAGGAAGAAGTAATAGACCGTGTCCTTGATGACGAAATTCGTGAAGATGAACCGATCGGAAAGCGGAAGACTCCGGGCAGAGTACGAGAGGAAGCTTGCCTGGCCGAAGCGGCGGCTCATCACTTCGTTACCCAGGAGCCCGAACCCGCCGACCATGATCCCGAGCATCAGGTAGTTTGCGTGGATGATCAGCGTGAGGTTGCCGGCCGGAAGCGTGGTCCGCATCAGCGGGATGAGGAATGCGCCCATGAACGCAATTCCGAAGATCATGACCGGAAAGAGGGCAAACGAGAGGCTGCCAAACATCGTGGAATGGACCCGCCACTCCTCTTTGAGCATGGCAACGAACAGCTCAAACATGGCGATCCTTCCGGACGAGCGAGAGGAAGTAGGAGGGCAGGTGTTCGCCCCGTGCGGTGAGTTCGGCTACGGGCCCGGTGTGAAGCAGGTTCCCCTTGTGGAGGATCGCAAATCCCGAGCATATCTCTTCTGCCACTTCAAGGATGTGGGTCGAGATGAAGATCGTCTTACCCTTTTTGACATATGCGGCGAGATAGTCTTTCACAAGATCCTGCATGATCGGGTCGAAATTGATCAGGGGCTCATCGATCAGGGCGAGCTCGGGTTCGTGGATGAAGGCCTGCGTGAACATCAGTTTCTGCCGGGTGCCCCGTGACAGGTCCTTGCAGAGCACGTTCTTCTTGTCGGCAAAGTCGAGGAACTCGAACCACCAGTCTGCTTTTTTCTGGATATCCGGAATCTTCCGGACAGCGGCGACAAACTCCAGGTACTCCTGGGCAGTCAGGAAACTGGGCGGGGTCTCCTGTTCGGGGATGATCCCCACCCGCCCCCGGACCCCGACCGGATCCTTTTCTGCATCGATGCCCAGCACCGTTGCCGTTCCGCCGGTTGGCCGGGTCTGGCCGGTCAGCATCTTGATCATCGTGGTCTTGCCCGACCCGTTGGGCCCCAGAAGGCCGAACAACGCGCCCTTCTCCACCGAGAGATTCACGTGGTTCACTGCCTGTACGTCACCATAGCTCTTGGATACATCCCGTGCTTCAATCACTGTTGTCATGCCATCACTCCATTACCGCAGATTTCTCTCTGCTGCATCTTTCGTTCTCATCCTTTTGCCGGTTCTTCACGGTCATGCTTTCATACCGTTAAATATAAAATCCAATCCCTCGTTTACCAGTTTTTCGCGCAGGGCGGGATCCTTTTCTGCATATGCCCGGGCAATCAGGCCGGAGAAGGACGAGGCCATCATACTGAACAGGAGATCCGTATCGATAGTACGGATCGTTCCCTCCCGGATTCCCTCCCCCACCAGTTCTTTAAGGAAACGAAAGTGGGACGTTCCCTCTTCATGGGCGTTTGTTGAAACGAACGGGGAATGGGCAAACTGCTCCATGAACTTCTGCTGGGCTGGATTCTCTATTCCCCATGCGATCGCATTGAACCCTATGCGGCGGAACTTTGCAAGCGCTGTCTTCTCGTTGCCGAAATTGCGACACATCGCCTGCGCCGCCTCGCTCTTGATGCGGCGGTAGAGCGTGTCGATCAACTCCTCTTTGGTAGAAAAATAAAAAAAGAGTGTGCCGGTTGCAACGCCGGCCTCTTTTGAGATCAGCGAGGTAGGGGTACCGAAAAATCCCCGTTCGGTGAAGAGGGTGAGGGCGGTTGCAAGGATCTTTTCCCGGTTCTCGGAAGACTTTACAGCCTCATCCTCCGGCTCTTTGGCCGGTTTCTTACGATTCGATCGTTTTTCAGCAGAATTTTTCATATTTTTCCTCCTCCCGCTTTATCTTGGTGAGTGTTTCAATTGGTTTTACAAAAAAATGGGCATCCGGAAAATCCCCCGGTTCCGCGTTCGTCAAAAGATGTATATTTGACGAAAAATGTCCTTTCTTGCTTATGATGATGGGGGTTGAAACCCCCATACCCCAAAAAGCGACAGACGTCCGCCGCCCCCTACGGGGCGCCCCCGCGGCGGATTGCTTACGGTAAATTATACTCGAAAACACCCTGCCCCGCCGTGCCTCGGAGAGGCCCTGAGGCGGAGGATCATCGCAATGGTTTCTGTCAGTGATGAATTTCATAGTAAGGGCCAGCTTTCCAATTCCTCGGTATTTTCTCACCAAACTCTCTTTAATTTTTATTGATGCAAATCCTGGACTGACTATCCCGCATCCTCTCCAAAATTTATTCCTTCACCTTTGGGGAGAACATCAGCCTGACCAGCGGAATCATCAGCTTCGTGCTGAGCCCGCCAAGAGTCCTCCGCACGTTGTTGAGTTCTACGGGGATTGCAATCTTCTGGGGGCAGGCCTTCATACACTTCCCACAGTTCCGGCAGAGCGAGGCATCGGCCGGCGTTCCCATGCCTCCCATCAGCTGCAGGCCATAGAATCCCCGGCTCATCATGCGATTCAGGCCCATGGCGTAATCGTTGTAGAGGGAGAAACACTGGGGAATGTTCACTCCGAACGGGCAGGGCATGCAGTAGGCACAGCCGGTACAGTTGACCTTGATCAGTTTCCGGTAGGTTGCTGCCACCTTTGCAACCGTTGCGAGATCACCAGGTGTCATGGAGTCCGGCAGGGCATCTTCGCAGGTTTTTATATTCTCGGCAATGTGTGCCTCGTCATTCATGCCGGAGAGGACAACGGTCACCTCCGGGTGATTCCAGACCCAGCGGAGTGCCCATGCTGCTGCGGACTGTTTCGTTCCTGCCTCGCGGTACACCTGTTCGACATCGGCCGGGAGTTTTCCGGCCAGCATTCCTCCCCGGAGCGGTTCCATGACCATGACCGCGATATTCTTTGCAGCCGCATAGCGGAGTCCCTCGGTGCCGGCCTGGTTCGTCTCATCGAGGAAGTTGTACTGGATCTGGCAAAACGTCCAGTCATAGGCATCGATGATCGCAGTAAATGTCTTCCGGTCACCGTGGAAGGAGAACCCGGCGTTCCGGATCTTTCCGGCGGCTTTTGCCGAGTCCAGGAATTCCAGGACCCCGAGTTCAAAAAGTCGTTTCCACTGGTTGGCTTCAAGGGAATGGAGAAGGTAATAATCGATGTGATCCGTCTGGAGTTTTTTTAGCTGAATGTCGAGAATCCGGTCCATATCCTCACGGGTTTTGACACTCCATGGCGGGAGCTTGGTGGCGAGTTTCACCTTCTCACGGTATCCCCCCGAGAGTGCCCGGCCCAGGAACCGCTCGCTCTCGCCACCATGGTAGGGGACTGCCGTATCGATATAGTTGACCCCGTTGTCGATCGCCGTGTGAATCTGCCGGGTGGCACGCTCTTCATCGATGCCCAGCCGCTTTGTGGGAAGGCGCATTGCGCCAAAGCCCAAGGCTGATAATTGATCGCCATTCTTGGGTACTTGCCGGTATTGCATGGTATCGCACCTATACTGCCAGGCACGCTCCGGCATCTGCCAGACTGACTGGTCTAGACTGACTAGTCAATTTGTTGCAGGATCCATTAAAACTTAACGAAAGCACCAGGAAATCAAGGGTGAGGATCGCAGGACAAACCCCCGGTCCGCTATCGCTGTTATCATCTTCACCCCCCTTCATGATGCAGATTTAGAACTCCAGAGCGTCTTGGTTTTTAAGTCTGCAGACCCGTGAAGCCTCTGCCATTGACCGGTTCACCGATTCGGTCCGATGCACGGGCGATGCCACCCGGTGTGGGGTGATGGAGTTCGACCGGAAGCTCAATCCCCGTCTTCCCGAACGGGCCGCACAGGTGTTTCTCCAGGCTCATCCGATCCTTCACAGCCGTCTGGTCTGTATGAAGGGCCCGGCATTCTGGGAGATGATCGAAAACGCCAGTCTCCCCATTGCGGGTTGAGGAATGTGCAGGGCACTGTTCCCTGTCATCGGACCGGTTGATCCGCATGGGCCCCTGCCTCCCGGCGATAACGGCAAGCATGATTCCCCTCATACAACCCTCATGAGATGAGACACAACCAACCCCCTCCTCTCCCGGCACTCCCCATCCCCAAAGGGAGAAGCCAATGGTACAATCCAAAAAGCAAAACCCAGTCGGATCAACCCTCTTTGTTTAAATAACAATAGTATCCAAACAGGTGGCTATGAAACCCGGATCCACCCTCCTCCTCGTTTTTATCGCTTCCCTGCTGCTTGCATGCGGCTGTACGCAGTTGGCACCCGCAACCATCCCGGTCTCCCCGGCGGGACAGGCCCCGGCAACGTCCCTTGCCATCAAAGAGTACGTGGATAATGCCGCCCTCTTCGCACAACAGCAGGGCCGGCCGACTGCTCTCGCTGCATTCAATAACAGGACCGGCCCGTTCGTCACCGGGGATGTCTACATCTATGCTCTCGATTACGATGGCAATGCCCTTGCCCTCCCGTTCCAGCCCGGAGAGGTTGGCACAAACTTCTTAACCAAGACAGATGCGGCCGGAAAACCCTACACAGCAATCGAGATCCAACTAGTCAGGAGCGGGGGCGGCTATATCCTGTACCGGTACCCCCATCCCGGGGACAATTCCCCGGGCCGGCTCAAGATCAGTTACGTGCGTCCTGTGGATGACACGTACTGGATCGGGGCCGGTATTTATACGAGCGAGGACCGTCTTGTTGACCCGGCCCTCCGGCAGTTTGGTACCGAGGCAAAAACCTGGGCGGCAGAAAATGGCAGGGAGAAAGCCGCTGCTGAATTCAACAACCTCAAAGGATCGTTTATCCGGGGCGATCTCTATATCTTTGCCTATGACTACAACGGTACGGTCCTCTCGTGGCCATACCGCCCCGACCAGATCGGGGTAAACCGGAGAAATGAAACCGATCCCGCAGGCACGCATCATATCCAGGCCATGATTGATGCGGCCCGAAATGGGAGTGGTATGGTGGATTATTATTCGGTCAATCCGCTGACAAACAGGACAGAGCTCAAGATCAGTTACGTGACCGATGTGGACGGGACCTGGTTTATCGGGGCGGGCCGGTACGTGGAGCCCGGTCCCGTTATCCTGGGTGCCTGAACAAAAAAGGCCATTCCCCCACCAAAAATCCCCTTCCCCCTGCACGTCCTTCCCCGCATAACGTACGTGACGCCCCGGTTCCCTGATAATAAGCTAAAAAGCCCGGAATGAGCCCCGGTTCAGATCACCTCCTGTCCGGTGAGTTTGCGGGGAAGTCCGGGTTTTCACAGCAGGCACTCCCTGGTATTCTCTCGAAGGGGATACCGGACCACTATCTTTATTATTAGGTAAACCCTAACTAACGAAGGAGCGGAGTATGATGGCAAGAGATGAACATCTTCTGGCAGTGTTTGAACACCTGCTCCGGATGAAGAACGAATGCTCCTGCACCATCTTCTCCGAATGCGGACTTGCAGATATGACGGTCAAACAGATCGCGTACCTGAAAGTCATCGATGAACACGGAGATGTCACGTTCAGCCGGCTGGCTGAGATCACCCGGAACTCAAAACCCACCATCACCGAGATGGTCAACCGGTTTGTCCGGATGGAGTGCGTGTACCGGGAGCCCTGCCCTCAGGATGGCAGGATCCTGTACATCCGCTTAACCGAGAAAGGGAAAAAAATTGCACAGGCTGAACACAATGCCTTGCGCCGGGTGATTGCACGAATGGTGCATTCGCTGGACGAACATGAGCAGGAACTCTTACTTGAGATCCTGAAAAAAGTCGGGTAATTTTTTTGTCCCGGACTTTAGTTAGGTAAATTCGAACTAAATGAATGAGGAAACCATGCAATCGGAAAACAGAGATCCTGTACAGGAAAAACTGGTGATACCGCTCTATGAAATCGTTGTCTTCCCGGACAGCCGGACAAAATTCCCGGTTGACCAGGCAACGGGAGTGCTTCTGCTCGACGCAATGAAGGATACCAAAGGGGCACATGCTGTAGGCCTCACGCTGAAAAGCGGCACCCGGCCATCAGAGATTACGGTCGAGTCGCTCTACCGGACCGGCAACCTGTTCCGGATCTCGCACGTGCAGCCGGCCGATGACGGCTACCTGATCTGCGCCGAGGTTGTGCAGCGGGTAAAAGCAGTCTCCCTGTCAGAAAAAGAGGGACGCTTCTATGCTTCGTACCTGCCGGTCCTGGACCTGCCGGATCTTGAAGAAGACTTACAGGAACGGATCCTCGCGGATATCAAGCTCACCATCCACGAGATAAGCAGCCGCTTCTCCGGTTCTGAACAGTTCACCCAGCCGATCGACCGGATGGAGTCCATCGACCAGATCATGGGTTTTGTCATGCCCTTCCTTCCCGTCCACCTTGCCGAGAAGCAGGCGCTCCTGGAGATAGTCTCGGTACGACAGCGGTACATCTCATTTCTGGAGATCCTTGTCAAGACCCGGGAAGAGATCGCCATGCGCATCGAGATGGCAAAGAAAGTCACCGACCGGGTGAGCAAATCGAACCGGGAAGCAATGCTGCGGGAGCAGCTCAAGGTGATCCAGGAAGAGCTGGGAGAGTCCGATGGCACTGCCGGTGAAGGCGGATATCGCGAACGGATCGGGAACGCACAGATGCCGGAAGATGTGCGCAAGAAAGCCTTTGCGGAAGCAAAGAAACTCGAGACTGGTGGCAGCCACAACCATGAGAGCTCCGTGATCCGGAACTATCTCGATCTCCTGCTCGATCTCCCGTGGGTGACCGAAGAGAAGAAGAGCATTGATATCAAAGAAGCCCGCCAAGTGCTCGAGAGCCACCACAACGGCCTCGAGAAGGTCAAGGAACGGATCATCCAGCATCTCGCGGTCATGAAATTACGATCAGAGAAACAGGGATCGATCCTTCTCTTTGCCGGTCCGCCCGGCACCGGAAAGACGAGTCTTGGCAAGAGTATTGCCGAGGCGCTCGGACGGAAGTACGTCCGGATCAGCCTTGGCGGTGTCCGGGACGAAGCCGAGATCCGGGGGCACCGGCGGACCTATGTCGGGGCCCTGCCCGGGAGGATCATCCAGGGCATCCAGAAAGCCGGTACCAAAAATCCCGTCTTTATCCTCGACGAGATCGACAAGCTGGCCATGTCCTATGCCGGAGACCCGGCGAGTGCTCTCTTAGAAGTCCTGGACCCGGAACAGAACAACACTTTCTCGGACCATTACCTGGAAGTCCCCTACGATCTTTCCGACGTGTTGTTCATTGCTACTGCCAACTCCCTTTCAACGATCCCGGCCCCCCTTCTCGACCGTATGGAACTGATCGAGATCTCGGGTTACACGAAGAACGAGAAGTTCGCGATTGCAAAAGATCACCTGATGCCCGAGACGCTCAAAGAACATGGTCTCGATACCGACAAGTTCCAGGTTGAAGATGAGGCCTTAAAGGTGATCATCGAGAAATACACCCGCGAGGCGGGTGTCCGGTGGCTTGGGAAACAGCTTGCAAAAGCGGCACGACATGTATCTGAGAAGATCGTATCCGGGACCGCTGAGCTGCCGTTCATTGTGACTGCAGATAAGCTCGATGCGATACTGGGAAAGGAGCTGATCCGGCAGGAAGTGGCCCGGAAAGAACCGGTCCCCGGTGTGGTCACCGGCCTCGCGTGGACACCGGTCGGAGGGGAGATCCTCTTTATCGAAGGCACGTTCATGCCCGGCACCGGCAAACTCACCCTCACCGGCCAGCTCGGCGATGTGATGAAGGAGTCGGCGACCATCTCGTTGAGCCTCATACGGTCGCGGCTGGCAAACACGCAGAACGGGTTCAACTTCATGACCAGCGACATCCACGTCCACGTACCTTCGGGAGCAACCCCAAAGGACGGTCCCTCCGCGGGAGTTACGCTCTTTACCGCCCTGTCATCCCTGATTACCGGAAAAACCGTTGATCCGAACCTGGCGATGACCGGCGAGATAACGCTGAGCGGGGCGGTCCTGCCGGTGGGTGGGATCAAGGAAAAGATCCTTGCCGCACACCGGGCAGGGATCAGGAAAGTGATCCTGCCAAAGGAGAACGAGCGGGACTTACAGGACGTACCTGAGGATGTCCGGGCAGAACTGACGTTTGTGCCGGTGGAGACCGTTGAGGAAGTCCTGAAAGTGGCGCTGGCAATCGAGCTCCCCCGGACTCTCGTGATGACCATGGGCAACAGTTTTGTCCCCGTGCAGAATGCCTGAACTGCGGATGATGGGAATTGTGTGGCGCTAGTTTACCGGGTTTTTTATGAAGGGGCAGGTCCCTCTTCATTGTGCCCCCGGTCCCGTTCCGCCACAAGGCAAAACCGGGGCATTCCTGCCGGTAACTGCCCCCGGCTCGTATCCGCTCATCTCCCGTGCTCTTTCCGGGATCACAAGGCCAACAATTCACTGCCTTATATGGTTACACTGCCATCTGCGGAAGATCAAAAAGAGGTGCAGTAACGGACGTGATCGCTTTGATAAAAACCATTAACCCGTCAGCACGCTTGTAAGAGAGTGGTGAGATTCCTGGAAAGGCAGCATGTTAAATCCCATATTCTCCGCTCAGTAGGTTATGATGATAGCACAAAAATCCTGGAAATAGAGTTTACCTCAGGACTTGTGTACCAGTATTCGGGTGTCCTTCCCAAGGTCTATGCAGATCTCATGCATTCAGCAGAGATGGGAAAATACTTTTCCGACAAAATCCGGACCCAGTTCCGGACAAAACAGGTTATCGAATAACTGAGGATGCCCGGGTATTCCTGCACGGCTGCGTCAGATCCTGATGAAAACAGTGGTACTGATGTTGCCGGAAAAATTCACGTTTTTCCCGTGTTTTTAATTATATTTTTTCTCTTTCCCCACAAATCACTGAACTATTTTTCTTTACAATCCTCCCAACGAAAAATCGCTTCGCAACTACCGGCCTCCCCCTCATCATCGGGGCAATGCTGCTCACCGGAATTGCCATCGGGTTTTTCTTCCCCCCCCCGAACATGAGCCAGATCCTTGGTTCCGGGGGAAAGGAGGGAGAGGTGTTGCCTCCCGCGTGATGATGACGATCCGCACGGTGCAGTATTCGGAGTCGCCATCTTCGGGACCATTGTCGTGCAGGTGGTCATGGGGATGATGGCCTACCGGCATGTTGTCACCGCATCGCCGGATGTGCTTTCTGCCGGCTTTACGGTTGCGTTTTCCTTTGGCATCCTGCTATGCCTTACCGGGGCAGTGATATTGGCTGCAGTAAGGGCTGAGCGGGTACCGGCGTGATAGTAGCTCGTTCTCCCTTGTTTTAGAAAAAAACCTTCACGTTCTGCGGGTTTCAACGGTAATTATTCTTCGATTGTCTCTGTGCTCTTCTCCCGTACCGGCACATCGCGGGAGATATAAAACCATAAATACGTCGCCGCTATACTACTGCCCATGAGGGAGCAGAAGAACAGCATACGAGAGATCCTGCGCCGGAAAAAAGATGCAATGATACCCGCAGACCGGCTTTTCAAAAGTCACCGGATCTGTCGTCATCTCATGGATCTCATCGGAAACGGCGAAACGGTGATGGTCTTTACATCAAAGGAAAAAGAGGTCAATACAGAGCCGTTGATCCATACCTTGTTTACGAGAGGAAACCCGGTGGTTGTCCCGATCATCGTCAAGGAGGACGTGAGTCTCCGCTTGTCCTATTTACGGGACTTTTCCGCCCTGGTCCCGAGCACGTTTGGGGTTCCTGAACCGATTGGGAGCGAAATTCCGGCAGCTGCTGCGGATATAGACACGATTATTCTTCCCATGCTCGGGTTTGACCGGATGGGGGGACGGATCGGATACGGTGCCGGCTATTATGACCGGTTCCTGTCAAAAAACCGGGAGCTGCGGAAAATTGGGGTTGCCTTTGCCTGCCAGGAAGTCGGGAGCCTGCCGGTCGATGAGAATGATATACCGATGGACTATATCATCACCGAGGACGGGATCGTGTACCCGGACGGGGAGTAGGTATGGAGATCAACGGCACCGGAATACTTGACACTTTTGCCGAGGCATTCCCGGTCTGGGTATCACGGGTCATCATCACGGCAGCAACAGAAGAGTGGGCGTACACGGCAGCAGTTGAAGCAACCGGATTTGCCACATCAAAGATCGCTTGCCCCTGCGAGGCGGGAATTGAACGGTCTCTTTCTCCTGAAGAGACCCCGGATGGCAGGCCCGGGTGGTCGATCCTTATCTGTGCTGAGAAGAAGAACATGAGGGCAAATGTCGCAGCCCGGATCTCCCAGTGTATTCTCCCGGCACCGACTGCTTCTGCCTTTGACGGGCTTCCCGATGCAGCCTTCCGGTTCCATACCCGGATGCATTATTTCGGGGATACGTATGAAGAGCGGTGCATGGTCGGCGGCAGGAGTTGCTGGAAGATCCCGGTTATGGAAGGCGATTACGTAGGAGAGGAGCGGTTTGGGACGGTGAAAGGAATTGCCGGCGGGAATTTCCTGATTATGGGCAGGGACCGGCAGTCGGCACTTGCCGGTGCTGAGGCGGCAATAGAAAAGATCACCGGGATGAGCGGGGTCATCACCAGTTTTGCCGGGGGCATTGTTGGCAGTGGTTCCAAGGTTGGGTGCAAAAATTATCGTTTCCCCCTGCCGGCGAGCACCAGCCACCGCTGGTGTCCGACTTTAAAGGATCGCATCAGCGATTCACTGGTCCCTGACGGCGTTGGTTCTGTCTATGAGATTGTCTTAAACGGCGTCGATGAGTGCTCCATCAAAAAAGCGATGAAGACCGGCATTCAGGCTGCAGCGGAGACCGGGACCGTCATGCAGATCGGAGCATCAAACTTTGACGGGAAACTCGGCCAGTACCGGTTTTGCCTCCATGAGCTGTTCCGGTAACCCGGTGTCCGGGTGATATGGACACTTTTTTATTTTATTTTCACGCCATGCTCCTCACCTATATCTCCCGCACGGCCAATCCCTGATCAGGATTTTTATGTCACCCCCCGATCTCATCATCCCCGCTGTTGCGTTTATCATCGGCATTGTTGCTGCATACCTCTTCTTCCGCCAGCAGATCAGTGCAATCGAAGGCAGGGCAAGAAACGATCTCGAACGCTGGAAGATCGAATGCACCAGCGATATACGGAAGGATTCGGTCAACCGCTCCCGCTCAACGCTGAAAGGAAGGATCTCCGAGCAGATGGCCCCGCTCCTGCCGGAGTTTCCTTTCTCTTCTGCGGACGCCCGGTTCATCGGAAACCCGATAGACTTTGTGGTCTTTGACGGTTACACCCAGGTAAAAGATGACCGGGGCGACAGGATCAATATCGTGCTGGTGGAGGTGAAGAAAGGAAAAGGCAGACTCACGCGGGAAGAGACGCTGATAAAAAAGGCAGTCGAGGAAGGCCGGGTTTCGTGGCAGACGATCTTTCTTAAGGATGAGGCGGGGGATCTGCCCTAGCCGTCTCACCATTCGTCCTGGATTATTCAACATGGCTCTCTTTGCATACGGTAATGAACGGAATCATGGGCAGTGCACCAGTGCACGCGGCAAAACCCGGCACTCCTCCTGACGTAATGTTTGTCGCTGATGTAGTTCTGGTTCCGGAAAATACGGAAGGGGTGAACGTGAGCTGTGCACACCTGCACACAATCCATTGCACTCATAAAAAAAAGATGGCAGAGGACCCGGTGATCTTCTTGACGCAGGTTAAAATCTCTCTCCTCCCTGTTTTTCTCCGGGTTTTCTTTCTGTGCGCAATAAAAACGAAATGTTCAATAATTCTGGCATCCTGTTTCTCTCCGGTAAGGTTTAATCATGAGGAAATTGGTTATTCTGTGTCTCGTATTTGCGGCTGCATTCCTGGTACCGGTGGATGGGGCAGTCCAGCATACAATCCAGTGGCAGAACCACTGTCCGTATCCCGTCTATGTTGATATCACCGGAGGTCTGCAATATACCGTCCCGGCTAATAACAGCCCCTCCAAGAAGGATACCGCGTACGGAGCGTGTTCGTGCCTGTTCAATGCTTCCGGAAAAGCCTTCGGGTGCAACCCGACAACCCGGTGCGATGAATCCGTGTGCGGGCCGCACCGGGAGTACAAGTGCGACAAGGGAACCCCGCTGGTTGATGGTGGCGGATTTAGGCTGGATGCAGACCTCCGTCCGGGTGCACAGATAACCCATACCTCGGCCGTGGGTGAGAAATGGCAGGGTGCATTCTGGGGGCGCACCGGATGTACCGGCAATGATAATAACCTGAATTGCGGCTGGCAGACCTGCTATGCCTATACTGACGGCAAGGGAAAGACGCAGTGCGGGGGGGCCGGGGTTACTCCTCCTGCAACGAAGGGTGAGATCAATTTTGACCAGGGGGGCCACGATACCTACGATGTCAGTATTGTTGACGGGTTTAATGTCCCCATGGCCATCGAGATCGTCCCGGGAACCGGCAAAACCGGAAGCATGCCTCCTTCCTACAAAAAATTTGACTGTACCCTTGCAGGGACAAAAACCGACCTGCTCCCGCTCTTCAACAAGACCGGCCTGAATTATGCCAAGCTTGCCAAGATCTCGGGAGGAAAGATGATGGGGATGTGGAGTGCCTGTTCGTTTGCCTCGCCTCCCAATACCGTGGATCCCCTCAAGGATCAATACTGCTGCATTAATCCCTGGGGATCGAAGCAGGAGTTCAAAAATAACGGGAACAAAAAATGCGATCCTACGACGTGGCCAAAGGACATGCAGACTGCCCAGTTCTTCCATGACTACCTGATAGGATCATACAGTTATGCCTATGATGACGATGCCTCGACCTTCCAGTGCATGAATGCCAATGCAAACACCCTTACTTCCTATATGGTGACGTTCTGCGGGGCCCGTGAGGGTGAACGTATCAACCTGCCGGGCAGCGACGATCACACACATATCCCGGTCCTGAACCCCGGCCCGGTAGAGACCCCGGTCCCCGTGCAGACCCCGGTGTCTGCCGGGCGCTACCATCCCGGAACATCGGATAGTCCCAATTTCTGATTTTTTAGCCCGGGAGTTTTGCCCGGGAGAAATCACCTGTTTTTCAGGAATGGTTGTCCGGGTTATGATCTTCACTCCCCTTTTTGATTGAAGCTCTTTGTATGATTCATTACAATCAGTGTCGGTTTGAAGCGCCCGGTTCCGGACCATACTGTTGTCACATACATCATATCTAAAGAGTATTTCGAATAACCCAACCGGAAGTACTTTATCTTAGAACTCCGAACAAACGGTATGGAATCTCTTGTTGACTTTGCGTTACAGGAGCGGTACAAGCAAGTAAAAGATCTCGGTGATCGACTGGGAGAACTTGCAACC
>JANXYM010000073.1 GCA_025350045.1 Methanomicrobiales archaeon | reverse complement strand
TATCGCCGATTCCATTGAACTAATGGCCGAATCTCACCGGTTTCTCGTGCCAACCGTAGTTTTCCTGCGTCAACGGCCGGGGTTGCAGCACACCCGGGAAGTGACATCCCCATCGCTTCGGTCATGCAAGCCATAGTATTTGCCGTGTAAAGTCCCTGGCAGCTGCCGCATCCGGGCATGGCACAACCTTCCAGCTCGCAGAGTGCGGTCTCGCTCATGGTTCCTGCAGCGACTTTTCCCACCCCTTCAAATATGTCGATAAGAGAGAGATCTTTTCCATCCTGGAATCCTGAGAGCATCGGACCCCCGGTAAGCACTATGGTTGGAATATTTGTCCGTGCTGCTGCCATCAGCATGCCCGGCACTATTTTGTCGCAGGTCCCGACACAGACAAGCCCGTCAAACCGGTGAGATTCGGCCATTAGTTCAATGGAATCGGCGATATTTTCCCGCGAAGGAAGAGAGTAGCGCATACCCTCGTGACCCATGGCAATTCCGTCACATATGCCGATGACGCCGAACTCAAACGGGACACCTCCGGCGGCGGCAATGCCTTCCCGGACTTTCTCAGTTAGTTGCCTGAGATGGATATGCCCCGGGACAATAGTATTATAGGCATTTGCAATTCCGATAAACGGCAGTCCCATTTCCCGTTCCGTGACCCCGAGGGATCGCAGGAGCGAACGGTTGGGAGCCCGCTGGTATCCGGTTTTAACTTCATCACTGCGCATGAATTATCACCCGTATTGTGGTGATGATAGGTTCGCAGTGTGACAATTATATCCCTTGTGGAAGAAACGGCTTGCTCCATGGTTTGAATGAATAAATCCTTAATTGAGGGCTCTTTTGCATCCGGTACCAGACATTTTTTCAATCAATGACCGTCTCAATAAAAACGGATTATTTTTTTGCATATCGTAATGCGGAGCCTACCAGTGATTCAGTAAAATCTGGAGTGAAGTATGCATGTGTATAGCAGCCAATCGCATTTCCTGAGAATAATCCGTCTTTTCCACCGTCGATACCCTTACCGCGGGATAATCGGAGTGCATACCGGGCATCTCGCGAGGGTTCCAATCGTGAATAATGAAATTCGTGACCGGCAACCGTTTGACCCGATGAAAGGAAGGAATGACCGGGCAGGGTCTCCCCTTTTACGTAACCCAGTGCCTGGATGCGGGGGGTCATCTCCGTATACGCAGGAAGAATGCCGCACATGGAGTATGTTTTATCGGATTGAATCTCTTGAGAAAGGTACATCATACCGCCACATTCTGCATATATGGGCATACCAGAGTCAGCGGCAAGTTTCAGTTCTTTCCTGCACCGGGATGATTCGAGCATTGCAAGATGGAGTTCCGGGTAACCTCCGCCCAGGTATACTGCCGCAACCTCAGGAAGTGAATCCCGAAGGGGACTAAAAAAAACCAGTTCTGCCCCTGCCTTCCTGAGATTATCAAGATTATCCTGGTAATAAAAACAGAACGCTTCGTCAAGAGCAACCCCGATTTTTGTACGAAGATGCGGTTTGAGTTCAGGGGCTGTAACCTGATGTGTCAATGGAGAGGCGTCTCGTGCGGTGCCAATAAGAGCATCCAGATTGCAGTTCTCTTCGATAATTATTCCAAACTCACTCATTCCACCCGATTCATGGGCCATCTTAAGACCCAGATGCCGGCTTTCTATTGCCAGTTCTTCTTTTCGGGGAATAAATCCGAACGAGCGGATGGTTAATGCAGGTTCAATCATTGAGCGGTGCCGGGAACTTCCGATACGGTTGAGGATGACCCCGCAAAATGATAAGCTTGGATCATATCGCCGGTAGCCGTCAATCAGCGCAAGGACGCTGCGGGACATCCCCTTGGCATCGACGACCAGTACTATCGGAGCCTGTAATATTCGTGCAACATGAGCAGTACTTGCCATATCGGAGCCATCGATACCGTCATACAGGCCCATTACACCCTCAATAACCGCTATGTCTGCGCCTTCACTTGCATGGACACAGGTCTCAATACAACCCTTTTCGCCCATCATATAAGGATCAAGATTTCGGGAAATTCGTCCGCAAATCCGTGTGTGATGAGATGGATCGATAAAGTCCGGGCCTACTTTGAATGGCTGGACTTTCAATCCCCGTCGGGTAAGTGCTGCCATGATGCCGCTTGCAATGGTTGTCTTACCACACCCGCTATGCGTACCGGCGATAACGATCCGGGGAAGATTCATGGGACACTTCCGTCTTTTTCAGGAGATTTGTCGGATTCGGCAGAAATTTGTAGTACCGGGATCCTGACTCCGCTTTCCTGACCATAGGTCTCCACCCGCTGATATACGCGTTTAACCATACTCTCCGTCGTCAGGATCAGGGAATCCTCTCCCAAGAGGGCTTTGAGAATACATTTGTCTATTACGCCATAGGTAAAATCCAGAGAGACAGAGGTATTTTCCGCACACTGTTTTGCCCGGGTGCCCATTGCTCCAATGCAGATTCCCGAATGCAGCGATAACCATTCCGGCAGAAACTCCTGAATGTCCCGATCGACATTGCATACGGCAATTATTCCTTGTCTGCGTTTTCCCTGATATTTTTCAAATAACGTCTCTATGCAGTGCATCATATCCAGTACAGTACGGGGCTTTTTACCCTGCAGCAAAAATCCCCGGTTCTGGAGTTCCATATGCAGTTCAAGAAGGGTGGGTAAGGACAAATGAGCCCGCCGGACCGATTCGGAATTGCCAAAAGCCACTTCAGGAATATCCTCGTGGAGGATTTTTCCTTCCAGCATCAGGATAGCACGATCAGCCCAGGGGTATGCAAGTTCAACATCATGAGTAGAGATGATGATGGTCTTGCCTTCATGGTTCAGTTCATCGAGCAGTTCCATAATATCTTCCGATCCTGCGGGATCGAGACCACTGGTAGGTTCATCAAAGACCAGTACATCGGGATCCATTGCCAGCACACCCGCTATGGCAACGCGTTTCTTCTCACCCCCGGAAAGCTGGTGAGGGGGGCGACGCTCAAATCCCTCGAGTCCAACCTGGCGGAGGGATCGTATGACGGTCTCTTTTACTTCCGGATCCCCATACCCGAGATTGGTCGGACCGAATGCAACATCCTGGTATACCGTTGGAGCAATAATCTGGCGATCCGGGTTCTGGAG
>JANXYM010000118.1 GCA_025350045.1 Methanomicrobiales archaeon | reverse complement strand
AGAAGGTTGGCGAGAAGATGATAAAGATCGCTGCAGAAACCGGCACGGACTTCTTCCGGGTAAATGGCGAACAGGTTAAAATCAGCGATGCCACGATCCTAATCGGGATTGCGGGGGAGAAGGCCCTCGGACTGAATTGCGGGGGATGCGGGTTTGCAAGCTGCAAGGAAATGGTAAAAGCCGGTACAGCGGCAAAAACCAATAAAACAGATTACAAGGGTCCGAACTGTGTGTTCAAGGTTACTGACCTCGGCATTGCTGTGGGATCAGCCGTGAAAACTGCGAGCATTCACAACGTGGACAATCGAGTCATGTATTCCGCGGGTGTGGCCTCAATGAAACTCGGGATAATTAAAGGGTGCAGTATGGCGTACGGGATTCCCTTGAAAGCCTCTGGCAGAAACATCTACTTTGCTAACCCCATGGAGCATTGATACGATTCCGCCTGGATGTGAGGGAAGGACCGGGTGTACAAGTGCGCTCATATTTTTTGTCCTTTTTCGTTCTGTCTGGGGGGATATGCCCGGAATAATGCACTTTTGCCCATTCACCGGGAAAGATTCAGGACAGGAACGAGATCGAAACCCACCATGGCGAAGGTATATTCGACCCGGGAGGGAATTCCCTTACAGTTGTTTCCGCACATTAATACCGTCACTTTCAAGCATCTTCAACTGCCGTGAAAAGATGCGGGGGCTTATGATAAGCAATGCCTGTTTTATTTCGGAAGAACGCCGGTTTTCTTTCCCGATATGTCACACGAACAGGACTTTCCATTTTCCTCCGTTTAAATTAAAAGCCTCCTCCACAGGGCACTGGTATGGGTAGATCGCACCTTTCATGAGGGTCCTTACCCATAAAATGTAATGAAACGGAATTTTTCCGAAATGGGAACCCTGACCCGGGATGGAATATATTCTTATTTTTTCCCGTCCCTTTGTTTTTCGGGAACTGAATTCGCCCGTACGTCTCGCGGTTCTTCATATTTTCCACCTGCCATCGTACATCCTTCAGGAACGTAATACCTTTTTCCCCCACTCAGGGCTTTTCCACAGAAATCGCGGCAGGTAGCGGGGCGGTTTTCATAAATTGCACAACTCCATGTTTTTATTCCGCTCCCGTCTGGCTCCTCTTCGAGCAGGTGCTGACAGGGAGAATCTGCAAGGAAATAGCCACTTTCTTCTTTAAGCCCGCGTTCACGAAGATAATGCAGCTGGTGGGGTTTGCATTGCCATACAAGGATTATGGGGAGCCAGCGGCAGCACTCGCCGCAACGGCTGCATGTGCCGGTTGTTAAGGCAGGTTGGGAGGTTTTCATTGCAGTACCTCAGTGTACCTGAATGACAGAAAAGAGTGAGGATTGTGATGCTTTAATGCAATGACCTGCCCGGTTCCGGAGAAAGGGTTCAATAATTTTAAAATGCGGGGCAGAGTTCATTCGCAGACGGGGACCAGGTGTCCTTTCAGTTTTTTCTCACTGTCAAGCAGCATCATCTCAACGACATTATTTGTCATTCCTTTGACCTTCTGGATCACGAGCGGGTCGTTTTTTAAGAACTCCGTATCCGTGATCGTGTTGAACTGTGCCCCGTGGATACGGTATGCAATGCCGAACGGGGCCAGCATAAATCCCATCTGCTGGAAGTACAGGTAGATGTCCATCGCTGTTTTGGTCGCACCATCCTCGTGCCCCGAGATCGCGAGGCCTACGACTTTTCCTTCTGTCAGGCCGGGCTTTTTTAGCAGGTAGCGGTTCTGGATGCAGTTCAGCCGGTCGAGGAAATCCTTGAGCCGTGCAGACATATTATTCCAGTTTATTGGCGAGGCAACAATGACCGCTTTTGATGCAATCACCATCTCGTGGAACGCCGGCATATCATCAAGCTGGTCCCTGCACGGGTAACGGCAGGCATTGTCCCGCATACTATAGCAACACCAGCAGTGGTTGATGGCAAACTCGCTGAGATTATACCTGCGGTAACTCACCACCTTCTCCCGCAGCACTTCTTCTGCGAGATCCGCAAGGTAGCTGGTATTATTACCCCGGTGACTGCTGCCATTAATCAGGAGTACATCAAACGGTTTCCCGTCATAGTGTAATATTCCTTTTTCGGTAAGCTCAACGAACTCCCGCACGGTGCTGGCACATTGGGGACATTCTGCAGGAGGGTTCACTCCCCGGAAGATGTACCCGCATACAGCACACTTCCAAGAGTTAACGGGCATGGGATTGTTCGGATTCGCTTCCCCGGATGCAATAATAGACATGCTGGAAATCCTCCTCTGCCTGTACCGGGCATCCCGGACAGAGACATCCCTGTTCTTTTTTAATGCAGGTGCTCACACCATGTTCGATAATGCAAAAAGCGATCTCTTCCTTACAATCAATAAAACTCGGGCACATCCCGCAAAGACAAAGTCCGATTGCTTGTTTTTTGTCCATGATACAAATCTCCCGATTGTCCATTGCTTTTGTACTACTTATATCATTTCTGGTTTTGTTTGGGGGAGCAGGACCGGGCTAACCGCGGGTTGGGAACATCCACTACCTTTTTATCATTACCGTCCATTATGGAAGTATGTCCAGATATTCGCGCTTGGTAATCGGCTCGGCATGTATCGCCCTGGTAATCCTTGCCTGTATAACTGCAGGGTGTTCTTCCTCCCCGACTCCGTCGGCAACTGCCACACCTTCAGCAACGCAGGCTTCCGTTGGTGAGGGAAATACAATCGCTATAAAAAATTTCGCATTTGATCCCTCTTCCCTGACCGTAAAAACCGGCACCGTAGTCACGTGGATGAACCAGGATTCTGCTCCCCATACGGTCGTTTCCGACCCGG
>JANXYM010000071.1 GCA_025350045.1 Methanomicrobiales archaeon | reverse complement strand
CCCCCGCTTCTTCTCCGGCCGGTTATCCCGGTGCACATCCTCGCACTCCAGCTCCCCGATGATATCGAGCGGCTCGGTCTCGCACTTCGTCAGCCGGATAATCTCCAGCAGCCGCTCCATGCCGATGAAATGCTCCGCCATAACGCGGGCGAGGGCGTCATCACGAACCGAGTGCCGTGCTTCCGATCTATCCGTGATATTCCCGCAAGAATATTTCACAACCTATTTACCACACCGCACGGAGTTTTTCTACTCATGACCACATGCCCGATTTCATCACATACCCGGAGGAAGTCGATCGGTGTGGCTCTATTCCTGCTGGTACTAACGGTGGCGGTGCTGCTGGCGGCCGGGTGTGTAACGCCCGAAGGAGATGGGAATAATTTGGGGAACGGGACTCTGCCAGCCGCTGCAAACAGCAGTGAAATGATAATGAAACCGACACCCGTTGCAACAATCTGTGAAGTATACTTCCCGGAAACAGTGAACGACTCAATAAAACATATTGCCGGCTATCCTTTCATCTATAACAGTACGGTTCCCAACCGGAATATATCAAGTGTCAGAATCTGGATCTTTGGGGAAAAAACGCTTACCTTTACCTCTGTCCCGGTTGTATCGGATACGTTCAACATCACATTACCCGCGAATCAGACGCAAAAGATGCGGGGTAATTATCGGATTGTATTCCAGTACCCAAAATCGGGGAATGCATTTGATATCACGTTAGCTCTCGATCAGAAGCATCAGGAAGTGCATGATAAACAGGGAGGGGTACTCCTTGATCTCGGCAATTTTCCGAAGAATATGACTGGCTTTGAAGCCGCCGATATCCTTGAACGTGAAATTCAGAAAAACGGTGTTGATGATTTCAGCACGAACCTTTCCTTAATCGTAGAACAACCCGTTCTTATCTTTGACAAGGTAAACAACCAGACACTCGGCGATATAATTTCCCTTCATGGACGGACAAATCTTCCCGTTGGGGACGAACTGGTAATTCGGGTAGGAACCGAACATGTCACCTCCTGTCCAAAATATACCTGGGAAAATTCTGTGCAAAATTGTGGCGATCATATTCCCGAAGTTGTCCAGGTACTGGAAGACAGTTGCGGGAATCATGTGTGGGAACGAAAAATTGACACTTCAAAATACGGTTTTACTCCGGAAGAGTATTATGCTTCCGCCGATGCGGTGAAAGTCGCGGTGAGTGGTTATGCCCGGTTCACCCTGAATCCATCGCCAATCCCTGCAGCAACAAAAACCACTTCATTTTCAGTAATACGGGGTGTTCCCTTTTATTACAACGATACCGCACCATCGCCGGTTCTTACTATGCAGCAAAGAGCCAGCAACTATAAAGATCCCGATTATGAAAAAAAGATGGCAGTCCGAAAAGTAAATGTCTGGTTATTCGGGAATCACTCTGTCAGTATGACCACGGTTCAGGTCAACCCGGAGGGAACATTCAGGTACGTACTGACGGGAAACCAGACGGCGGATCTTACCCCCGGGACCTATACGATATTGGTGCAGTACCCCAACTGGCAGGACCTGTTTGATATTGGAGTACGGAGCGAGACCGGCCGGGTATTACGTAACAATGGAGATCTTCTTTTCCTGTTTGCCGATGTCAGAGAGTCAAAGATGTCGGGATTTGCGGCTGCGGATATTCTGAAGAGTACCATGAAGAAATCCGTAACGGGGGACAGATTTTCCCTGGCAACGCTGGATGTGAAGGACTCATGATTCCTGGCACGATTAAGTGAACAGGGATCAAACCCGTTTTTAACCGGGAACAAAAAAGAAAAATTTGCTAATTCAGATTATGAGGATTTGTAGAAGAGGGAATACCGGAAATCCCCCCTACCGCTTCCTCCGGACCTTCTGATGCTTCGGCGGCGCAAGTTCATGCCCCACATGCATCTTCGTCGCTGCCGACTGCACATGCTTGGGCTTCTCCGCAGAGGAGTTAGACTGATACTGTCCCCGCACTGACTCCCGGCCCCGCTTCTCCGGCTCCCGCAGCCGCTCCCCGGGCTTCCGGTCGCCGGGCTTCCCGCCACCGCCCGGCCCCTTCTTCTTCTCCGGCCGGTTATCCCGGTGCACGTCCTCGCACTCCAGCTCCCCGATGATATCGAGCGGCTCGGTCTCGCACTTCGTCAGCCGGATGATCTCCAGCAGCCGCTCCATGCCGATGAAATGCTCCGCCATCACTCTCGCGAGCGGCGTCATCACGAGCCGGGTGCCGTGCTTCTCGACTAACTTGTGCGTGATGAGCTCCGGCAGCACCGGCTCCATGCTCCCCACCATCATGCTGTTGATGCGGTTGAGGTCCGCCTCTTCGCCATTGCACGCGATCGCGTTTGCCACGTACTCCTCCGAGCTCGCCTCGAACTCGTGGACCGGGGCGACTTCCTCCATCTCGCCCTTCAGCAGCTTAATCGCGATCTCCTCTTCGGTGCCCGGGTTCTCTCGCGAGTAACTGCCGCCGGGCTCTGCCAGGATAACCACGCGGCCGAGGTCATGGAAGTCGGGACGTCCCGCCCGGCCTCCCATCTGGTTGAACTCCTGCACCGTGAGCCAGTCGCGGCCCATCGCAAGGGCATCGAAGATCACCTGCGAGGCGGGGAAGTCCACCCCGGCCCCGAGGGCGGCGGTCGTCACGACTGCCATGAGTTTTCCGGTCAGGAACTTCGTCTCCACGTCCCGGCGTTCCACGGAGCTCAGGCCCGCATGGTACGCGGCCGCCCGGATGCCGAGCGCATCGGCGATCGTGTGGCATCTCGCCCGGGCGTTCGTGAAGATGATCGTCTGGCCCCGGAAGCCTTTCGAGGAGGTTCGCTTGTACTCCTCGGTCGTCATCTGCTTGATCATCGGGATCTTCTGCTTGCGCTCGGTAAAGAGCAGGTAACGTTCCAGCCCCACCGGGCGGTCAGCATACACCACAAGCGTGCAGTTCAGTTTCTTGGCCAGGATCTTGGGCGAGCCGATGGTTGCCGAGAGATAGAGGAACTGGGCCTGCGGGGCGAGATACTTGAGCCTCGCAATCATCCCGTCGAGCCGGTGGCCCCGGTCGGCATTCTCCAGCATCTGCACCTCATCGATGATCACAGTGCCGATGTTTGCCATCTTCTGGCCGCAGCGGATCATGTTGTCCACGCCTTCGTACGTGCCGATGATGATCGGGGCCTGCGGGTTCCGGTCCCCGACCTTCCGGGTCTCGGGCAGGTTGAGCCGGCTCGTGCCGGTGAGCAGGCCCGACTTGGCAAACTTTGCGTACCGCTCGGTGAAGCGCTCGTACTTCTGGTTCGCGAGCGCCACGAGCGGGACTAAAAAGAGCGTCCTGCCCCGTCCCTCCAGGTAGTTCTTCATCCCGGCCATCTCGCCGATGAACGTCTTGCCGCTCGCGGTTGCCGCCACCACCAGCAGGTCCTGCCCCCGGAGCAGCCCGGCCTCGACCGCGAGGTGCTGCGCCGGCATCAGCTGCGTAACGCCGCTCGCCTCCACGAACTGACGGGGAAGCGGCAGCTCGTCGATCGAGGCCGTTGTCATCACCGGGTGGGCCTCGAGCTTGTCGAACATCGCCGACTCCATCGAGATCGAGTCCGGCGAGAGCGTGGCCAGGACCCGGTCCAAGTTGCGGTAACTCGCGAGCAGCTTCTCGAGATGCACGATCCCGTCGCGTCCCAGCCGGCCGATATGCGAGACCTCCCGGCGGAGCTCCTTGCGTCCGCAGTCAAGACAGATCTTTTCGTTCTTGCCAAACGTGATCGCGTTCTCGTCATTGATCGGCGTGTACCGCTCGTCGAGCAGGCACATCCGGCAGAGCGTTACGGGCCCGGACGTAACCTGGAACGCCTCTAAGAACTCCTCGAAGAGATGGTCTTTTCTCACCATCCGCACATCCGACTCGCGGAGCTGGGCGATGAGCTCCTTGGAGGGCGTGTGCACGTACTCTTTCTTGGAGCCCCACCTCACCCGGTATTTCGTGGGCCGGGGACCGCGGGGCGTTGCCATCATCTCGACAAAGGCTGAGCCCCGCACACTCTTGCCGTCGTAAAAGAGCAGCTTGTAATTGCCGCTCCGCTGGAGCTGGACAATGATCTTCATGGCGCAATCAGATCGTGGATCACATACCCGAGTTCCACGCTCTCCAGTCTCTTTAAGAAATCCGTGAACTCCTCATCCACGATCACAATCGCACAGTCGATCCCGTGGAAGGCAGCCTCGATGACCCCTTCGCGGGCGCCAAAGAACATATCGGGTTTCCGGCCCGCTGCTTCGAGTGCGATATAGGCTTCGAGACCAACTGCCGCCACCATGCCGGCAGCCCCGGTGATCGCCAGCAGTTCGGCCCGTTTCACTTTCTTTGAACCCCCGTGCTGGATCCTTGGCACCTTGCAGACATGGATCAGGCCCTCCTTGTGGTCGATGATCCCGTTGAGCCGGGCCACGCCCACGTCCTGGCCCTTTTTGGCATCCGCAACAACCGAGCCGGTTGCAGCGAGCGGGGCTTTCCCGGCGTACAGGAACCCGTTGTTCATGAACACGCCGACTTCGTCGCCCCTGTACAGGTTCTCGGCCGCAATCGCAGCCCAGACCGAGACCTGCTGGATGATGTCGCGCCGGATATGCCGGGCATAGGATTCCAGCGACTCGGCATTGGTGAGCACCCATTCGATGCCGGACTTGGTCACTTCATAATTGCCCCTGCCGCTCGCAGAGACCATGCCTTCGTCCACCAGTTCGCGGATATATTCCGAGATTGCCTGCGGGGTGACCCCCATCTTCTCGGCAATCTCCTGCTGCCGGACGGCAGGCTGGTGCTCGGCGATCTCCACGAGGATCTGGAGACGCGAGACTTCACGTTTGCTGCGCAGAATAGAGTAAAGAGGATCCTTAGCGCCCAGTGTCAAGCAGCACCAGTCCCTGCCCTTTGACATCCATATGGGGAATCCGTTTTGCAATGCCCTTGACAAAGACAGGGCTGACGGTGAATTTCCGGGAGAGTTCATTGATCGAGCTGTTGCCTTTCGTCAGCTCTCCTTCGATATTGTCCACCACTTCCCGGAGATTCTCGTCATTGGAGAGCGAGATATAGATGATATCGGCGAGATCGGAAAGATTGCACTGGAAGTTTGCCCGGAACTTATTGTAGGTGGCCCGGAACTCTTTCTCCGGCTTCGAACCGGGTTTGGGCATCCGCCACTGCTCTTCTACCATATTGCCTTTCTTTAAGAGCTGGAGACAGACCTCCACGTTCTCTTCGCCCACCTGCGCCTTTATTTCATCTTCAGTCAGCCAAGATTTATTGAGCAGTTCATAGACCTTTTTAAAAGAGGGATCATTGAACGTCATGAGGAGCGGAACGAGGTCCACGGGATCGTTAACTATTCGAATATGGCCCGGCACGGTAAAAACCCTAATATTATATCGGTGTGCGATTCAATAAGTTTTACGGCACTTCCATGCGAAAAACGGGCAGAATAACAGTATGCGGAATTGTGCAGGGAGTCGGGTTCCGCCCGTTTGTATATGCACAGGCTATGGCGCTGGGCATCGCCGGCACGGTGCAGAATCTCGGCAGCGAAGTCGAGATCATTGCCCGGGGCGACCGGTTTGAGGAGTTCGTGGCAGCAGTCACCCGCGGTCCTCTGCTCTCGCGGATCGATTCGGTCACCGTTTCTGATAGCTCCGCAAAAATTCCCGATGGTTTTTTCATCCTGCCGAGTGCCACGGGTTCCTTCAGCGGCATGATCCCGCCCGACATTGCATGCTGTGACGAATGCATCACCGACATTTTTCAGAAAGGCGGGCGGTACGAACTGTACTGGGCCACCTCCTGCGTGAACTGCGGTCCCCGGTACAGCATCATCCACGAGATTCCCTATGATCGCGAACGCACGTCCATGGACGAGTTCCCCCTGTGCCCTGCCTGCGCACAGGAATACAACAACCCCCATTCCCGGCGCCACCATGCCCAGACGATCGCGTGCCCCGCCTGCGGGCCGAAGGTCGAACTCTTCGATACTACCGGCCGCAAAGTGGACTGCTGCGATCCCGTCAAAGAAGCCGCCCGGCTGCTGGACAGCGGAAAGATCCTTGCAGTGCGGGGCATCGGCGGGTTCCACCTGGTCTGCATTGAACAATCGGCGGGTGAACTGAAGAGCCGGCTTGGCAGGATCGAGCAGCCGTTTGCAGTAATGGTGCGACCGGATTACCTCGAACAGATGGTGGTGGTGACAGGACAGGACAAGGCACTCCTCACCAGCCCGGTGCACCCGATCGTAGTCCTCACCAAGCGCGATCCCACCGCCCACGCGACGATCAGCAACGTGCATACGATCGGCTGCATGCTCCCCTACACCGGGCTGCACCACCTCCTCTTCTCGTACCTGAAAAACCCGCTCCTCATCATGACGAGCGCCAACATGCCCGGCTATCCCATGATCACGGACATTGACCAGGCCATGGCCAAGCTGAACCGGGACGTGGACTTCTTCTTAACCCACAACCGGACGATCGTGAACCGGTGCGATGACTCGGTGATGCGGGACGGGTACATCATCCGGCTCTCGCGGGGCATTGCCCCAAAGCGGACCGCCATCGATCTCGGAAAGCACTGCATCCTTGCGGTTGGCCCGGAACTGAATGCGAATGCCACTATCTACCGGAACGGGTTTGCCGTCACCTCGCCCCACGTGGGCAATGTGCGGAACCCGGCCACGCTCGAGTACCTGCAGGAGACCGTGCAGAACCTCCAGCGGGTGCTCGGGGCGAAATTCGACGTGATCGCTCATGACCTCCACCCGCAGTTCCTCTCCACGCGGTTTGCCCGCGAGCTGGCAGCGGAACATGCCCTTGAACTGATCCCGGTACAGCACCACCGGGCCCATATCGCAGCAGCGACAACCGGGCCCTGCATAGGGATCGCGATCGACGGGGTCGGGTACGGCGATGACGGGACGGTCTGGGGCGGGGAGATCTTCAGCGGGGCGGTGCCGGACCTTAAGCGCGTGGCCCATCTCGAACCGGTGCCCATGCCCGGCGGGGATCTCGCCACAAAGTTCCCCGAGCGGATGCTCTACGGCATCCTTCCTGAGGAACAGATCCTCGCCCTGCTGGCAGAGCGGGGATGGTCGGATATCGAGCTCGGCGTGATCCGTAAGCAGGTGGCCACGGGCTTCAATGTCACGCAGACGAGCAGTACCGGCCGGGTGCTGGATGCTGCTGCCGCACTGCTGGGCATCTGCCGGGAGAAGACCTATGATGGCGAGCCGGCCATGAAACTCGAAGCCGCGGCGTACGGCGGGCGGGCCGAACCCTGGGAGCTGGTCTATGGCCGCCATGCCGGCTGCGATATCCTCTCCACCCGCTCGCTCATGGAGACGGCACTGGGCGGGATGCAAAAAGCATCCCGGAAGGATCGCCGGGCTGTGCGGGACATCGCTGCCTCGTTCCAGTACAATCTCTCGCGGGGCATCGCCACGCTGGCCATCCGGGCTGCGGAGCGGGACGGGTTGCAGAAGGTGGCGATCAGCGGGGGGGTGGTGATCAATCACGCGATCCGCGAGACCATCAGGGATGAGGTGTGCCAGGCGGGCCTTTCCTGCGTCATCAATGCCGGATACCCGCCGGGCGATGGCTGTGTCTCGTACGGGCAGTGCGTGTACGCAGGAAAACTCCTGCAGCAGAGGGAAAAGGTACCCTGAACACGTCGGTCCTGGTTCGAGCACTTTATCCGTTGGGAGACATAAACACAAAGAGTAACTGCAATGGAACCCTCTGAACCGGCCACGGATAAAGCAAAGAAGATAAAAGATCTTGAGCAGGACCTCAACGATCTCCGCCAGGGGCTTACCGTAGTTACGGATTATTACCAGGATCTCGAGAGCGCCTCAAAAGAACAGGTTGCGTCCCTGGAGATCGATGAGGCGATCGTCAGGCCCCTCATGGAAGATGATCTCGAATTCGAGGGCATCTGGAGTTTCCATGAAGAGGTACTGGTGCCGGATCCTCTTGCCCGGGTTCCCTGCACGGCCATGTACGAGGCGTTTGTCGGGTTCTGCACCCGGAGCGGGAGATCTGCGATGGAGCAGGAAGCCTTCGAGTTTGTTTTTGAGCGGATGGAGAACCCGAAACCCGCGTGTGACCGCGGGAACTGGGTTGGCTACCGGCTCCGGAAGAACACGCCCTGCTCCAGCCGGTAACCCTGCTTTTTTTGCCCGGGGAAGATCATTTTCCCTGACGTTCCAAAGCAAAAACTCTATATCGTTACGTTTTTCATATAGCTTAAATGGCCAGCAAGCGGGTGCAGATAGGACGAATCTGTCCGTTCTGTGGTTCAACGGTCACCTATGATGAATATTTTTGCCGTGCCTGCCACAAGCGTCTGCCGGATTACGACCAGCTGGATGCGCACTCAACCCATACCCCGGAAACCTATACGATCAGACTCCGGAGATTCTCTGTTTCTGCGGTGCTGGGCATTGCCGGTGTCGGGCTTGCACAGTTCTATAACGGGGATACCCTCAAAGGCATAGGATTTTTCTCGGCATTCCTGCTGGTATCGTTCGGAGGACTGGGAGGGAGCCGGTACCATTCTCTCCTGTTCTTCGGGTGCTGGATTGCCGCCATGGGCGAGGGAATTGTTTCGGCATGGCTGATCAACCAGTTCCAGAGGGATTTTTCCGGCAAGAGCTATCTGCTCTGGGCAGAACTTGGCTTTCTGTCCCTGGTGGTCGTGCTCTCTCTGGCTACAGGGATTCCTGATATCGAGTACCTGGGCAGATTATTCCCGGTCGTGGACCTCTGGATGATGCGGTGACGGGGCACAAAAATGAGCGGTTTTTCCGGGATCTGTCTCATGGTTCTGTGTCTGGGAGTCATCTGTGCGACCGGATGCACCCATCAGCCGGAGATGCCGCAAGTCACGCAGGCACTGACCCCTGCACCTTCGATCCCGACAACCACCGGCACACCGGTAATACTAACTTCAAAAATTCCAGCAACAACAACCCCCGGGGTAACAGCAATGCAGATCATCCCCCGGGAAACAGATGCAACCGAGGTGACCAGGATCCGGTTCTTACGGTATTCCGACCACGATTTCGGGGTGTATTATCCATCGGCCTGGAACATTACCCGGTCAACCTATACCCCCTATTACTGCAAAAATAATCTCATCACGGACTCCCCGGTATACCGCGTGTGCTACAAAAATGAGACCCGGTTACTGGGTCCATTCAATTTTTACGAGGATGACAGTTTAAAGAAACAACGACGGATAGTTACGTTTGCGAATGCTGATGGCACAATAAAATTTGTAGCCTTTACTGCAGATTTCTTTGATGGCCTGGATGGAAATGTTATGCTCAATCCCACGTACGAATGGAGCACAACACAGTTTGAAAAGAATTATCCGGATCTGACAGGATATGCCGCAAAATATGTGGGTAACTACCAGTTCTTCAAGAGGGGGAACACGATGACTTCAAGCTATGATGTCACCATGCCCGAAGGTTCACTCTACTATCCGGCAGCCTACACAAAGAGATCGGTTGTAACCCCGCACCATGTGTACAGTTTTGGATTTGTCACGGACATTGAACAGTTCAACAACTACCAGAACCTGAAAGAATACATGTTTTCATCCGTCACCATCAACGATGCTGCATGAACGATGCCGAAGGAAACAGGTTAAAAAACCGGGTTCTGCCAGTCGGGGGGCGATAATTTCCTGTTGATGATACCCTGTTACAGTCTGCCCCGACACACACTGATGACCCGTGCGGGAGAGATGCGTTATATTTGCAGATATTCCCGGGAACCGGAGATCGGGATCTCTTTTTTTTAAAAATACCGTTTGGGAAAATGGGAAACGCAGTGCCGGTTTCGCTCCGGCAGTCACCGGAAATTTGCCAGAGGCTTGTGCTCGGCCCGACACCATCTTTAAAAAAACATCCCCGGCCAGAACGGTTCGGGAAATAACCTGCAACCAGATGATAAGAAAAAAAGAGATTAGCCGAACAGGGCACCGAGCCCTGCCATACCGCTCTCTTCTTCCTGTTTCTTGTCCTCTTCCTTGTGCTCTTCCTTGGCGGGTGCTGCGTGACCTGCTGCTGCGGGTGCTGCAACGGCGACCTGGGCGACTGCTGCCTTGGAGATTGCCTCTTCAATGTTCACGCCGTCAAGCGCTGCAACGAGTGCCTTGATGCGGGATTCATTTGCTGCTACACCGGCGGCAGTAAGGACTGCCTTTACGCCATTCTCATCGACTTTCTTGCCTGCTTTGTGCAGGAGAAGTGCTGCATAGATATACTCCATCTTAAACTACCTCATATATCTCAAATAAATTATTTAACCAGGCCGTTGATTGCCTGGCTTTCGTTATACGCTTTACCGATAATCGCATCGATTACGTCTTTCTCGTAGATCGCTGCTTCAACCGCAAGACCGCGGGCATCCCGGACGGCTTTCGTCAGGATTGCATCCATTGTGTCTTTGGTCGGGATCGCTTCGTTGACCGACAGGTTGAATGCCTGGCGGGCTGCGAGCTGGATCTGTGCGAGAATGACGGTCTCATCTACCGCGAGAACGGACGGTTCAAAGATACCGCCTTCGTGGTACGCAACCTGCAGTGCAAGTCCCACGTCCATGGGCTTGATGTCAAGCTTGGCCAGTACCGCGGCAAGCTTGGGCGAGATGACTCCGCCTTTCTTGACAACAGTTTTGGTCTCTCTTATCTTGACTTTGCCGCCTTCAATTGCTGCGGGTATGCCTGCCTGCTGGAGTTCCCCAACAATCGGACCCGGTTTGAAACTGGTCGGACCTTTCTCGATGACAATATCTTCCGGTGCTTTATCACCGGCTTTTGCCGCCATCTTGGTCTTGGTCTTTTCCAGCTGCTTGAAGAGCTTGAACGGGTTGTCGTTGGTGAAGATGATCGCCGAGTGACCGGAGATGTACTGTGAGAGGCTCTTGACGTCGCCGCCAATATCCTCAAACGCGTGTTTGATGAGCGTGTTCCTGGTCACTTTGATGACAGCTTTTCCCCGCAGGTTCCTGCGGATCTGCTGCACCTGCTGTGCCGGGATACCGTACATGTCCACAAGCCCGATTAAGGTGAACGCTTTCGCGTGCTTCTTAATCTCTGCGACTTCGTCCTTTTTCCAGGTGGGCAGGTGGTGGGTATACAACGCCATTATTCCAGCCTCACTGCGGGACCCATCGTGGTCTTGACAAAGATGGAACGAACGTTCAACGGACCCTGTGCAAGGACAGCTTCGATCCTTTTTACGATCGTTTCAATGTTCTCGGCGACCTGTTCCGGCTTCATTGCCGTTGTACCGACCTTTGAAGAGAAGACTGTCTTGTCTTTGGTACGGATCTTCACAGAGTTGCGAAGACGCGCGACAATCGGGCGGATATCCTGCTGTGCAGGAATCGGCAGCGGCATTCTGCCCCGCGGACCGAGCCGGGGACCTAAATACCGGCCAACGCCGGCCATGACACCCATCTCTGCAAGGAAGTACCGGTAGGTACTGGCAACTTTCCGTGCTTCGCGGGGCTGACCGCCGAGCCGCTCTACTTCTTCAGGGCCGATAATCAGATCAACCTTGGCTTCTTTAGCCTGCGTGACGATGTCGCCTTTCCCGATGACACAGATACGGATTGGTTCTCCGGTGCCGTGGGGGAGCATAATCGTCTCGTCGATACGATTTTTCGGTTGCGCCATATCGATATTCTTGAGATTGATGGTAATATCGATGCTCTCAGAGAACTTACGCTCTGGCGCTTTTTCAATCGCCGCATTTACGGCTTCCAGAATTTTGGCCCTATCAACCATCAGATTCCTCCATAGTTTTGCGACCGACCTTAATCTCGATCTCCTATGGTTTTCTCATGTTACTTCACGAGAACACTGTCATACTTGCCTTCATTGATGAGGGCGAAGACATCTTTTGCCTTCTTGCCGTCAACGGTAACTCCCATGCTGACACACGTACCTATGACTTCCTTGACGGCAGTCTTCAGCTCGTACGAGAGCATGTTTTCGAGTTTCA
>JANXYM010000060.1 GCA_025350045.1 Methanomicrobiales archaeon | reverse complement strand
CCCGGTTACAAGACCGGTCGCCCGCCCGGCCCGGGTGCATCAGAAGTCCGTCCAGGGGAAATGCACACCCGGTCGGGTACCCGGCAAACCCGTCCCTCGTGTAACAACTGAGGGAAACGGCAGTAATACTGCCGGTAGCAGGTGTGGTCCGGATAAAAATTGGCATGATCCTCACACCAGCAATCCGGAAAACAATCCGGCATTCTCTTCAAACGGGAATGAGGGCCATCACATCAATGCGATCATTTCCCGGGTTGCCGGCTGGCAGAAACACCTCTCCGGCCGGCTCCGGAAGAAACTCAAAACCTTTGACCGGCAAATCGGGTCATTCAGCCAGAGGAGGTGGCAGTAATACCCCGGAGGTCGACCATGATCGAGGAGAAGATCCCGCTCTTTTTAATTCCGGACATCATACGGCAGAAAATCCATAACCATGGCGAAGAAGTGGAATGGGTGGCGGCGAAAAGGACCAGCCATCACTTCTACACGGTGCGCATCCGGACGCGGCCGGTGAGAAGAGAGTCACAGCGCCGGGTTGCGGTGCCGGCAGGGGAGGTGTCGTTATGACCCGGGATCCGGTTCTTGCAGCAGCCGGTGGCAACAGGAGCCGGGGATCGGCGGGAAGGGGTATGCCATGACCCGGGGCAGACCTCCGTTAAAAGCGGTTAAGGAAGCACTCTTGTGCGCAAGAATGCGGGGCAATGTTGTTGAGCTGCCGGACTCATTCCGGCTGCCGGTTGATTTCTTCATTATCTGCCAGTACCTGACAATCTTTGTAAAAGTCAAACGGGTCCGTGCCCGGGTTGATGGAGGAGAGGATGCTGCTATCCAGTTCCGGCCGGTTATTCGTTCCCTCCGGCTCTTCCCGCAAAGCCCGGTTGCGCTCGTCGAACTCTGGATCCTCTCTTCGTGCCGGACCTGGCAGTTTTTCCGGGTCCTGCCGGAGGGGATCCTGGAGATCCGACCCGACGGGAGTACCGGGACGGCAGGGTAAAAATCCTTTTTTCCCTCTTTTTGGGGGGTGACCTGAATAAGCCCGTATAGGGCTCCGATTGGCCTTTTCGACGGTCATTTGGATCAATTTAGTCGCAAAAACGGGGAATTTAACGGGGGTTTTAAAAAAAATCGCCATAATCCTGGGTTAAAGGGGATTTCACGGGATTTCAGGGGTTTAAAATGAGCCCTATTGGTGCCTTTCCCGGTCAGAAAAAAGGGGTAGGATGATAGTTCTTCCCTCCGGGGATTTAAGCCGGGGAACCCTGGCGAGAGGGAAATTCCGGAACACACCGGCAAATATGAGAATTTCTGCTGCCTGAACTATTCGATCGTCTTGTCAATCCCTCCATATATCGTGCATCCGGGTAAATATCCGTGTGACTCCTTTACGGGCGTGATGCCGGCAGAAGAATTTCGGACATTACCTTTCACCGGGGGAGCAACGGTAACAGGAACGGGGATACCTGTTGTGTCTGCGATCGTCCCGACAAGTTCGTGCAGGTTGATCCGCTTACCGCCGGCACCATTGAACACACCCGGTATGTCCCTCTCCATTGCTTTGACATTTGCCTGGATATTATCCCCACCAATGATAAAATTCCGGGTCTGGTTCCCATCGCCATAGATACCAATCGGGCGATAGGCCAGACTGTTGGAGACAAATGGAGTAATCGCCCCGTAATACGGGGATGCAGGATCCTGCCGTGGACAGAAGAGAGCAAGGTTCTCCCGTTCGAATTCGTGACCAAGTATCAGGATCGGACAAGCCGGGTCTGCATCAGGAGATTAAAATATTTGCAGTACAGGATTTCAGATATCCTGAGGTCCTGCGGAACGGAGATCAAAAAGTTGCGGGAACTCCGGATACCGGACGGAATGTACCGGGAACTCCGGGTGAGGGGACCGGGCCGCTCCTGGCACCGATATATCGTGCTGGCGGATGGTGTTGAAGTGTTGGGAAATGTTGAGAACAGGCAGGAAGTGGAGGAGAGGATATTTAATCAATCATTTTTTTACTGATGATAGTTTTATAAGGAAAATCATATTACTAATATTACCATTATTACTTATGAAGAATATCATGACTAGTAAAACAAAAATATCAGAAGGTTATTCCACCGTACTTCCCGCTGAAATCAGAAAGGCACTGAATCTCGCCCCTGGAGATGTGCTCCAGTGGAATGTGGAAGATGGCCTCATTACCATCCAGCCCCGGAAAAAAATGACACTCGCGGGAATTTGTGGCGTTATCAGCGCAGGAGGAGATGCAGTAAAAGATAAAAAGAAGATTCAAGCCGGGGAATCATGATCTTTGTTGATTCTTCATTTTTTATTGCGCTTGTTGATCGGAAGGATCAGTGGCACCCTGCCGCAAAGGAAGTTCTTCCGGTTCTTACTAATGAGACGATTATCATTTCAGATCTGATCATTGCTGAATCTGTCACCATCATAGGCCGGCGCAGCGGGGGAAAAGCCGGAGAGCAGTTGTATCATTATTTCATCGACAATTGCGATCTCGTTGTTACTGACGAAAAAATACTCAAAGGAAGTATGTCGGTTTTCCTGCGTTATGACGGAACGCTCTCGGTTTCTGACGCTGTATCCGTTTTTATCATGAAGAAAAAAAATATCGACCGGATTCTCTCATTTGATTCAGATTTCGATAAAGTTGCCGGGATAGTCAGGATACATGAGTCCTGATGGAGAGCCATCGCATCGATTTCCCGGGGAGCAATCCTTTTTTTTGAATATCATAAGACCTGCCGGAAATATTTCACTGTAACGCGTGTTTCGGTACGTAAATCATCGTTTTTTTCCACAGGATTGTAAGGAAACACACCGGCTGCATAGTACATGGGGGGAACCCCCCGGTGATTGATCATGGTGGAAATAACCTCAAATCAGACTCCGTTTCCCTTCGGAAGGTTCTGGTGAACACCCTGTTCCGGGTTATCACCCCATATCCAGTACTTTCCGGTACCACCGCCAGAGCAGCAACGCGGCCAAGGCAGTCACGATGCTCCCGATAACGAATTCTTCCGGCCGGGTCCAAGCCAGGTATAGAAGAAAGTGTTTCCCCCGGCTGAACCAGAAAAACACGCAGGAGAGTATGCCTAAGCCAATCGCCCCGCATGCCAGCAGTCCCCTGACCCATCCGGTATGACGGGCGAGAGCAGAGACGATACGGTCGCGGTACACGAATAACCCTATACCCACACACACAGAAATGAAGAGGATAATCTCTACCGGGTTTTTGAGCTCACTCTCCAGCAGGGAGGTGAGGTTAATTGAATCATTGAGCCGGGGGAACGCCCCGTGTGCCGGGTATAACCAATTCTTTGGCTCCCACCACATGGAGTCCAGAACCTGGTGCGAGATAACGCCAACAACAATCCCGGCAATGACCGGCGTTTTCCAGTAATTCATGACAAGAAGCCCGATGACACCAAGGATAACGACCATGAGAACGGTATGACCGAAGATACGGCCATCCCGTATGCTTTCATTAAAGATCAACATCCCCAGCGGTTTGTCGAACAGGTCAGGGAGGATTGCGCCGATCGCACACGGAAGGACCCAGCGTCGATCGTGCAGGAGGTCCCCGATCAGGAGGCCGAGGATGAGACCGGTGAGGAGGTGGAAGAAGAAGTACATGGTGACTGTGTACTATCCGGTTGCCGGCCTGTGGTAAAAAGGGAACGGGGTACAGCAGGCATGTGCCCGAACGATCCGCCACCCCTTCTTGTTGCCGGTATCCATTAATATTACTCTCACCAAATACGATAGAATACATTCAATGTAAAAAGAGCAGATCCCATGAAGTACATTGTCACCGGGGGAGCCGGGTTTATCGGCTCGCATATCGTGGAGCAACTCGCCCGAAAGAGTGATGAGGTTGTGATCCTTGACAATCTTTTCTCCGGCAAAAAGGAGAACATTCTCCCGTTCCTATCTTTACCAAACGTATCATTTGTGCAGGGCAGTGTGACGGACCCCGCACTGTTAAAGACGGTCTTTGAAGGTGCGGACGGCATCTTTCACGAGGGTGCTATCGCGTCTGTTCCCCGCTCGATAGCAAATCCTGTTGCCACCAATGAGGCGAACGTGACCGGTACCTTGAATGTACTGGTGGCAGCCCGGGACTGCGGGGTAAAAAAGGTAGTATTTGCCTCATCTTCATCGGTGTACGGCGATACCCCCACCCTGCCGAAACGCGAGGATATGCCCCCCTGCCCGCTCTCCCCCTATGCGGTCTCGAAATTCACCGGGGAGCAGTACCTGAAAGTCTTCTCGGAAATATATGGTTTTGATACGATCTCGTTACGCTACTTCAATGTCTTCGGGCCCCGGCAGGACCCGGCCTCAGAGTATGCGGCCGTGATCCCGAAGTTCATCACTAACATCCTCAATCACCGCTCCCCGGTTATTTATGGTGACGGGGGCCAGACCCGGGATTTCTCGTATGTCCGGGACGTGGTGCAGGCAAATATCCAGGCAATGGAGAGCAATGCCCGGGGAGTGTTCAACATCGCGTACTGCCAGCGCATGAGCCTCATCGATCTCGCCAACACGCTTATGGAGATCACCGGTATCACCGTTCCTCTCATATTTGAACCGGCCCGGACCGGGGATGTGCGGGATTCGCTTGCCGATATCTCCCGGGCACAGGAAGCTTTTGGCTATGTACCGGCATATACCGTGAGAAGCGGGCTCGAAGAGACCGTTGCGTGGTTCAGGAAACAATCCTCACAGCCATGAGTTTTTCCCTTCCTGCCGCCGGATAACTCAACAATTTTTTTGTTCCGTTGAAACGTGCATGACCCATTCATTGTGTCCACACCGGAACTATAAAAATCACCAATAATCAGATTAGGGAGGTTCCCGCCTCAGGGCTTCTTCGAGGCACGGCGAGGCAAGAAGGTTCTATTCGGTTTGATTCCTAATCACAGTCCCTTTTTCAACTGACCTAATCCACTGCCGGATAGGAGCGATGCATTGCTATGGTACATGAAGGACCACTCGAATTACCTCTGAATAATTGATTTTCAAAAGAGACCCGGAAGCGAGACAAGGGCTCTGCAAATCATCCGGTTTTTCCTGACGCTCCTTGAGTTCATGCTCGCATACCCTTGCCGCTATAGCATCCCCATATAGTGATAATGATGTATTACTGTAGTGAGAAAATAGCAAAAGGGGGTTAAGAGGATCCATCCCTCGGGCCACTTCCCCCCGGGGAGAGGGGGTCACCATCAGAGTAACAGTAAGAAAATGGGTAAAAATCAGGAAAAATAGATCTCAACAGAATTTGACTATTTTTCCTGATACATTTGGCTATTTTTTAGGAACGCTCAATTGTGGCTTTTTAACAAACGTTCCCGAGGGGTATTCGTATTTTGTCCCCCTTAAAAAAAAGGTGCAGCCGGTCACAATTCAGGTCACTTTCGGCGTCAGGGGGGTGTCGTTGAAGACCGGAACTGGCTTGTTGCTGATTGTCGTATCATTTTGAGAATGTACCCAGGGTATCCAGTCAGGCAGGCCCGGGGCCGTTGAATTTGCAGCACCTGCATTGAGTATTGACGGTACACTCACTGCGATGATGGCTATCACCACAACGAGAACGATCACGCCCGCTGCACCGAATGCAACCCTCCGGTAGGATCCCCAGCCTCTCTGTTGCGTTACTGCTTTGTGCTCTGAAAGGGGACGCACCGGTTTCTTAACCAGCTCCTCCGGTACTGCTACCTGCTGCATAGGGTGAAGCTCCTTCTTCACCGGTTCGTGTACCTTAATCTTCCGCAATGCATCCGTGTCAACTGGTTTGATCCTGATAGCATCCTCCTTCGGTCTGCTAATATCAGTTTTTCCTGCGGATTCATTTTTCCGGACTGGCTCAGTTTTCGGGATATATACCCCGCATTTTTTGCAGTAAAACCGGTTCTCACCGAAATTCTCAAAACCGCATGCCGGGCAGTTCTTCCCTTGTGCTGCCGGTATCACAGGCGAAGCTGCCTGCACCGCCGGGGCCAGCAGGGAACCGCACTGATCGCAGAAACGCGATTGCTCGTCAGAAAACGTTTTCCCGCACTTCCGGCAGGTCAGGACAGTTGCTAGTATCCCTGCCCCGCACCGGTTACAGAAAACCGCATTGTCATCGGGAGCAGGTGCGCCACAGTTGCCACATTTTTTGCTCATCAGCGTTGCCTCAGAAATCCAATTGGTACCGGGGGGATGATTAAGTTTTGGATAATACCCAGCTTATTGACATAGGAATGTCACCATGATCTCCGCTGGAATATTCCGTTTCGGGAGTACCTCTCCCGGGAAGGGGTAATCCCGGTGATAATGGTCAGAATACTCTCTGCCGTTTCTGGCAGATCATGGAACGCTTGAACCGCTCCTTCTCCCATCAAAACGGTGCTGGTGTACCCGGCTCAGACGCACGGGGTATCTAAAAAAATGACCAATCCC
>JANXYM010000049.1 GCA_025350045.1 Methanomicrobiales archaeon | reverse complement strand
CAGAACATGAACGAGAACCCGGAGATCGCCTTTTCGTGGTGGGGGGACAAAGGCGGTTTCCAGATCAAGGGTACCGTCACAATCCACACGAATGATGAGATCTTCCGGCAGAATGTTGCCTGGATGAAGGAGAGCTGGCCCAATTTTGTGCCCAAGTCAGCAGTGCTTGTGAAAATCTCTGGTGTGTTTGCCGTTAAACCGGGGCCCGAGCCCGGGAAGAAGATCCTATAATCCGTTCGTTGAAACATCGGGCAACTTCAATGGAGGACATCTCATGAAAACAGAATCACTCAAACTCGTATGTTTTTCACCTACGGGGACAACAAAAGCAGTAGTTCAGGGTATTGCACGCGGAATCAATCACTGCAATGAAAATTGTATCGATATCACCCGGCCCGGTGCGAGAAAGCAGTCATTAAAAACTTCGGAAGATGACCTGCTTGTTGTTGCCGTGCCGGTGTACATGGGAAGAGTGCCGGCACTTTTAGGGGAATGGCTGCAGGCGATACAAACGCATAATACACCCACGGTGTGCGTTGTCGTGTATGGCAATCGCGTATATGACGATGCCCTGCTCGAGCTGAAGGATATGCTGAAACATTGTGGATGTAAACCGATTGCCGGGGCAGCATATATCGGGGAGCATTCCTTTTCCCGTTCCGAAACACCCACTGCTGAGGGCCGTCCTGATGCACGTGACCTGAAACATGCAGAATTGTTCGGGCGGAAAATACGGGAAAAACTCCAGTCTTTTCCATCAGCCGGCAAGATCCCGGAGGTAACAATACCCGGCTGTCATCCCTACCGGGGTGATTCAAAGCTCTGGACGGTTGATTTTATTGCTGTCGGTAACGAGTGTGTCCAGTGTGGGATCTGTGCAGAGGGATGTCCTGTCGGTGCCATCGATCCGGAAAACAGTGCATTAATCGATACGAAAAAATGCATCACGTGTTGTGCCTGCATCAGGAACTGTCCCAACCACGCCAGGATGATGAAACCCGGACTGGTCATGGACGCTTCGTTGCGGTTAAGTACTTTGTATAACGAGCGAAAGGAGCCGGAATTCTTTGTATGAATCATGACAAGCGTTATGAAACAATTCCGGGGAGACGTAACCACGGGACGAGGAAAAAAGATTAAACACTCATCGCATCAGGTAACATAACAGGTCAGAATTATTCGTGAGGAATCACTGCCATGGGTATCACCGAACGAAAAAAACGGGAGAAGGAGCAGCGGAATAAAGATATCCTCGATGCAGCCGAGCGACTCTTCTTCTCCCGGGGGTATGAGGATGTCTCCATGGATCAGATCGCCCGCGAGGTCGAGCTGAACAAGGCGACCATTTATCTCTATGTTGAAAATAAGGAGACACTCTTTGCTTCCATCGTGCTGAGGGGCGTCCAGATCCTGCAGGAAAAATATAGGGAATGCATGGAGAAACAGGTCCCGGGTATTGTCAAGGTAACCCTGATGGGGCAGGCGTATTACCAGTTTTCGCAGGAATACCCGGATTACCAGCGAATGATCCAGTTTTACGGAACTGAACGTTTTTCTCAGGAGAATCCCTGTACCGCGGAGATAGGAAAAGGATATGGCACGTGCCGGATGATCCTGCGGGATGCGATCCAGGAGGGCATAGATGACGGAACAATCCGGGATGATCTCGACCCGTTCCTGGTCTCGATGTACCTGATGATCTCCTTTATGGGCATTTTGTCCATGGAAAACAAATGGAAACGGGTGATCGAGGCAGAAGGGTTCAGCTACGAGCAGTACTCCCGGGAATTCTTCCGGTTCATTACTCCAGCTGTCTCTTCTGGGGAGAAATCTTCCCCAATGGATGTCAAGGGTTTCACCTCTTAACGCGGAACAAAGACCCGAAAAATCCGGGGTGTTACCGAAGGGCATAATTGAGGGTATGTATGTCACATCCGGGAGACCGAAGTCAGGGACGGATGAGGTTCAGGCCATGCAGGGTCAGGGCCTGAATCGGTATTGGTCGGTGCCAATCCGGTTACCCCAAAACAGTTACCAAGGAACCTTTTTCGGCCCAATACCTGCCGGATAGCCACCAGCACGTATTTCCGGATATCCAGTCCTGCATTGTTGCTAAATGTGGATATTTCCGGGCACGGAATGGATACCATGCAGCCAATCAGAGGTTGAAATGGGCGTTTCCTGAAATCAGGGGGTGGTTTTTCACCATAAGATTGCCGGTCGAGCCCAAAAAGAGGGTAATCGGGGG
>JANXYM010000042.1 GCA_025350045.1 Methanomicrobiales archaeon | reverse complement strand
GTGAAAAGAGCTTTCAGTAATTAACTGAGCGACTGGGTAAGTCATATACGAGTGTCTGATTGAAGCGGTTTAAAAAGAGAACTGAACGATTCGCACTTCGCGTCCAGATGCGAGGGATGGGATTCGAACCCAAGAACTCCTGCGAGACTAGGCCCTCAACCTAGCGCCTTTGACCGGGCTTGGCTACCCTCGCCTTATTTTTTGAGGAATCGCACGCGATACAGCGACCAAATCCGGTTCAAGGCCCTTAACCTGGTACCTTGTCGTGGTTTGGCTACCCTCGCTTTTGTGCCATAACAAAGAGGTTGTCCATCTAAAAGAATGTTATGTTTTTAGAAGCCCTCGTTCATTCAGAATTGCCCGGGGAGATCGATAGAGATCGGTGCGGTATTACCATTGCTGGTATTTATGATCCGGTGCTTTTTGGTAATACGCTGATGGACCGGGATCTACATAGATGTATATTTATTTGCGTATTTCCCAGTGGTGAGTATGTGGTCAGATATCATCAGTGAATTTGCGGATTCGCCTTCCCAGAGCCGGGTGGTGAGGTTCCTCCTTGAAAACGGGTTCGGAGTGACAGAGGACGGGAGGATCAGCTGCAATGGTATTGAGATGCCTGCAACTGCTGTGGCAAAAGCGATCGGATCAGACCGGCGGGTTGTTGATTCCACTGCACATCGCATTCTTGAGTGCCCCCTGCTCAGGGATATTTTTCTGAATATGCGGGCTACCCCCGACCTGAGCAGGGTTGCCGAATCACTCGGGTTTACGGTAATTACGGTGCTGCCCAGGAACGCAAATGAGCGCGGGATTGTGGGCGCTGCAGTACGCGTGCTTTCCGATCATCTCCTTTCCATCCGGCAGATATTTGTTACCGATCCGCAATTCTCTGAAGAGCCGAAACTGGTGATCATTGTCGAAGAGCCTTTGCCACTGGGCGTTATCGAAAAGATCCGCGCACTGCCGCAGGTGAAACAGGTCATCATATAAGCAGAAGAGGGTAAGAAAAACTGTTCTGAAACCCTTAAGAGAGATACGCAGTCGCTCTTTGCACTTCATGCATTACGCCCCCGCTGCCCGGGCATACCCCAATATTGCGATAGGTTTCAGGATACCGATGAAAAACCGGGGGTCAGGGGGATGTTCTCCCAGACTGCCTCCCCCTCCGGGGGAGAGAAGGGGTCACCCTCATAGTAGCCAGAAAAGAATAAGCATACAAGGGAAAAAAGAGGATTTCAGCAGAGCCGACAAAAACGTTTTCTGATGATATCGTAAGAGAGGGGTTGCCTGCTTCGTGGATTGCCATGCCCCGGACATCCTTGTCATGGTCAGGCTTTTGGTCATTGCGAAAACGCCCCTCCAACTACCGCCACAGGCAGGCAGTTGGTGGAAGGAAAGCATCGCAATTAAACCCCCCCTTTACCCGGGGAGGAAACGTTTGTTGCGGATTGTTATTTACAGAGCAGCTCGACTTCTGTTGCAAGCCGGTACATCCTCTTTCTCACTTTGAGCGGAAGGTGGGATGCCGAATCGATACTCTGCTCAATACTCATGCGCCGGGTACCGGCTAGCAGGTTGTCCGCATGGCAGACGATCTTCTCTTCTGGTGTCATGGGTATGCAATCCCGGGGAAGCAGGCCCAGCAGTGAACATTCGTCAGCGGTCAGCCCTGCGCCGGTATGACATTCAACAATGCGGGCAATCGTTTCTGAAAAACCCATGGAGCGCAGGAGATCGGCTCCCTGTTGTGCGTGGGCGATCGTGTGGGTGCTTCCCCGCCCGATGTCATGCAGGAGTGCACCTGCCCGGACAAGGGAAGAATCAACAAAAGGGTTGGCATGTGCATATTCGCATGCACACTCCTCCACTGCTTTACAGTGGGCAATCACTGTATCGCTGCAACCGGCTTTTCGCAGCATCTTTTCATATTTTTTTAGGATCCGATCAGGCATGACCGAGCGATTTTTTGATGGAGCCGATGCGGTGTTTGAGCGCTCTTAAGAGCATCTCATTGTCAAAATGTCCCATCGGTTTATCACACGCAGGGCATTTGAATTCATTGTTCATTGCCAAGGGGAAGGTAAAGATGATGTGGCAGTCCTTGCAGATGAAAAAGTCATTCTCTTCTTCGTATTTTTCGCGCCGGGAAAGTTTTTCCAAAACGAGTCCCATATCCTCGCGTATCGCATCGTAGATATGATCCGGGCGCAGCTGCCAGAGGTAGGTAAGCCAGCCGGTCTCATTGTTCTTGATACGGTGATATTCAGCCAGGCGCTTTTCGTACAGGGTATAGAGCGTGTGCCGCACGGTATTCAGATTAATGCCGGTACTTGCGGCAAGGCCTTCATCGCTGTGCTCGCCTTCTTTGGGAAAGCGCTCAAGAAGATTGAGCCCGTCATCCCCTACCAGCCTATGCAGATATGCCCGTACTGCCGGATCATCAAGCACGTCGTTTGCAGGAACCATCACCGTATGTATTGTTTAACGGTGCTAATATGTTTATCCAGCATGGCACATGCGGCATCCCGGGTCTCCCCCCAGCCATACACGCTGACAAGCGCCTGCCCGGCTTCGAACGATACCCCCGGGTGCGGAATATCTGCGATATACGAGCGCAGGTGACCGAGATCGGCTTGTATCGTGCAATCCCTGTCGGCAAAAAGAATGCTGCGGACAGCTACCTGTTTCTTTTTGGGAGGCGACAGGGGCAGGATGCCCGCGCATGCGTCCACATGGTACTGGAAGAGGTTGCAGCCATACGCCCGCTCAAC
>JANXYM010000011.1 GCA_025350045.1 Methanomicrobiales archaeon | reverse complement strand
TGGGGGACCTGCGGTTGCCTTTCCGCCGGGTACTAAAACCTCGACCACATCTGCCATAGTCTTTGCACCATGCCGTCCCGTATTAGCGGGTTCCGAGCTTGGGTCTGTAAATATTGATGGCAAGGGACATAAAGGTGATCTCCCGGAGTTTGGCGATACAGATGATAGTGACGATTGCTAACTGTCACTCTAAAAATATAAAAATTATGAAAATTTGGGAATTTGTGACATCATAATTTGAACCAATATTGTTTTTAACACATCAAAGGTTACGCCGCTTCCCATTTTCGTTACTATTTCCTTTGCTTTATTCCATCGAGTCTCATCTCGACTTGCATCAAGAAAATCATGACCCAACCAAGTGAGTCGTGTTGGTATTATCAAAGGATATTTCGATCCACTCCGTTTAGCAATGGCTGCTTCAAAAAAACCTGCATCATTCATTATTGTAAGATGATATTCAATTTCGTCTTCTGAATAGCCTTCAATTTCAATTCTTTTGGATGAGGGGCCACTACTTTGAGATTCAATCTCGAAGAGAATCTTACGCACTAAATCCATATTTCGAATCACAATCGCACTTCATCCATAACACGTTTGTATTTTTTCAGTCACTGATCCTTAAGCATTCTCGCATATTTAAGTAAGCACATTCCGAACCATCGTGGAAGCGCCCCGTCTATGGTGGCGGTGTAATCGCTATTGACTGCAGATTGTATTATCAATATTCAATATCCGGTCATAAAACACGATTTCCTCATGTTAACTTCAAACCCACTCTTTTATTTTAACAAGTTCATTATATATTTTGATTGATGATCTTTAATAGAGATGAGTGATGAAACGATGCCCCTATTGTGATTGGCCGAATACTGATGATGCCGATAAATGTTGCAAATGTCGTCACTTTTTAAATGTTGAATCAGACTATGCTCTAAGAGCCTTTTTATTAAATAATCAAAGATTGTTCGCAATTATGGGTGTTTTTTTAATTATAGCAGTTTTTTTTAATAACCCGGCCTTGCTAAACTTTTCCAACCCCTCAACTAATTCGTTATCGAATTTTACTGTTCAGACTGGATGTCAAAACCAAAAAATAGAACAAAATTGTTTCGGAAATTTTTCATCCACGGATAACTCCAACATGGTATTTACAAATAATTCTTCTAATTCTTTCCAAATAAAGTGTGAAAAAACACCCTCTAATTCAAACTGTACAAGCAATTTATCTTCTAATGAGATTTCGAAAACTCCAAATCAACAAACTAATGATAAACTCACAAAATTTTTTTCGTTTTTATCTTCAGTATTATTTCTTGTAATTGGTTGTGTTGTTTTATTTGATGCATTTACCTATATTCGAATTTATAAACATTCTAAAAGTGATAATAAAAAAAGAGCGATTATAGAAGTTATTAAAGATTTGACCATTTTTTTATTCATAATTCCATTTGCTTATTTGTTAATGTTTTTCGTCATCCTTGTCTCCAATTCATTCGGAGAATTTTTGGCAACAGGATTATTAATCTTTTACATAACGGTTTATATCGCTGAGATTATCGTCGTAATGTTCCTCATGTTAAGATATTTATTTAGTCTCAAAGGAAATAGGGAAAAAGAACGTTTGTTCAGTGGAATTTGTTTGGTGTTAGGGTTGGTATCAGGGGCTATTTTTTGGTTCATACTTCCTGAAATTATTAATTTCACTTTTTCAATTAGTATGGCGTTTATATTAATGTCAATTATAGCGTTTTTTAGACCGTATATCGAAAGACAACAAGAACCATAGTTTAAACAAGTCCCCAACAATACGGCCGGGCGACCCCCATCAACGAGCAGGCCAACTCGCCAAAATTACATCGCATTCCCGGTCTGCCTTGCAAAGTACACCGCCCGGCCTCCCTCCCACCGAGGACATGACCCCGCTTCCCCATCACCAACCGGCCCGGCAGACCGTGTTCAGCGAAATGCGGCACAGTTCTTTTTATAATACGGTCGATTGGCTCCTGCGAAATCCGGCTCAATATCAATCATACGCATGTTCCCGCTGATCGATCAAAACCAGGTACACAACCTGCTCCCGCTCATCGGGAAGAAATATCAGCCGGTATTGTTTTGCGATTCGCGTGGATTTCTTACCGTGAAGCGAACCGGACAACCATCCACCGACATGCAAAGGATCTTCGGAAAGCCGCTTGAGTTTCTTACCAAGCTCGGCAACGACTTTTTTATTGTTCCTGACAAGGGAAAAACTTTCGAGAAAAGTATCGGTCCGCTTGATGACCCACGCCATCAGGCACACTCGTTGAGAAGATCATCAACAGAGGAAATGGCCTTTACTTTCCCCTGTTTGATATCGCGCTCGCTTTTTTTAATTGCCTGAACTTTTTCAGAGTTGCTGAGGATCTCTACCGTGTCAACAAGGGCTTCGAGATCTTCCCGCTTCACCATATCCGCCCGGATTTTTTTGATCTCCTGGTAGACCTGATCGATCGTGACACCAGAGCTCATAATCATACTTACATCCCGGATCTAATAATCATTGGGAAGGTATGCCATCGCAGATACCCTTGATGTATCCACGCAGACCAGCGAGGCCCTGGTGAGGCGGGTTGGCGACCCCCATCAGCAAACACACCAACTCGCCATAACATAACGCGGTCCCGGCCTGCCATGCAAAGTACACCGCCCGACCCCCCCTCTCATAGTCAGCCTGCTTCTGGCCCCGCCCCCTTACAAAAATCACTTCGTAAAATTGCTCAAAAAGATACAAATAATATGTCCAAAAATCCGGAGGGTTTTGGGGGGGTCGGGCGGTGTACTTTGTAAAACCAGAGCCATGAGCGATCCTGAATATCACTATTTTTGTGACGTGAACTTCCCGGGCAGGCCCGTCCACAGGGGATCGGATTATACCCTCCCGATCCCCTCACCACGAATAAGGTATGCTGTTCGTACGCCTCACGGATCCAGTCCCGGAGATCGCGGTCCAGATCACTCTCCTTCCGGACAACCACGTGGTGCGTAAAGCGGCCGGGCCGCGGTTCGACTGACTGCTTAATCCGGCGGTCATCGATCCGGCGGCGCAGATCGAATGTCAGTACGACACTCTCGTCCGGCTGCTTTTTGATCCAGAGCTGCGGGAGCCAGACCCAGGCAAATTTCGTCTCTGCCCCAAAGGAGACCTGCGTCTTCATGACCTCCATAGTTACCGGGCCGAGCGACCCGATGTACTGGCGGATGGCGTGGAAGAGTTCGAGCGCGGCCGGTCGGCCGGCAAACAGCTCCTCCAGGGTCCAGGTGCCCGGCGCTCTCATGCCGGACCCGCAGGATTTCCGGAGAGCGGGAATGCGATCACTTCGCCTCTCTGTTCTCTTCCCAGAGACCGAAGAAGTTCCCCTCGGTATCAATGCAGTTTGCCAGGTAACCCATGCCCGGCACCGGCATCTTCCCCGTGATGAGTTTTCCCCCGAGGCTGGTCACCTTCTTCATCGCGGCATCGATGGAGGCCACGCCGAAATAGTTCATCATCCGCTGCGAGGGGTCCATTCGTTTCCCCATGCCGCCGCCCACACCTGGCGTGCCATCAATGTTCGTCGTGGTTATCAGATAGTACTCCATTCCCGGGTAGGATTCGAACTTCCAGTCAAAGAGCGAGGAATAGAACTTCTTTGCTCTCCCGGTATCCTCTGCCGGTACATCAAAGTGCACAATCGCTGACATCAGGCTGTCACCAGATCTATAACGGAAACCGGAAGGGATAAAAATTTTCATCCTGACAATGGCAGGGGGCTGTACTCTGCCGGAGTTGCCGGTCAGAGATTATTCCGGTTTTTGAAACAACGGGATACATTTATCATCACCCGGAGGGAGACAGAAGCAAAAAAAAGGGATGTGAACCAATGAAGTACGTTGACGGATTCGTGATGGTTGTGCCGGAGGAAAATATGCCGGCGTACCGCAAGATGGCAAAGATGGGGGAAAAAACCTGGAAAAAATACGGCGCCCTTGAATATTTCGAGTGTGCCGGCGACGACCTCACCCCGGAGATGCCGGGCATCACCTTCCCGAAAATGACAAAGGCTAAAGCCGGAGAGACGGTCATCTTCTCGTTCATCGTCTTTAAGTCCCGGGCTCACCGCGACGAGGTGAACGCAAAGGTAATGCAGGACCCGCTCATGAACGACCCCAAAAACAAGGACATGCAGATGCCGTTCGATATGAATCGCATGGCATATGGCGGGTTCAAAGTCATTGTCGGGGGATAGGAACCCGGGCATTCCGGTCCGGTGACCGGCCTGCGCCCCGGAGTCAGGAGAGGGGTCCGTCCGGGCCCTGTTCCAGCCCCCGGTTATCACGGATTCTTCTTCGCCCGGGCCTGTTCTATCGCGTGACGGAGTACTTCGGGTTCGCCGGTACCGATACGGAATGTCTTGCCGGAGAGCAGCCTGACTTCCACTGCTCCGTACCCGGCAACATTATAGAGAATCCCGTACGGGGTCCAGCGGATACCCCAGCCATAGTACCAGGGATTGGTCACCGGAGTCACAGAAGCGATCTCTGACAACGGCCAGCTCTTCCTGATGAGCCCGACCGGCCCGAAACGGAGGCGGAGGGTATCGGCGGAAACCGATACCGTAAGCGTGGAGAAGCACGCCAGCACCGCGATCATGATTACCAGTACAACAGCCGTGACCGGGATAGCACCGAACTGGTACATGGATACAAGAATAACGATAACAACTGCACTCACTAACCCGATGATGAGAAAACCCCGCTGGGTCTGCTCGTACAGTGCGTCACGGGGTCTCCGGGATCCACCGGATCCTGATGGCCCGGTGTTTTTCACCGGGATCTCCCCTGTACTGAGGGGGAGTTCTGTATCACCGCTCCGCTTTGCCGTGATCACCTGTGCGCCCGTGCACCCGCATATCCGACCCCGTTCTATCCTCATGAAATGTTCCGGCTTCATCCGCAAAGGCCACCCTTTAAAAAAATTGACATCTGTCAAACCGGTCCCACCCTCAGGCATGCCATTCCCACACAAGGGAATCCACGTTCAGCCGGGTGATCGGATCCCCGGAGATCTTCTTTCCCGTGTTATCCGTTGCCTGGAACACCAGCTGGTGTTTTTCCGCAAAGCAGTCAGGAGATTTGTAGTCTTGCATCCAGCCATCTCCCTTGTAGATATCAAGCGGGACACCGTATTGTTTCTCCATCTGGCGGGTAATACTGCTGGTGAAATTCGCGGACATCCCATCGTAATACAGGGTAAACGAGTCCCCGCCACTGGCAGCCTGCTGGTACTTCTCCCACCAGCCCTTGTTGATCTGGCCGGGGTACGACTCGTCGCAGGGAACAGTCCAGACATCGCTGCCTTCCGCAAAACTTTCCGTGCAGGTGACACCCTTCCACTGGTCCTCCCTGAGGATAAGGGGGAAGGTCAGGACCTCTCCCGGTGCCATCGACGGGAACGGGGTATCGGGCTGCGTGGTCTTAAACAGTCCCCAGTCATCTTCGAACCGGAACGATCCGGGGGGCGTGGTGTTGACCGGGTCATTGTTCCGCAATTCAATCGAGAGCCGGGCCGGGCGGTACTGGTACTCCGGATCCGGCTGGAGCCCGTACGCGTCATGGGGACTCGGGACATTCTTCATGCTGCCCGCCATCTCATGCATCCCGGCCCTGAGCGCAATTTCAGAACCGGGTATCCCGGACTCTTCTGCAATGGTTGCTGCCAGGTAATCAGCGCCTTCGTCCATCAGCTTGTCGAAGTTCGGGAGGGACGGGGGCACCCCGAGCGCCGCAAGACCGATATCCACCCCGGTCGAGACCACGGTTATACAGGTGCTGTCTCCTGCACAGAAGGAGGAAATGATGATCAGCTTCGTACTGTTGTAGGCATCTGCAATATTGTTCACGAGTGAGGCAATGAGGGCGACAAGGTCTTTGAACCCCTCTATGATCTTCTCCCACCACGCTTTATCATCAGGAGGCGTGCAGACATTCTTGGTCCAGCCGTAATCGACCGGGCCGACCATCATTGTTGCGAACTGGTCAGCATCCTTGTTTGGATCATTCGTTGCCTTACCCATCAGCACCGAAGGAGTCGGGTTTTTCAGGTACTGTTCTTTCCAGTACGTGTGACCTGTCGTTGCAATCACGTGACATTCAGCGTCAGCCTCCCGGGGATCTACCGGTATGTAACCGGTGATGCGGACCTGGGGCAGCTTGTACTCGTACGGGTAAAAGGTCGGGGCTGTGCAGAATTTCGGCACGAACTCGTCCTGCTTGCCCCAGTCGACCTCGGTCTGTTCGGAGGCATACGCGGTGAAGCTCCCCGGCCCGGTTGTCGGTGCAACCGCGAGGACCCGGAGATAGTACGGGGTTACTGTGGGACTTGCAGGATCAGGAGCGGTGCCAAACCCGGGGAAATTAACCGGGAACAGGTGAGCCTGATCAGTATATTCGGGCAGGGCATTGGCATTGAAATATCCAGATCCGTACGTAGCAAGGTCCGGATCGGTGGTGCTGACGCTCAGCCGGCCCCGGGAGACTATGCCCTTGTCATCGAACTTCGGGTTGACCTCATCAAAGGGTGCGGCTGAAACCTGCCACTCGGCGTAGTACAGATCGGACCGGGAGCTGTTCCAGGCAAACCAGAACGGGGTCGTGCGGGTCCAGCTGATATTGATGTCCTTTGAGCTGTAGCCGGTCATCGCAATATCCCCGACCTGCTTCACCTTTTCGCCGCTGAACGATGCAAGTACCTGGGTATTTTCAGGAGCACCTCCCAGCGAATTCCGGTGGAAGCCGGTCGATTGCGGGGCAAAGAGGAACAAGAAGAGTCCGTTCCCGCCGGAGCCCGGTGCTGCGGACTGGATATCGTTTGCGTACACATCCAGCCGGTCGCCTTCCTGATTGGGGAGGCTTGTAATACCGCTCCCGGCAGCCATCTGGAGCGGGGAGATATCCTCCCAGCTATGAAGGCTGCCGAAGTGCTGCGTAGAACCCAGCTGGTTCAGGATCGTCGCCCAGTTCATATAGATGTGCCCTCCCTTCCCCCGGACAAAGAAGTAGAGCCGGCCATGGTACGACGTGGCGGTAAGATCGTCTGCGCTGGTCTTGGCATTGAGGATCTCGGGCGGTACGTTGATGGTGGTGACGGTATTCATGGTCACTACCGGGTTGCAGGAGGTGCAGGGTTTCTGCGATGACGGGGGATAATAGATGATGAAATGGGGCTGGTCCGAGAGGTCCTGGTACGCACCCACGATAAACTGGGAGGTTGCCCCGGCGATCTTCCCCTTACTGCCGCTCGTGGCAACACCGGTATCCTGCCAGTCTGTCTCCCACTTCTCGCTCTGGTCATCGTTCATCCGCTGGTACACGTAGCTCGTAGCAACGTGTGAATAACTCATATCGCCCGGGTGATAGAACCGGTAATTGAACCGGGCCAGCACGTAGAGGTTGCCATTCAGGGACACGGCTTTTTCAAGATCATACGTTACAGCGGTGTCTTTTTGCGGCACCTGTTTCCATGCACTCCACACTCCCTTGTCGTCCATCCGGGCATACCAGGTGAGGCCGGTATCCTGGCGGGTCACGAACAGGTAGATGTGCGAGTCGGTAGATTCCCTGCCTGCAGAAATACGACGGTACGAGACGGCAGTGATACTCTTGTCCGTCTGCGGAGAACCGGGAACCTGTACCCAGCCCGTGACTACACCCTGTTCGTCAGCGGAACTCATATAGATCAGGTGGTCGGACCGGACATTGAACTGGTAGAGACGTTCTCCGAAACTGACCCGTTCAGGCGGGTTGGTAAACCCGGTCTGGTCCGGTTCAGGCAAGGCATCCCACCCGGACCACGGGCTTGTCACATTGAACCGGGGTGAACCGATCACAACTTCCTTTGTGTTTGAGGGATTGTTCGTATAATTCCCGTTCTGGTCAAACGGCACCACCCGGACAAAGAGTGTTCGCTGGTTCTGGGGAAGGGAGCCGGCCAGTCCACCCTTGGTGAGCGCGGGCACACTCAATACCGGGGCATACACACCATTCTTTGCCAGATAGGTCCCGGACCGGATTCCTACCGCCGCTGCTCCCGGGGCTGCTGAGCCGGTCAGATCTTTGCCGGTATCAGCAAATGATCCGATTTTTACTCCGGAGACCAGTGTGTACGCTGCAGGAGCGGCAATGCGGGTGTCAATTTTCACAAGAGCTGTATCGAGACCAGCAGTCATTTTCTGGCGGTTTGCTGCGAATGCTGCCATGTTTTCAACGGGTGCTCCGCTGTCCGGGGCCATAAGATCGGCCCGGACCCGGGTGAGGGCATTTTTTCCGACAACCAGGAACGCTTTCCGGTCAACCCAGACCGATGCAGCATCGGTGGCAGTCGGTACGCTCTTTGAGAAGTCTATGGAAAAAGTGCGTTCATCGCCTTCAAGATTTCCCTGCGCAAGGAGGCCGGGTACATTGGACCAGTTCTCACGGCTCACCGGGTAGGGGAAGATCGAGACCTGCCAGACCGCCGTCCTGACCCGGGGATCTGCACTGTCCCACGAAAAGGTACCCTTCTGGCTGCCGGTATCGGTGCTGATAAAAGCGGTCTGGCTGTCAGCAAAAACAAGGGTGGTGCGGAAGAGGTCATCTGCGCAGATGCCCGAAGGCAGTACTGCCAGCGGACGGGCGGTATCCATCGTGTACGCACGTGCATCAGCAGAACTGAGATCGGGTTTTTTCTGTACGATCCCCGTGAGGATCTGGACTGCCGATTCCACTGCACCTTTCGGGGGTGCAGAATAGGAACGATAACCGGTCTGTGTGTTCACGGCAGCCCGTACCAGGCCTGATGCTGCCAGGGAGACAGGTAATTTCGTATCAACGCACCCGCACTTCACCGCACCCGGACCCGTAACGTCGCCACATGTGCTCTCTTGGATCTGCATACAGGTCTTCCCGGTCTGGGGACAGATGCCATTGCACTGGTTCTTCACGGGATCGTAACGGCACATATCGAGCGGCACCGGGACCGGCTGGCGCGAAGGATTGGGAGGAATGATAACCGGGTGCTGGACCGGTACCGGTGTTGTCGTCGATACGTTTCCGGGGATGAAAATCTGTGCCAGCGTTGTCGGAACCGCAGATGCCCGCGTCCGGGGGATGAGGGCCTGTGCGGGGGTCGTGGTTGCGGGAACGACCGCCTGTTTCGGTTTGAAACAGTACTTCTCAACCGGCGCCCCGGTCACCGAACGGGAACCAGCGCAGGGCAGCTCGGCGCACTGGCTGAACCCGCCATCGCCCCACAGGTTGACCGCATCTGCATAGGCCAGGCACTGGCAGGGTGCGGCACAGGTAACGGGGGATTCCGTAGTAGTCATGGGCGGCGCCAGGGTCGGGGCAACACGGGCATTGACCGAACCGGTTGCGGCTGCGGCAAAAACCGGGATGGTAATTGCCAGGAATAAGGCGAGGATGATACAGAGTGCGAAGCGGGGATGCATGCGGGGTCTCCTGTTCTTGGAATTATATCCGTTGAAGATATACAGGTTGCGTTATGCAGTACGGGAAACCAAAGAAAAAGGTGATCGGACAGTGAAAATTTACTGAAATGGTACATACGGCATGTATCCAGCCTGCATCAGGATCGGGCAGATTCACGTAAGTCCATGACTGTGCCGAACTTCTCCCCTGTCGGATTCCAGACCCTTTTTTACCGGCACCAACCAGCCCGGCAACCGCTGATCAGGGAAAAGCGGCCATAAAATTTTTAAAAATCCTCGCAAAACCGCACCATCCTGATCAGGACAAAACCCGGACCCGGAACACCGGCCAATTCAGCGGCGTCCAGGTAAAAAAGTCCAAAAACGTTTTTCGCGTTTCCGCAACAGTTTCCCGGGAAAATCACCCTGCAAAAAACCGCACATAGCAGCGATTGGCAGGCTGATTACGGATGCCGCGACAGGTAGAACGGTCGGGCGGGAAAGAAAGGGGATTTTGGGATTCCCGGGTTCATGCCGGAAAATGGTGTTCGGGCAGGTGTCTGTCACATAACGGCGGGGAATCTCAGTCCGGGAGCTCATTCCATTCTGAAAGAGTGGTTGTCAATTCGATTGTCAATCAGGTTGTCAATTCGGATAAAATATCTATGATGAGAAAAACCTCACCCGGCAGGGCCCCGGCGAGTTGGCCGGACGACCCCCATCAGCATGAGACAACTCGCCAAAATACCGAGCGTTCCCGGCCTGCCCCCTCAAAGTACACTGCCCGACCCCCCCTCAAGCATGCAGCCGGAATTTCTACAGCCCATTCACCCGGCTCAACACACCTCGGGTGATGTACAGGTAGTCCTGATGATACCGTCAGCGGCCCCGACCGTAAGGAAACCGGGATCCATTGCTTCGGGATCCACCGTCTTGCCATCGAGCTTCATGGTCCAGCCCTGCGGGTAGGTGATGACGGAACTGGTAGCGGGGCAGTTCTGTGTTCCGGGATCCATCTGCAGCAGACCGGTGAGCGTTTTACCACTGGAGTCCGGCCCCAGATTACTCAGGATGAATGAATCCTGACCCGCAGACGTGGGATACGCGTACTGCACCGAGGCGCTGAAGGTGTCGAATGGAAGATCGTTGTCCCGGTGGACAAGCCACTTCCACATATAACAGGGATATTGTGAAGAATCGTCCGGGTAATCATTCGGGCAGTTGGTACCACCTTTGAATGGCGCATAATCCTCGGAAAGAACCACCGGGAACGCGACACCTTCCCCGGGTGTTAGCGGCGGGACAGCCATCTGGCGGGACTTGTACAGTCCGGCCGAATCCGTAACTGTTATCGTCACCCTGCTCGTGGACCGGGGATTTCCTGCCGGATTGTAAACCCTCACCATCACGGTTGCCGGGTGCGGTGAATTATACAACGGGTCCGGCATGAACCAGGTACCTACCGCACTGGAGAGCTGGTCTTTGCGGGAGGAACTCTGGGCCCCGACTAACTCTTTTGCAAAGGTTTTGGATTCTGATCTGATCCTGGCTTTTACTTCCTCAGGCATTCCTTCGTACGCCTCACCCGCCCCGAGCTCGTCTGCTGTCACCTGTATGAGGTAATCCGCCCCGGCGTCCATCATTTGATCGTACGTAGGGAGATTGGGCGGGATGCCGATTGCAGAAAGGGCTGCCGACTGTCCCGACCGGACAGCGTTTAAACATTCTTTATGGTCTTCGCACTGGTAGATGCCCGCAGTGAGCAGGACTGACCACCCTTTTGCCGTCATCTCGGCAGCAAAGTCCTGGGCATCATTCCAGGTCTGGGAAATAATGGTGTAGGTATCATTGAGTGCACTGATGATATCTACGAGGAACCCGGGCAGGAAATCGTACCAGTGCGACTCGTCTGCCGGGGGGATAAACCAGTGCCAGCCAGCCTGCCCGTGGGCAAAAGTCATGAAATCGTAACAGGGTGAGCCCACAACATACGTGGTGGGAGTGTTGACAGGGGACTGTGTCTTCTGGGTACAGTTGTCCGGGTCCTTGATCGCAACAAAATACTGGGGACCTCCCGGGAACCGGTCATGCGGGGCAAAGAGGGTCGGGGTAAAGGACAGGATTTTTACGGACGGCGGGTTGATCTGCACATTTGTCACGCCGGTCGGACACGCCTTGGGGCGTTGTACGGTGACCGTGACCGGGAGGGTGGGTACGCCAGCCTTCCCGTAGGCATGGAGAGGCACAACCCTGACAAAATACGTCTGTTCCGTACCGGACACCGATGTTTCAAGAGGGGTGAAGGGGCGGAGACTGAGGCAGTCAGCACAGCTGAGCTGCAGGTTCTCGTTCGGGTTTCCCAGCTCATACGGGGTCATATCATCGGAGGCCATAGCAACAAACGCCGATGGTAGTCCGAAGTTGAATGAGCCAACCGAATAATCCGTCATGACTATTGCGGTATTCAACAGCGGGATCTTTGTCATCTGCTGTGCTTCGCCGATTCCCTGGCTGTCCTGGGTTATGGAGGCAGTGCCGTCGAAGTAGGGGGGAAGTCCGGGGTTCCGGTTTGCCGCCCGGGCGAAATTAATCCGGAAGTAACGGTAATCGGTAGCGGTATTTTCATCATATCCAATATGGTCCTCACTGACCTGCCCGGAGCCGACGAGGCCCGGGACATACTGGTTCTGCCAGTGAACGGGATCTGCAGGGAACGGGTACCGCGAGATCTGGAAAAGTGCTCCTTTTACATCTTTCTCTGCAGTTGTCCAACGGAAGTTTGTGGTAAATTCTTTTGCCCCGCTGCCTATCATGAAGGACTCTTGATCACCCCACCCGGGCCAGTTTGTGTACGAAGGAAGAGATCCTGAGTATTGGTTCACCTCGAGATATGAGAATGTGACAGGTCCCGAGAACTTTTTTTTCCCCTCGGTTTTCCCATCGGGAATAGTGAACTGGCTGGCAAAATACGGGGATGATGTATCAAGGGATGGGTATATTTTGGTTTTTCCTACCTCAATGCCAAGTCGCTGGAAGGACCCATTGCCAAATGTTCTAATACCGGGAACAGGAACATCCGCCCGCTGCGCAAGGGTCGTATTGGTCATCGGCCGTGTCCGGTCCATGCGAACCTGTGTGGGTGTTGTCGGAACGGTTATTGGTATTGTCCGGTCAATACGAACCAGTGCCGGGGTTGTCGACACAGGCGCAGCGGCCAGTTTTTGCTTGTAACAGTACTTCTCTACCGGCGATCCGGTAACCGAACGGGAAACTTCGCAGGGGTGTTCGGCGCACTGGGAAAATCCGGATGCACCCCACTGGCTGACCGCATCTGCATACACGAGACACTGGCAGGGTGCAACACAGGCAACCGTCGTCACGGGTGCGGCAGTAGTCGTTGGCGGTGCAGTCGGGGCCAGACGGGCATTGCCCGCAGCGGGAGCGGCTGCGGCAAAAACCGGCACAGTTACGAGAAGGATGAAAAGGATGAGGATACAGCGGGTGAAACGGGGAATCATGCGGGATCTCCTGTTATTGGATTTATATTGCGCGAGATAATACAAGTTGCGTTATGCTGTTTTGAAACCCGGGAGAGAGGTGATGGCAGTGAGAAAGCAGTCAACGGGTCGTACAGGGAACAGCCCCGACCATCTCCCGCACGATCGCACAGGATTGGGCCGGATGAGATGGGGAGGAGGAATGCCGGTACAGACCGCTTGTTCCGCGAAGAAGAACATATAATACTCTGCTTTCCCTAGATCGAACCATATGAACATTCCCGTACAGAAATGGTTTCTGGGTTCAGCATCGGGCCTGACAGCTGTTGTCGTCTATACCCTGTGCACGCTCTCCGCGGTCATCCTTTATCCTACTCCCTACAACCCGCTCTATGACTGGCTCAGTAATCTCGGTAACGTGAATTTCAACCCGGTGGGCGCATATTTTTTCAACGGGGGGTGCATCCTCACCGGCATCGTGATGGTACCTTTTTTTATCAGCCTGAAATCATGGTATGATGACGTCACCTGGAAAAAGGCATTAATCATCCTCGGACAGGCTGCCGGGATCTTCACTGCCATCGCGCTGATCGGCGTGGGGATCTTCTCCGAGACGCACATCACCGAGCATATGCTTGCCGCAGGCCTGCTCTTCAAGTCCCTGTTCATCCTGTTGATCATCTTAAACATCGCCCTGTTCCGGCACCCTGCATTTGTGCACGGTCTGGCCTACTACGGGCTGCTCGTGCTTCTTATTGATCTTTCCTTTGTCTGGGTCCTGTTCCGGTACAAGGATATCCTCGGGCAGTTCACTCCCACGATGCCGGTGCCCGGGCTTGAATGGACTACTGTCTTTGCATCGCTTGCCTGGATTGGAGTATTATCCTGGATCATGGTCAGAAAGGGGTTGTGATCGTTTCCGGCTTTTCCGTGCCTTGTACCCGCTGGACCCGGTACACGTCTCCGCGTGAAGGGGAAGGGATGAGTGGACAGGCTCACCGTCCCGGTACCTTACCGGAACAGGCACGTTCATAATACGGGTCGCCAGTACAGTATCTATGGAGAAGAAGATCGTCTTTTCATTCCTGTTCATCCTGCTGTTTCCCGCACTGATCCTCCTCCTCTCCGGGGATCTCTTCTGGCCTGCCGGCTGGATCTTCTGTATCTGGTTCGTGACTCTCTGTTTTTCGACCATCCTGTACCTGTACCGGAAAGACCCGGCATTGCTTGAAGAGCGGTACAAACAACCGGGTGCCGGTAACCAGGAAGGCTGGGACCGGTACGTGGTCTATGGGCTCTTTGCCGGGTTCATCCTCTGGATTATCGTCATGCCGCTGGATGCGAAACGATTCGGATGGTCCCCTGCATTCCCCCTCTGGCTGACCATCGCCGGAGGGGCAGGACTGGCAGGATCGTTCTTCCTGTTCTTCCGGTCCTACACCGATAACACGTTCCTCTCTCCCCTTGTCAGGATACAGGAGGACCGGAAGCAGCGGGTGGTGTCGACGGGGGTGTACGGGTTTGTCCGGCATCCCATGTACCTCGGGGGGTGCCTGATGTTTATCGGGGCACCCCTGCTGCTCGGATCTGTCTGGGGCGTTCTGACGGGCCTTGCCCTGACCCTGCTGCTCATGGGGAGGATACTCGGGGAAGAACTGATGCTGGGCCGGGAGCTGGAAGGGTACCGGGAATATACGCGGCAGATCCGTTACCGGCTGATTCCGTATCTCTGGTAACGGACTTTTTACCGGGAACACCCGGGCTCATTTTTCTTCGCCCATGCAAAGGGAATAATTAGGATCAAGGAAGAGATCTTAAAAAAACAAAAAACCGTTCCCTGTTTGCGGAATTACGGAGAGATTTCATGAGAGATGTTATTACTGTTCTCTTCAATGATTTTGAAACGCGTGACGTGTTTGGCCCGATCGAGGTCCTGGGCAGGGTACCGGACCAGTTCAACCCGCTCTTTTGTTCACTGGCCGGGGGGATCATCACGAGCACCCAGAAGGTCCCGGTCATGACCCTCCCCCTGTCCGACCTGAAATCCACCCGGTTCATTCTTTTCATTCCCGGGGGGAATGGCGCACGGGGGATGGTGAACGATGAGGCATGTGTCGCCGCCATCAGATCTCTTGCAAGAAACGCCGAATTTATTCTCACGGTCTGCACCGGCTCGATACTCCTTGCACGGGCCGGTATGCTTGAGGGGAAATGCGCTACTTCGAACAAGCGGGTATTTGCCTGGACAAAAAGTGCACCCTGCGTGAACTGGATTAAAAAAGCCCGGTGGGTAAAAGACGGTACCATCTCTACCCGTTCAGGGGTCAGTGCCGGCATCGATATGGCACTGGGATTCGTGGCAGACCTTTTCGGACATCCTGCGGCACAGCAGGTGAGCCGGGAGATCGAATACGAGTGGAACGAAGATTCCGGCTATGACCCGTTTTGTGAAGTATCCGTAAATAGTGCACAGTGATACCGGAATGGTTGTCACAGGTTACGGTTTTTCCACCAGTTCCGCGAGCCGGTCCATAACCTCAAGCCCGCCTTCTGCCATCCCTTCCCGGAGCATCCCGTCGCGATCTTCGACCGACTCGAAGACTGATTTTTCCACCACCTTCGTCTTTCCTCCATGTTCTTCGAAGTTCACGATCCCCAGGACCACGTGGCCCGGCAAGCCTTCGAATTCAAAAGTATAGACAATCCTTGCGGGGGAGATCTCGTGATACACGCCGTGGAACCAGTAATCGTTCCCCTCCGCATCACGGTTGAGGAATCGCCAGGTGCCGCCCGGTTTTACCTCCATCCTTTCGACAACGATCGAAAACCTGGCCGGAGCCCACCAGAGGGGAATGAGTTTCGGATCGGTGTATGCGCTGAACAATCGTTCACGCGGTGCATTGAAGATGCGGGTCAGGGAAGCTTCCTGTATTCCCGGTTCAGCGGTGATCGTGGTCTTTGCCCTGCGCATCATCTCTTCTCCGAGAAGTGCGGTAAGCTTGTCGAAGGACTCGTTCCATCCGGCGGTCATGGGTTCAGCCATCTCTTTGGGCGGCATGCGATCATAGAGCAGGGAGAGCGTGGTCCTGCCACCGGTTTCCTTAAACGTGATAGTTACCGGTACTTCCGGCGGCCAGTCCCAGTCCATTCCATAGAATGAAGCCGGGACCACGTTGCCTTTCTCGTCGGAAAAACTATCCGTTGCCACAATTCGCTCCGGCTCGACAATTTCCCGGAACACGCCGGTACTCCAGAAGTCCCTGCCATCAGGAGAACGCATGCAGTAGAGATACTTCCCCCCGGGACGGAGATCAATTTTTGCCACGGGAGTCGTGAATATTTTCGGACCCCACCAGCGCCGGACCTGTTCCGGGTCTGTCCATGCCTTCCATACGAGCGTACGTGGCGCATCAAAGATGCGGCTGATGATCAACGCGTTGTTGTCCTTTTTTTGAGCGGTTTTTTTCATAGTTCCCATCCTTTCGTGTGCAGGGTTCTGAAAGCCCGTTCATGAAGATACCGGGATAAAACCGTTCCCGGTGACCGGGCATGCTGGATGTTCTTAATAAAATGTCCTTTACAGGTTCCGTAATCATATAGCTTTGGCTCTCACCAGTTTTTTAAAAAAAGTTCTCTGAAACCCTGCCCGGATTCACGGATACCGGGATCGTGTACTTTTTCCTGATTAAGCCCGGAATACTATGCATGTTACTTGTAGCAGCCCGGTGTCGTGTTCACCCGGAACATTGCGAGGATTTTGCTCTTCAGGTGGAGCAGATCATTCCCCTTGTCCGTGCAGAGCCGGGATGTACCCGGTATGAACTCCATGCAGATGTCTTCGAACAAGGGCTGTTTGTCTTTTTTGAAGAGTGGGAGACGCAGAAACACCTCGACGTACATATCGCCACCCCTCACATGCAGGCCCATTTTGCGAAATGCGCTGAGTGGATGGCAGCACCAACAGACCTGACCAGGTATGAGGTCTCAGGGTGCCAGAGCATGGTGCTTTAAGAAACAGGAATGTTAGATTCCTCCGATACGTGTGGATTTTTTTTTAGTTCTGAAATAAACGAGTTCTTCAGTCGTTCGACCCCCCTCTGCGGAAACTATGAGGATGAACCCCACTCTCCCCCAGAGGAGGAGGTAAGTCCAGGGGGGGCACCCCCTTGACCCCCGGTTTTTATTCGGAAGCGGACCCGGCGGGTAACTGCTCGTTTCTCCCGGTCCCATAATTTTCCCGGCTGAACCGCTCAGGAATCTGTACAGTCAGCCAGTACAGCAAATAAAAAAAAGGTGAGAGAATTACCGGTCGCTGAACTTCTCGACCACGCGGACATTGTCGCCCCGGACCGTGATCGGGATCGGGACCACGCTCTCGTAGAGCTCGACGGTGATCTCTTCCTTGGATGCATCGACACGCTTGACTACTGCCTTCTCGCCTTTGAACGGTCCGGCAATCAGTTCGACAATCGTGCCTTCTTCAATGCCGGCAACCACCGGTTTCGGGATGAGGAAGTGCCCCACTTCTGCAAGGCTGGTCTCGCCTTTGATGACCGTGCGCGCGTGGGCGATCAGCTCCACGAGCTGCTCGATACGGTTCATCTTCTCCGGCGTCTCAATGAGCACATAGCCCTGCAGTTCCTTCGGAACAATGATTGCCGTTACCTTGACGTCGGTTGCCTTGGTTTCAATAGCCTTGAGGATATTATCCGCTACCGTCCGCTCCTGCTTGGATGTGGTTTTTATCGCAAAGATCCGGTTGACATAGACTTCCGGGGCTGCCGGAACCAATGGCGCTGCGGGGGGTGCCTGGGGAGTCATGGACATCAGGATCAGAATCCCAGCAGTTTCTGGTGCTCGAAGATTACGTAGATGATAAACCCGATAAGCCCGATCAGGAGCACACCTGCGGCAGCGACCGTTGCAATCTTTCCGAATTCTTCCCGGGTGGGTGTGCGCGCGAGTTTTAAGACACGGAGGTACTTGCGGAACAATTCCTCGTGTAACATGTCTGTTTTGAAATCAGGTTTTGAAATTTCCATATTGGCTCACTTGAGAAAATCGATCTCAAACTGTTTCTGTACTTTGGGGGTAAGTTTCTCGCTCCGACCATATATTTGTGGCGACCGTACGCCCGTGACCACCAGCAGGGTCCGCATCTTGTTCTGCATGGTGGGGTCGATCTGGGCACCCCAGATGATCCGGGCGTTCGGGTCCACGCGGTTGTAGACTTCCTGTACCACGCCTTCTGCTTCTTCCATGGTCATGTCCGGGCCACCGACTACGTTGACGAGTGCAGCGGTTGCCCCGGAGATATCCACATCGAGCAGCGGGGAGCGGATCGCCTTTTTCACAGAGTCTGCCGCCTTGTCCTCGCTGTCACTCTCACCCATGCCGATCATGGCAACACCGCCACGTTCCATGACGGTACGCACATCGGCAAAGTCGAGGTTGACGAGACCGGGTACGGTGATCAGTTCAGTGATACCCTTGACCGCACGCATCAGGACTTCATCGGCGATCTTGAATGCTGCATAGAGCGGGAGTTTGGGCACAACTTCGAGCAGCCGGTCATTGGGCACTACAATGACCGTGTCTGCTACATCCCGCAGGCGCTCAAGGCCCGCCTCTGCGTTCTCCATGCGGATGGCACCTTCCGCAGCGAACGGCAGGGTCACGACGGCGATCGTGAGAGCTCCCTCCTCCCGGGCAGCCTTTGCCACCACAGGAGCAACACCGGTACCGGTACCGCCACCGAGACCGACCGTGAGAAAGACCATGTCGCAACCCGAGACAACCGCCCGGATCTCCTGCTCGTTTTCCAGCGCGGCTTCCTCACCGATCTGGGGGATGGAGCCGGCACCAAGTCCCCGGGTCCGCTGCCTGCCGACGAGGATGCGCTGGTCGGCATGGGTGCGGATAAGGTGCTGGGCATCGGTGTTGATGGCGATAAGTTTCGCACCGTGGATACCCTCCTCCATCATGCGGGAGATCGTATTCGATCCCCCGCCCCCGCAACCAATCACAGCGATCTCGGTCTTGAGCTCGGCCAGAATCTGGTCGAGGTCTTCATTATTTTGCGAGGGAAAAACAGGTTCATCTCTCGCCTTGGTTAGTGCCTCTTCTACAATGGACCTCATGAAAACTTCTCCAACCCCGGGATGTGGATGTCGGTCTTGCTGCACAGCGACACCATTGCTGGTGTGATTTCCTGACCGTTGATCGCTATTGACCGGCCTGAAGCCAGTTGTTTGTAGGCAGGTCCGGGCGGTACCCCCATTTCACGCGCTTTGTGGGGGTCGAACCGTACCTTAGTAATGATCAGGTGATCGCTCTCTGTTGCAGTGATCTCTTTATTACGTATGATTTTTACGCACAATGTATTTAAATCATTTATTATTTGTGGCAAATGTTCATTATACGTGATAAATTCAGGAAGCAGGCGATTATCACGCGTGGAAAGATGAACGACCGGTAATTTGCCGAGATCCTTTATCAGCCCCGGCTCGTCCGATTTGGCTGTTTCGGCAATTAAATCAGGATTTGCCCGGATCAGGCTGAGTGTTCCCTCCCCTTTCAGATCATGGATATAGCACCGGGCACCCGGTGACACCTGCTCTGCCATGGCCCGGACAGCCCGGTACGTGTCCCACGGGAGATGTCCCATGGCAGCAATCTCGCTTTCCGAGAATCTCGGGATGGCGAGCTGGTCCAGCATCACAGACAGAGTATTAACGACTTCACGGTCAATGGCTTTGCGGTCGATATATGCCGCAACGGCTCCGCTCTGCTCCTGCATCCTGCGAATCATTACATCGTCAAGTCCTGCAATCTCCCGGGTGTGGGCGATATGCCCGAACGCCCCGCGGGAGGTCAGCGCAATCTCGGTCTGGCGGACTGCATAGTGGGTTCCCCCGAATCCGATCAGCGGGATCGCAGCAATGGGAGCTGCGTCCAGTACCGCTTCGGCTACTGCCCTGCCGGCAACAGGATCCGTCCATTCCTTCTCGGTGCTCCCGATCTCGACAAAGAACGAGGGGTGGTGCAGGGAGGTGGGACCATGATGCGTGACTTCATACGAGACCCGGTAGCCTTCGGGGCAATGCTTTGCCAGGGCCCGCAGGGTTGCCTGCATCATTGCAGGGGCTGCCGGGGCAAGGGTCTGGTCTGAGCCCCCGAGCCCGGCGACACCGAAGTTCCCGGTGACATGCACGGTCAGGACCGGCACCGGGTTGACGCTTGAGTGCCGCGAGAGGAAGATCACCAGGTCGGCATCGATTCGTTCATCCACACCTTTGGTATGGATCAACCGTTCCTCAGTCTCAAAAAAGTCATAGGTCCGCCCCTGCCACCGCCCGGCAGGATCAGCGGCCAGCAGCTGTTCGATATGGTGCCGGATGTTCACTCCCGCCTTGTCCTGCCGGGAGTTCACGAGCGCGACTTTCATTACAGGTATAATAGGACCGGCCGAGTCCATAAGGTTCATGGTGCTGCACCGGTAACCACTCTGCCGGGAACACGGGAGATCTGGTGACATGGAAACGGATAAGATCGCACAGGCATTTCTGAACGCCGGTATCGGAAATTCGGTCACCTGCGATGAGGCGTTCTCCATAGCTGCCCCGGTATGGTATTGCCAAAAAAGAGATCCGGGAATACTGCGAGGCTCACGGGATCAGGATGAACGGTAGCCGGCAGAGTTGTTTCAGATAACACGGTAGTATCGCTTGTGCCAATTGTCCCGGTAAAAAAAGGGGGTCAGGGAGATGCTCCCCCTGGACTGCCTCCCCCTCCGGGGGAGAGAGGGGGCACACACATGACAGATATAAGAGCCTCATTGAACCCTGGGAAAAAACAGATTTTCGACTGAGCCAGAAAAGATTCACTGCCGCCCGGCATCCGCTGATGTGACCATCTTCGGGTAATAATTATTTACATAATCCTTGACCATCCGCCGGGCACAGAACCGGGGTGCAATGCTCTTTATCGACTCCTTCATCATCTTCACCCACCCGTGGGGAATCGCATCGAGCGAGCTGCTGTAATAGAGCGGGATAACCTCCCGCTCAAGAATATCGTAGAGCGCCCCCGCATCCGCAGCATCCCGGTTTCCCTCGCAGGGTTCTGCACCAAATGTCCAGCCATTCCGGCCATTGTACCCTTCCCGCCACCAGCCGTCGGGGATACTCAGGTTCAGCACGCCGTTGATGCCGGCCTTCATGCCGCTCGTCCCGCAGGCTTCCATAGGAGGCAGGGGGTTATTGAGCCAGACATCAACCCCGTGAACCAGGTACTGGGCACTCTGTTCACTGTAATCTTCCACGATAGCGATCCTCCCTTCAAACTCCGGCTGCCGGGCGATCTGGTAGCATTTCTGGAGTATGCATTTTCCCTCATCATCCGACTGGTGGGCCTTGCCGGCAAAGATGATCTGGACCGGTCTCCACTGGTTTGAGACGATCTTTTTGAGCCGCTCGAGATCGTAAAAGATCAGGTCTGCCCGTTTGTAGGTGGCAAAACGCCGGGCAAACCCGATGGTGAGGACAGAGGAGTTCAAAAAGAGCCCTTCGGTGACGAAGTTGGGGATCTCGTTGTGTTCTTTTGTCCACTTCACCCGCTTGCGCTCCCGGATCCGGTTGATGAGCTTGTTCTTGAGCTGGAGATGCAGGTCCCAGAGTGCCTTATCCGGGATCTCATCGACAAGGTTCCAGATCGTCTCATCGTCGTGCTCCTGTTGCCAGTTGGGAGCCACGTAATAAAAATGGGAATCTAAGAGATCTTCAACACGGGGGTTCATCCATGTCGGCAGGTGAACCCCGTTGGTTATCGCATCGATGGGGATCCCGTCTTCGGGGCGATCCTGCCAGAGACACTTCCACATCTGCCGGGTAACCTCCCCGTGTTTTTTCGAGACCGCGTTGTGATACCCGGAGAGCCGCAGGGCAAGGACCGTCATGTTGAACCCGTTGTCAGGGTAATGGGGGTGCTTTCCGAGCGCGAGGAACTGATCCCGGTCAATGCCGAGTTCCCGGTAATACGTGCCAAAATACTTGTCCATGAGCTCGGGTGAGAAGACATCATGGCCTGCAGCCACCGGCGTGTGCGTAGTAAAAACAGTAGTTCCCTGCACCTGCCGTACCGCCTCGTCATAGGGCACGCCGTGCTCCATACGTTCGCGGATCCGTTCCAGCAGGGCAAAGGCGGGATGACCTTCGTTGAGATGTACTGCCGAGTACTCGATTCCCAGCGTCCGGAGCACCTTGCGGCCTCCGATACCGAGCACGATCTCCTGCCGGAGACGCTCTTCGCGATCGCTCATGTACAGGCTGGAGGATATGCGCCTGCTCGCCCCGTCATTCAACGGGATGTCGGTGTCGAGCAGGTAGAGCGGGACTTTCCCGACATCCACCTTCCAGACGGCTACATAGATCGCCGGTTCAACATAGGGCACCCGGATGACAAGATGATCCCCGTCCCAGTTCAGCACCCTTTTTACCGGTGTTGCGTCACGGTCGAGGCACTCCTTAGAGCCGGTCTGCCAGCCATCCGGCTGGATGTGCTGGTGAAGATATCCCTCCGAGTACATGAATCCTACCGCAACGAGCGGTACCCCCAGGTCACTGCATTCCTTGAGGTGGTCGCCCGCAAGGAACCCGAGCCCCCCGGCATAGAAGGGAAGAGAGTGGTGCAGCCCGTACTCCGCGGAAAAATAAGCAATAGTCAGGGCATCCTTCCCGGGATACTGTTCATTAAACCAGCCGGACCGGGAATTGAGATACCGCCGGAAGCGGTTCATGATGATATCGTACCTGCGGAGGTACTCTGCATCGTGCTCGGCAGCTTCTAAGAATTCAGCCGGGATGTCCCGCAGCATCCTGACCGGGTTATGGATGCTCGCCTTCCAGGCTTCCTGGTTCAACTGCTTGAAAAGGATCCGTACCTCGGGGTGCCAGCTCCACCAGAGGTTATAGGCCAGATCGAGAAGCCCGGACAGCCGGAACGGGATGTGGGTATACTGGTTGCGTATTGTTTTCACGCCAATGTCTGGCTTAGGAATGCGGGGGGATAAAGATTGTGGAGGGTTTATGAAAGATGCAGAACAGTGGGGCATGGTACGAGCGGAAACCCCAAATCCCCAAATAAGTATTCAGATGCAAGACAGCCAAATTCTGTAACCTGCAAATCCGGTTAACCGGGCACGAAAGGTCGCGGGATTTCCAGCAGGGGTTCATGAAATAGTAAGTACTTTATTTCACCTTTTTCAATCAAAGTCTGGTTAAAAAATTTCAAGCAGAGTGTGATTGTTTTTTTTCAGGCAAGGTTTGATGAAAAATTTTAGAGCAGGGTCTGGGTGAAAATTCGAAATCAAGGTTTGATTGATTCATTACCCTTTTTCAAACGAGATCGTGATCGCAATGGAAAAGATTTGAGCAGAGATAGAGGAGTCAATCAAAAATCTGAAACCAGGGTTTGATTGATCTGCGGATCGTTTTTTAAGTGTGGTCAAGTTGAAAAACCGGGTGCAGCCAACGTCTGAAAATGAAAGTGTTCCCGGAACAGGTTTTGTGATTGAACAGCCGGGCTTGTGATCGCGGTTGAGAAATGAGAATCAAAGTGCAGTTGATCCGCAAAAAGGTTTCAAACACGATCATGATCGCGATTAAAAAAAATTAAGCAGGGTCATGGGGCCGGTTGAAAATTTAACATCAAGCTTTGATTGAAATTATTTCAGCAAGGTCCGGTTGAAAATTCCAAATTACGATTCGATGAAAATTTCCCAATCAAAGTCTGCTGTGAAATTTTTCAGGCACGGTCCGGCAAAATTTTTAGAGCAGGGTTTGATTGAAAGATTGCTGGCTAAAAGAGGTTCAGGATACTACCAGACTAATCACTCATGAAAAGAAAAAGGGGTTCACTCCACCCCGCCCGCCCGGTTAATCACCATCAGCCGGAGCTCACTCATCTCCTCGATCGCGTACCGCGGTCCTTCCCGGCCGAGCCCCGATCCTTTCGCCCCGCCATAGGGCATCTGGTCGACACGGAATGTCGGGATGTCGTTCACGATCACGCCGCCGACATCCATATCGGCAAAGGCCTGCATGGCCCGGTTGATGTTCTGGGTGAAGATGCCCATCTGCAGCCCGTATTCCCCCGCGTTTGCGATCCGGATCGCTTCCGGGAAATCATCATAGGGGATAAGGGACAGGACGGGAGCAAATACTTCCTCTTTGTTCACCCGCATCGCCGGCGTGGTATCCGTAAGGATGGTAGGTGCAAACATCGTCTCTTCAAGCGTGCCACCGGTCAGGATCCGGGCCCCCTGCTTTACGGCTTCCTGCACCTTCCGGTACGCCTCCTCTGCCTTGATCCGGTCGATCATCGGCCCTACATCCGTGGCCGGATCCCGTGGATCTCCTGTTCTGAGCGCATTGACCGCTGCAAGGATCTTTTCTGCCACACGTTCGTAGACCGGCCTGTGGATGAGCACCCGCTGTACCGAGATGCAGACCTGCCCCGCGTTGATGAACCCGCCGGTGGCAATCCGCTGTGCTGCATAGTCGAGGTTTGCATCCTCGTGCACGATCACCGCCGCATTCCCGCCGAGTTCGAGCGCCACCTTCTTCCTGCCCGCAATCTCTCTGAGGTGCCAGCCGACCGCGCAGCTGCCGGTGAATGAAAGGTATGCCACCCGGGGATCCCGGGCCAGTTGTTCTGCGCGACCGCCAGCGCAGGGAACCACGCTGATCGCTGCGGAGGGCATGCCCGCGGCAAGTGCCATCTCGCCCAGCAGCAGGCTGGAGATCGGGGTCGATGATGCGGGTTTGAGGATGATGGAGTTGCCCGACGCGATAGCCGGCGCCAGTTTGTGGCACGCGAGATTAAGAGGGAAGTTGAACGGCACAATCCCGACAACCGGGCCAAGCGGGAAGCGCTGGAGGAATCCGGTGCGTCCTGCGGTGTCATCAGTCCAGTCCAGCGGGATGATCTCCCCGTAGATCCGCTTTGCTTCCTCAGCAGAGGTCCTGACGGTAACCTCCGCCCGGGCAACCTCACTGATAGCAAACTTCCTGGTCTTGCCCCCCTCCATCACCAGTACTTCGGCGAGTTCGTCCGCTCTCCGGTGGATCTCATCGGCAAGCCGGGTGAGGATCTGTCCCCGGGCCCCCGATGAAAGTTTTCTCGTGGGCTCAAAACCCTTCACCGCCTCGGTGACTGCCGCTTTGAGATCCAGCGTGCTTGCCTGGCAGACCTGCGCGTAGACTTCCCCCGTAAATGGGAATCGCACGCTTACGATCTCTTCAGTCTGTTTCTTCACTCCACCGAGGATTATTGGGTATGTATCCATTATCGGTCACTCCTTAGGACGGGTATGCACCATGCGGATTTCCGCATATACCGTACAGCATGAAAATGCATCCATAAAGAACTGCCTGATCCGATGCGGGAAGTATCCATAACCGGGCTTTATCGGAAATCAGGGAAAAAAAGGTTTTTTCTCTGCCACACTAGGCAAGCCGGGTCAGGGTCACCGGTACCCGGAGCACGATATCGTTGACACCGGATTCCTTGCGGTCATCGGCGCAGATGTAATACTTGCTCTGGGTCTTTATCGTGAAGGTCTTCTCCTGGGGGACGGTGATATCATTGAACTGGACGGTCGGCACAAGGCCCGGGTACTGCCAGGTCTTCTGGACCGAGTCCCACTGGGGCCGGGTCTGCCCGAGAATCAGTTTGTCATTCTCATCGACCATGAGGACATTGATATTTACCGCCGCCGCATTAGGGGATGCAGCGGTGAGCTTGTACTTCTGGTCGGGATAGAGGTACGATACCCCCATCTCCTTCTGGATATCAAGGCAGGCAATATCATTGAAATGGACGTTCACCATTGAATCGATATTCGCAGTCCTTGCGACTGCCGTAGCAGCCGGGGGGACAGGGTTCTGGGGAGCTGCCGCATTTGCTGTCGGAGCTGCCAGGGCCGGGGTGGCGGCACCGGGGGTCTGGGGAGTGGTGCAACCTGCTGCACATACCAGCACAATCACCAGTGCTGCAAAGAGATACGTGTATCCGTTGATGCTCATAGTGTTCAATGTAAAACCGGCACATATATGTATTACGATCCGATTGATGGGGATGTTGCCTATGTACAAGTAACCTGATCGGGGGTCATCCGCTTTTTGCCCGGGTGAGAACCTGAAAATATCAGAGAGTACGTTCCTGCTTTCTGGAGATTTTTACAGGTGACCCCCTCTCTCCCCAAAGGGGGAGGCAGTATACGGAGAGCAGCCCCCGGGCCCCTTTTTTTCGGTGTAAGGTTTTTCCACAAACACCTTAGTATCGTCACAGGAGGATGCCATAGCAACGGAGGGATTGCGGGCATACCCAAAAAGAGCGTCAGGAATAAACAAATGATCTCTCCAGAGTACTTTTTTCACCCGCCTTTTTCCCGAACATTCCTGCCGGGAAAACACGGCAACACGCGTGGATGAATATCCTGTTTTCCCCCCAACCGGCAAAACGGGGCGGGAGAAAAACTACTTTGTGCTGGGAAACCAACATTCCCTCACGCACGCAAAATTTTAGCGTCCGATAACACTACACGAGGGGTTTTGTGAAGGAAGTCGCTGCAAACTTCAATGCAAAAGGTTTAGAAGATTCGGTGCAGGAGCACTGGCGTACCAATGACACGTACGCAACCGTAAAACAGCACCGCAGTGGGGGCAAACCATTCTTCTTTGTTGACGGCCCGCCCTATACCACCGGTACCATCCACCTCGGCACCGCATGGAACAAGATCCTGAAAGACTCGATCCTGCGCTATCACCGGATGAACGGCCGCCACGTGATTGACCGGGCCGGCTACGATATGCACGGCCTGCCGATAGAAGTCAAAGTCGAACAGGCGCTCGGCTTCAAGTCCAAAAAGGATATCGAGAAGTACGGGATCCAGAAGTTCATCGAACAGTGCCGGGAATTTGCAATCAGGAACAAACTCCTGATGGATGACCAGTTCATCAATCTCGGGGTCTGGCTCGATTTTCCCGGCGCGTACAAGACCGTCATGCCCGAATACATTGAAGCGGCGTGGTGGACACTCGCCCGGGCAGAAGAGAAGGGCATGCTTGAACGCGGGCACCGGGTCGTGAACTGGTGTCCCCGGTGCGAGACCGCGATTGCCGATGCTGAAGTGGAATATGCAGACGAGAACGACCCCTCGGTTTTCGTCAAGTTCCCTCTCAAAGGTAAGGCAAACGAGTTCCTTGTCATCTGGACGACAACCCCCTGGACCCTGCCGGCCAATGTGGCTGTTGCGATTGCAAAGGATTTCCTCTACGCCAAAGTACTCGCGAAGAAAGACGATAAAGAGACACTCCTCTGGATTGCCGAACCTCTGGTAAAGGCAGTGCTCAAGAAGGGGCGGTGCAAGGATTATTCCATTGTCGAGACAAAGAAGGGCGCCGAGCTTGTAGGATGGGAATATGAATCCCCGCTCGCCTCCTGCGTGCCGCTCCAGCGCGAGATCGTGCACAAAGTCCTTGAAGCCGATTTCGTTGCGCTTGAAAATACCGGTATGGTCCACATTGCTCCCGGCCACGGCTGGGATGACTTCGTGCTCGGGACCAAAGAGGGGCTCCCCATCGTCTGCCCCGTTGACGGAGCCGGGAACTTCAAGGAAGAGGCCGGGATATTTGCCGGCCAGTACGTCCGGGATTCCAACGAGAACGTGCTGGTAGCGCTTGGCGATCACCTCTTTGCAAAAGAGACCGTCACTCACCGCTACGGCCACTGCTGGCGCTGCAAGACCCCGATCATCTTCCGGGCCACCTCCCAGTGGTTCTTAAAGATCTCCGAGATGCGGGAAGTGATGCTTAAGGAAGTGGCAAAGGTCACCTGGTACCCCGAATGGGCTGGCAGCGCACGATTCTACGACTGGATCAAGGATGCCCGGGACTGGTGCATCTCGCGCCAGCGCTACTGGGGTATCCCGATCCCGGTCTGGGTCTGCCCGAAATGCGATGCATACCGTGTCATAGGTACCATTGCAGAACTCGAAGAGCTCAGCGGGAGACCGCTTGCCGATCCCCACCGGCCCTATGTGGATGATGTCACGATCCCGTGTGCCTGCGGCGGTACCATGAAGCGGGTCGAGGATATCTTCGATGTCTGGTTCGACTCGGCCGTTGCATCATGGGCTACGATTGGATTCCCGGGTAAGACGCAGGATTTTGAGAATCTCTGGCCTGCAGACTTCATCACCGAAGGCCAGGACCAGACCCGGGGATGGTTCTACTCCCAGCTCGGGGCCAGCACGATTGCGTTTGGCAGGGCGCCCTACAAGAGCGTCTGCATGCACGGGTTTGCCCTCGATGCCGAGGGAAAGAAGATGTCAAAGAGCCTCGGCAATGTGGTCACCCCCGAAGAAGTGATTGCCAAAGTCGGAGTCGATGTGCTCCGGCTCTACATCCTCTCCTCCTCTGCCCCGTGGGACGACCTGAAGTTCAACTGGGAAGGAATCGGCACCGTCAATCGTACAGCCAATATCCTCTGGAACGTGTACCGCTTCCCGGTGCCCTACATGATTCTCGACAAATTCGAACCGGCAAATAAAGGAGGGGTCTGGGACGATGCCTATATCCGGGCCAACCTGTCCCGGATGCCCGACGAGGACCGGTTCATCATCTCCCGCATAAACTCGGTTGCCGCCATAGTTGACGCTGCCATCAGGGAATGCCAGCTCCACCGGGCCACCCGGGAACTGATCAACTTCATATTGGAAGATCTCTCACGCTGGTATGTCCAGCTCGTCCGGGAACGGATGTGGATCGAGGGCGAGTCCGAGAGCAAGCACTTTGCTTACGAGACTATCTACTACGTGATGCGCAAGCTCATCGGGCTGCTCGCGCCGGTCTGCCCGCATATCACTGAAGAGATCTACAGCAACCTGCGGTGCACAAACGATCCTGCAAGCGTGCACCTGCTCGACTGGAACAAGGGTGAATCTGCGCTCGTGAACGAGAGCCTCGAACAGGCGGTCGGGATCGTCCGCTCGTTCGATGAGGCGTGCGCCAATGCCCGCCAGGCCGGCAAGCGCAAACTCCGCTGGCCGGTTGCAGAAGTGGTCGTAGTGACGGACGCCGAGCCGGTCCGGGATGCGATCGGACAGCGTCTCAATGCGGTCTGCATGGACCGTGCCAATGCAAAGACCGTCCGGGTTGTGATGGGCCGGTGGGAACGAATCGGGTGGAAAGCAGAGCCGATCATGAAGGCACTCGGGAAAGGATTTGGAAAGAACTCCTTTGCCGTAAAAACCCTCATTGAAGCGGCCGATGGCAACCTGCTCAAGGCCGAGACCAGTGCCGGGCGGACGGTGAAACTCGGCGATGGCGATGCAGTCTTCGATATCGGTGCAGACCATGTCACCTTTGCCGAGCAGTTGCCCCCCGAAGTGTTCGCAGCGCCGATGCCAGATGCCACGGTGTACGTGAATGTGCAGCTGACACCGGAACTCGAAGCAGAGGGCTATGCCCGCGAGGTAATCCGCAGGATCAACGAGATGCGCAAGCAGCTCGATCTTGCAGTTGAGGATTTCATCATCGCTGATGTCGCGGTGGCAGACGAGCGGATATGTGCTCTTATACAGGGTTCGCGGCGTACGGAAATTATGGAGGAGGTACGGGCGCGGGAGCTCGCGATTCACACTACCGGTGCCACTACAAAAACGTACGAGATGGTCAAAGACTGGGATGTCGAAGGCGTTGCGATGACGATCGGGATTGCGAAAGTCATCTGATTCTCTTGACGAAAAAATTGTGTTTCCCGTCAATATTGATGGGGGCTGATGCCCCCATACCCCCATTATAACGATAAACCCCGCCGCCCCCGACGGGGCGCCCCCGCGGCGGTTCAGATAATTTTTACTTAACCCTCGATTAGTACGATCGAATGCTATTTTTTTTACAATGTATTCGGGGTCATCGCACTGCGCCCCGTCCCCCCCGGGGACTGGTGGCGCAAGAGGGGGGACTCAATAAAAAAGGAAGATAGTCAGACTAAAAAGAAGTTAAAAAAAGAATTACCGCACAAGATTATCCCTCACAACCCGCACACCAGCTGCCTCAGGAACTCTTTCCCTTCATCACTCGTAAACAGCGGGAGATCCTTCTCGACCGTAACGGCACTCCGCTCCGCCACAACGGTCTCATGAGTGATAGGATTGTACCCCTCTTTCTCGGTGAGCTTCTTGAACACCAGTACACCCCGGCGCTGCCATGCCGGTGTCATGGCGAGATTGAAGCCCCGCACGTGCATCATATCGTGGAGTGCTTTTGAGGGCAGGCCCTTGAGATGCTCGGCGGCTTTCTTCCCGTTCATCCCTTCTTCGATCAACACCTGCTGGCAGTAGCCGTTGATATGGTTGCGCCACGCCTCGTTCTGCCGGTTTGCCAGGTACTCCATGGCAAAGGCCGGGGTTGCCGGGATCACCCGGGCATCAAAGGAGAGCAGCGAGGTGCCCCCCAGGGCAAGGGTGAGCGAGCTTGCAGCAAACGATGCCGCCACGGAATCGATCTTCTCCACCCTCCCGCTGAACGGCAGCTGGGTGAAATACAGGCTGATCTCATCGGAGAACGTAAACGCAAAATCGGGATTCAGGCCGCTCTCCGCCAGCAGGGATGAACAGACCATGCACATCGAAGTATTGAAGAAATCATCGAACGGTTTTTCAAGACCGAGGGTTTCTGTCAGCCGGTGAAATGCCCGCCCGTCAAGCCGGACGAAAATCGGGGGAATGGTGGTAAGATTGGAAAAGAGTTCCCGGTTTTCCATAAAGAGAGCCTGCGGGATTAAGAGAAAATGTGATATGCGGGTTGTACCGCAGTTTTTATCCGTTCGTTACTCGTCCCCGCTACCGGAGCCGGCAAATGCGCCGGGCAGGTGGCGGATCAGGACGATATCATCGATAGCGCTGATGATACGGTACGGGATCTTGAGTCCCTTGAAGTTCTTGAGCTCAAAGAGCTGGTCGTTGACTTTGCCGACCACGAGACCTTCCATCTTCTTGTTGTCCACATCGATGACAACATCCTCGACTTCGCCGACAAACATACCCTTATCGGTATAGATCTGGAGTCCGAACAAATCGGTAATCTGGGTTTCCATCGTTATCAGAGAGAGTATATACTTAAGAGTTAAAAAGATAATCCTTTCAGATGGACGGATCATTCAGAATTGGACGCTTATTCGGGATTCCGATCCTGATTCATTATACATTCCTGTTAGTTATACCGCTCTTTGCCTGGATCATCGGCAGCGAGATCCTGCTCACGGCAGGAGTGCTTACGAATATCTTTGCAGTACCGATCGATACGTCATTCATCGCCAGCGGGTACATGCCATGGATCCTGGGAGTTGTTGTCGCTCTCGGGCTCTTTGCCGGGGTCCTCGTCCACGAGCTTGCCCACTCAATCGTAGCGTCGCGTAAGGGGATCAGGATCAACAGCATCACGCTGATGATCTTCGGGGGTATCGCAGAGATGGAAGAGGGGACTCCGGATCCCAAAGTTGAACTTCCTATGGCCTTTGTAGGGCCGCTTGCGAGTCTCGTTCTCGGGCTCGTATGCTGCGGGCTCGTGTATGCTGCGCCATCGGTAACCGCTGACCCGGGCCAGCAGGGGGCATGGATCTTTGTCTGGGGATATCTCGGCATGCTCAATATCATCCTGTGCCTCTTCAATCTCATACCGGCATTTCCCATGGATGGCGGCAGGGTGCTCCGGGCCTGGCTGGCAACGAGGATGCCACTCCACAGGGCTACAAAAATTGCCGCTGATATCGGGAAAGGTTTTGCGATCATCTTTGGCATCATCGGGCTCTTTACCTTCTCGCCGTTCCTTATCCTGATTGCGCTCTTCATCTACATCGGTGCAAACACAGAGTCAACAGCGGTGAAGTACAGCCAGCTGCTGCAGAATGTGACCGTGGGAGAGATGATGAGCAAACCGGTCATCACCGTTCCGCCGACCATGCCGTTGAGCACGGTCATTGGCATGATGTATTCCAGCAAGCATCTCGGGTTTCCGGTCGTCGAGCGGGACACCCTGGTTGGCATGGTCACCCTTGCAGATGTGAACCGGATGTCATCCATTGACCGCGAGGCCATGCAGGTGCGCGATATCATGACCCGGGACTTAATCACGCTCCCCCCGGAAGCGCCGGTGATCGATGCACTCCGGATCATGTCAGCACAGGATTTCGGCAGGATACCGGTCGTGGTGGACGGGAAGATTCTCGGGATTGTGACCCGGACAGATATTCTCAAGGTTGCGGAACTCAAGCAGATCTGAAGAAGTGATCAGATCGGGGTTGTATTTTCATTGTTTGACACGGCTGGAACGGGTTGCCAAAATACGGTTTTGAGATTTTCTTCCGGCCAGAGTAACCGGTCCTTCTCATCAGCGGTCTCACCGGGCAGGGCGTTTTTTCCCGGTCATGCCGCTAAGAAAACAGTTCCCGGGACATCAGAAGGGGGGCAGGTTCATGGTATCAGGAGGTTTGAGTACAGCAGCCCCTCGTTGAAATCCACCCAATACATGCGTTAAGCATGCAAGACACCGGTAAGCCATCCCGGGTATCCCGCCCGGAACTTATCTTTAAAAAAAGAATCAGAAATTTTTCTTCTTATATTCGAACAGCTGGTCGATGATCCGGTATTTTTCCCCGTTGTAATAATTTGCGACAACTTCAATGCGGTCGGTCATCAGGGTTCCCGGCAGAGTAGTAGAACTCCCAATCTCCTTAGGCTTGAAGGTCTGGGTCTGCACCTGGCCATCGGATCGCGTAAGCCGGATCGCTACATCAGAAACACCATACTGGCCGGTACCTCCCCTGAACGTCACGGTTACCAGGCCGGTGATCGGGTCGCGTGCAGCCTCGTAATTAACGAGAAGGGTTGCCGGAGGCACCCGGGTGGGTTCCGTAACAAACGATACGGATGAGGCATCCGTGGCCGGGGTGCCCGTTGCTGATGAAACGGTCGGGGTGGGACTGGCCCCAAATACGGGAGCACTGTTCCCTGCTGCGGGGGTTCCTGATCCGGAGGAGAGCATGGGCAGGAGCACAAAGTACGCAAGGGCTGCGACAATAACGAGTCCCACGACGCCGGCGATCACCAGGGTCTGGGTGCGGGATGCGGGTGCTTTCCCCGGGGGTTTTTGTACCGGTACCTTGGGTTTCTCCGGTATTTTTAATTCAGGAACTTTCCCGCCGGGGGCAGCTGCCGGTCCGGGCTTCGGTGCCGGCTTTTTTACTTCTGCGGGTGCAGGCGCGGCTGCCGGGGGTTCAGCCGCAGGAGGTGTTTTGATCACTTCCGGAGCCGGGGCGGGAGGTACAGCAGAAGCCGGGGTGGCCGCTCTTGCTACGGGTTTTCCGCAGGTTTCACAGAACTTTGCATTCGGGAGAAGCGGGGCGCTGCACTGTACGCAGACAGCGGGTTGCTCAACTTTGGCTCCACACGATTCACAGAACTTCAGGCCCGGGGTAAGCGGACTACCGCACTTTGGGCAGGTTCTGTTTCCCATATCAGATGATGAAGTGTTGACCATGACTAGCCTCAATCAGGTAAATCTGTATCCGCATTGATTGCAGAAAATTGCTTCGGCGCGATGCTCTGCACCACATTGGGGGCAGAACCGGGTTTTTGGTTTCGTTTCGGCAGCCGGAACGATCATTCCTGACAATGAATACGATTCGTCCCCGAACAGGGATTGCAGGATCTCCCCGAACCGGCTGGAGGGTACGTATTTCAGGAGAATCGTGCCCGGTGCCTGTGGGGGCCTGATAAACCATAGCAATGTGCCATCAGCACGAATACATTGCGCCGATTCAGCGTGAATGGAGCCAGTAGTATCAATATATCTGATGCTGATTGTGACAGCCATATCGATAAATACAGTCCTCCTCGCCATGAAAAGCAGTGATTCCGAAAGTTCATACCCGTTACCCGATTGCCTGATAAGCCCATTATTGATAAGAGCCAAAAAATCCTTCTCACCGGGTACGGTACTACTCGTCTTCCCGATATCGTGACCGCTGTTCAGGAGCCCGAGAAACACATAATCCCCCGGTTGTTCAGTAGCGGTTGAGAAACAAGCCGCAGCGCTTGACGGGGTCTGGACCGCAGGGAAGATGGACAGATTGCCCGGGTCCGCTGAACCTGCAATGGCATTGCGTGCTGAGATCCTTTCGCTGTCAAGGAGTGCAGCAAGGAGCTGTGCTTCTGTTTCTTCGAGTGCCAGATCAACCGGTACAGCAGCCATGTTGCTTACCGGATCTTCGAGATCACATACTGCAATGAGATCCTGCAGAGTAAGTATGGTGAAACCCTGTCCGTACCCGCTCTCATCTACGATATGGGTAAAGGTATTTTCAACGTCCTTTGAGAAATATCTCGTGACCATATGAAAATAATCGGGTCGCATGAAATCCGCGGTGATCAGCCGTGACGGGGCAGCGAGAACTTTCATCGCCGTATGGCAGGGGGATCCGATTGTTCCGGTGCTGTCAAGCAGTCCGGCAGGACCAAGCACGGTTCGTATTTGATCCTGTTCCTGCGGGTTTCCGGGCGGAAGGAGGGGTGTGAGTGGGGTCCTTGTCCCCGGCCAGAGAATGCCAAGCTGGGGTATATATTCGCTTTTCAAACCAAATCCTGCCATTTATTTTCCTCCTGCCTGAAGCTTACCGTTGGCCTCGGCAGCCTGGTGAAGGAGATCGCGGAAAGTCTGCGCCATGTCTTCTTCACTTGGCATACTATCGAGTTCGCTTTTTAATGAACGGTATTTTTCATCGGCTTCCTTGAAATCCTTGATAACCTCGTTCATCTCAACATCTTTGCCGAATATTTTATCCTTGGCTTTGTCAAGCGGGGTCTCAATGCCCAGTTTCTTTTTCGTACCATCCCATAGTTTGCCCTTGGGATCCGTGATGGCTTCAACCGAGTCTTTTCCCCCTTTGAATGCTGCACGCAGCCATTGGGCGGTCCTCACTTTCAGTGCGTTTGGTACCCCGGTATTTTCCAGCCATTTCTTGTGCTGCCGCTGGGCTCTTAATGCTCCCAGAGCATCGTCAATACGGTCACGCTTGTCCATCCACCACTGCCGCTCAAAGGGAGTGAGGCCTGGAGGCACGGGGGGTACCGGTTGAACCGGAGGTACCGGAGGCACTGGGGGTACTGGTGGAACCGGAGGCACTGGGGGTACTGGTGGAACCGGAGGCACTGGGGGTACTGGTGGAACCGGAGGTACCGGAGGCACTGGGGGTACTGGTGGAACCGGAGGTTCAGGTGGCGGAACCGGGGCTTCCGGCGGCTGAGGCGGTACATCCGGGGGAGTAGGTGAAGGATCGTACACGGGCTGTTGTGAATTCGAGTAGGGAGTCGACGAGGTCCCGTCGCCATAGACTCTCGGGGGCAGGTTGGCATTTTCAGCATAGGGGACAAACTTCCCGTCCGGGCCGACTTCTCCCAATGTATTGCCATCGCGGAACGGATCACCCTTTGTCCCGGTACCGTACATTTTGCCTGATCCACCGGAAGATCCACCAGATCCGGCACCGCTCCCTGCTCCTCCGGCACCACCGGCAGCGCCGGATCCACCGGAAAGAATCCCGCCAAGGATAATCGGGCCATTTACGAGAACACCAAGACCGGCAGCCGTTGCACCGGCCATGGTCTCTGCAAACCCGTTGGTCCGGAGGCAGTCCTGGGCATTCAGGACATCCCGGGAACAGTCATCGGCCATGACCGGGATGGCCAGCAGCGATGCCAGCATGACAAAGAAAATAATGCCGACCGATGACGGTGAAAGGGGTCCTGAATTCCGGGGGGAGTTTCCCTTTGCCGGCACGGGATCGCGAACCAGTGCATAGGAAGCCATAACCCCGATTACCAGATTTGCCTGCATCAGGGGGTACTGGCTGATATGCACAAGATTATAGAGGATCCAGGCGGTAACAAAGGGGACAGCGATACCCAGCCCGATAAGAATAAGCCGCGGGATCTTTTTCCGGGGTGGCTGGAGGGGAAGGAGGATCTGATCGATATCTGCCCTGAACCATACGAGGATGACCGGAATTGCAATCATAAGGAGCGGGGTGATGAGGTCAAATCCTTCACGCCCACTCCGGATTCCCCCGTAGAGGAACCAGATGATAGCAGCAACAACCCCGCCAAGGATGGAGAGGAGATCCCACCATTTCTGCGGCCGCTTTGCAAGCGGGACATCCTTGGACATCTTCTTGAACTCATCCACGGTCATCAGAGAAGATTTGAACTCGTTGAAATCCTTGGCTGATTTCTGGCCACTGGTTCCTGCTGCTGTGCCCGGTCCGGAGATCGCGGGGAGCGTCCCCGGCTGCCACACGGAACCGGTCCAGAATATCCAGCCTTCCCCGGAAGGGTTGGGCTGCCAGATCGTTCCCCGGCCATCCGTCACTTGCAGGCTGGTCAGGGCCTTGGCAAACTGGACCGGAGTGAGCTGGCCCGATCGTAACCGGGTTAAGAATAGTACCCGTCTCTGTTCAGCCTCGTTAAAATCCATGGTAAAACATTCCGTACTTTTTTTTGTTTCCCGCAAAGAGGAAAAATATTACTATTCTGTTTTATTCATTGTGAACATATTTGAGAGTGCTGAATTGTTCATAAAAGGTGTACAATGGAAGGGCAGGAATAAAAAAGAGGGGAGAAAAAGGAGAGCCGGAAATCCCGTTGATGGGTTATTTCACCGGATTACCCGAGGGTTATACAACTTTTGCACCGCAACTGCTGCAGAATTTCAGCCCCGGTTTTAACAGTTCCCCGCACTGTTGGCAGAATTTTTTGCCCGGTACTCCCGGGGCGGCAGGCGCTGATGCTTTTTGTGCGGTCAGTCCCAGAAGTCCATCCAGCACTGAAGGGTTGGTGAGAAATGCCGAGACATAATCATGAATTTCTGCAGATGCAACGGTCTGCAGCTCGACTGCGTCGGCCTGGTAATCGATAAAGAGCAGGTCATGGATCCCGCTGATGATACAGGAAAATCCAGCCGCATTGGTTGTGCCGGACGTGGTGGCTTTTCCTGCAGTCAGGGTCAGGTACATTGACGGCATCAGGTGGCCGCGGGAGAGCAGGACGCAGTCATCGGACAGGGTATATCCGTTGTTCCCGCGGACTGCAAACTTTTTGGCAACAAGGCCTTCAAGAATACTTTTCAATGCATCCGTTTTTGGAATACGCTCCGGAGTAAAGAGATCGACAAATGCGCTGGACAGCCACTGGAAATTTCCCGGAGGAGCAGCCAGCATGCCGGAGATTGCCTGCGGGGTATGAACCAGACGTTCGGCAGTCATGCCATCGGCAAATTTATGCAGCATCTCCTTTCGCTGGAGATCAATCATCGCTGCCAGTACAAGAGTCTCTGCCCGGGTCAGGTGAGCATCAAAGGACCCGTTTTTATAGAGAGAGAATCCCAGGGTCTGCCGGACCAGTTCGAGCATGGCATCGTTTGTGGCAGGATAACTGACCAGCTGCATACCGCTGTCATTGGTCACTCCCGCTATCGTTCCGTCGGGAGCAAAATAGGCGATGTATTCGATGACTCCCTGGGGAGTGGTCAGGTAAATCCGGGTAAACGCCTCAGCAGTGGCAAGTGCCTGAACGGCTGCCAGCTTGTCGGCCCTGATCGCTCCCTGTGCATCGCATACCTCCAGTGCCATTAGTTGTCCAATCTCTGCTTTTCCGTCCGTTGTTCCTGTTTTGTAATTGAACGGAGAGATACTACTGACAGTTTTGTGAGAAAGCGTTCCCAGAATACCAAGAAACTCGGGTTTGACGGTAAATTGTATCTGCGCGGTCATTATTCTTCATCCCTGTTTTATTTCGTTACTCCAATTCCTTTCTTGAACGGATCCCAGAGAACAGTGCCCTGGACCTGTCCCTGCGTTGCATTCTTCAGCGAATTGCTCAATGCCCGCTGGGCATCCGAGTTCTTCATGATATTGCGGAGATCCTGAACAATGTCTCCCGAATCGGGGACTGCCGATTTGCTCAGGCGATCCCGTATCTGTCCTAAGCTCAAATCACCCAGATCATTGGAATGCGTATCAAACTTCCCAAAGCCGGGAATCTTTCCCTTGAACTTATCGGTTACCTGGCCGGCGAACAGGTCAAGCGCCTTGTCCGTTGCCGCTTCGACAACCCCGCCTTTAAACCCTTCCATCAGACCCTTGCCTTCAGCAAAGCTCTGGCTCATATTTTTACTGACGGTTTTTGTTACTGCATAGATATTCTTGATACGTCCCCCGGCACCCGGGGAAAGCGTGGAGCCGATATCTATGGCAATATCTGCACTTTTTTCAACGGCAGTCAGGACGGTTACCGCCGTGTCGAGCGTGTTTGAATAAGCAGTCCAGCGCTGCGATTCTGCCTGGTTAAGTGCCATCTCCGCCAGAATTTCCGCTTTGCGTTTCAGCTGTTCAGGAGTCAGTATCTTCTTTCCGGTCAGGAGATCAATCCCCTGGGCATGGGCCTGTGCTGCTGCGGCAGCGGCAGCTGCCTTTTCTTTTGCCGCTGCGGCTGCTGCAAGCATATCGGCTTTCTGTTTTTTCATCGCTGCCAGGGCTTCTTCGATCTGCCGGCGTTCCTCGTCCGTGGTCTTGGGGGGCTCGGGGGGAGGCGGGGGAGGGGT
>JANXYM010000117.1 GCA_025350045.1 Methanomicrobiales archaeon | reverse complement strand
TAGGTCCGCCCGAGCAAGAACTCGAAGTCGAGCTTCGCCTCGATGTCGAGCCGACGGCCTCGCTTCAGGTGGCGGAGCGCTAGACGCGCGTGGCCCGCCTCGAAGCAGTACTCCCCGAGCTTGTAGAGGAGCTCGGGCGTGTCGGGGTCGAGCCGCCAAAAGGCATCCTCCTTTACGGGGCACCGGGTACCGGTAAGACCCTTATTGCAAAAGCAGTAGCCCACGAAGCCCATGCCACCTTCATCCGCATGTCGGGAAGCGAGCTCGTGCACAAGTTCATTGGTGAAGGTGCCGGCCTTGTCCGCGAACTCTTCCAGCTGGCCCGCGAACGTGCACCGGCAATCGTCTTTATCGATGAGATTGATGCAGTCGGCAGCATGCGCACCAATGACGGGACGTCCGGCAGCGCTGAAGTCCAGCGGACCTTAATGCAGCTCCTCGCAGAGATGGACGGGTTTGATAACCGGGGCGATGTGCGGATCATGGCGGCAACCAACCGCGTGGATATGCTCGATCCCGCCCTGCTCCGTCCCGGCCGCTTCGACCGTTTGATCGAGATCCCCCTGCCCGATCCGGACTCACGGCTCGAGATCTTAAAGATCCATTCCCGGAACATGCATATGGACGACGTGAGCCTGGAAGTGGTATCGGCGATGACCGACAAGGCAACCGGGGCAGAACTCCAGGCAATCTGCCGCGAGGCAGGAATGATGGCCGTGCGGCGCGAGGCAATCTCTGTTGGCATGGTTGATTTCACTATCGCGGTTAAAAAAGTGCGGCTGGACAAGATGTCTGACACCCGGATGTATATCTGAAGGTGTTTTTGACAATTCACCCATTTTTGGCCAGCCATCGGGAGATCGCATGAACATTCTTGTGCTCCAGAAGGAAGCAATCGATCTTCACCACACCCTTTTTACCTCAGAGACCAGCAGGATGGTGCTGCGTTTTTACCACCCGAAGAGAAAGCCCTGCGGGGTCCTGATCACGACAACCTCGCTGGGGAGCGCGATGTCGCTCGTGGCAGAACTGCGCTGGTATATCCGGCGCTATGCCCGGGAATCGCTCTTCGAGATCGCAAAAGGAGTTTACTGCACCCAGCAGATGGCACAGGACATCTATTACGAGCGGGTGACCGTGCTCGGCCCCACCTGGCCGTACCGACGGCTCTACGGGTTTCGCGAAGGAAAACTCATCAGCACGGTGATCATGTCACCGGGTTCTGTGATCGAAGAGTACCATCAGGAATATGCCGGCGTTGATACCGCGATCGAGATCTGGTGCACAGAAGACGAAGTGGAAGATATCGGAGAACCCATATCGGTTGAAGAGGCGGGCGGGACAACCGGTGAAGAATAGGCCCGGGGGGGAGCTGCACACCCACACCTGAAAGACGCACTACCGCAAAAAGGAGATGAGATCCTGAATGGTGAGGATTTTTCAGGTATCCGTTTTTTTACCGGGGAAAATTTCGTGCACTACCGGATCTTCATCAGGGGTGGTACCCCCGGCTATCCCTGATCCTTAAAATGCGATTCGCTTTGACACAGGGAACCGGGTACCAGGAAAGAAAACGGAAGGATAACGGGAAAACCGGCTTTTGTCCGGCATCACGGGTACTGCATCAATTCCCCGGAACGGGTATTCTTTTACCGGCTATTGTGCTGTTTTTCTGCCGCACCAAAAAAAAGATTTTTAATTTTTTACCGGTTCTCTGTTACCAGGGTACAATTCCGGATAAGGAACGCCGGCAGGGTACAGAAAAAACAATATTTCGCACGGTCACTTGCTTCCCTGCGCTTCAACAGCCCCGATATATACCGAAATAAGGATTGAATTCAACGCTTCGCGTTCATCGGGAGTCGGGGGGCAATTCGGATCACACAAGGTCTTTTCTACCTGTCGTATTACATCGCCAAGATTCGTCATGTTCGTGCTTCAAAGATTGCCGGTCGCACGTTATATATTACAAAAATAGCCGGGGTAACATCCTGTAACCCTGCAGGACAAGCACATAACCGGGAAGTTATACGCCATAACAGAAAACGGGGATTTTTTTAAATTATAAATATGATCGGATTTCAGTAATGCGAGTTTATTTTACTATTCCTTTTTGTGATAATTCTCAATCATCTTTTTTACATCTTCTATCATGAATGGTTCAATTTTACTATGAATAATCAGATGACAATTTGGGCAAACAGGACGTAAGTCATGAACTGGATCAACAACATATTCTTTCTGCTTACTGGATTGGGGTACAAGATGATGAACAATAATCCTGTTTTTTCCTATCGCTCCATAGATCTGCTCAAAATTGAAACAACATATAGTACAACAATTCCCATAATGAGCAACGCAAGCATCCCGGGCTTTTTTATTTCGTTCATATCGATTTACTAAAACTGTGCTTGCTGCTCCTTCGGTAAGGGGCATAGAAGTATCTATCATTAATTCGTCTGGAGAAATTATTTCGATTTCTTCAGAACCGAGAATATTCTCAAACGCAGTTACCAACTCATGACGCAAAATCCATTCAAAATGGCGTGGTTTTTCACATCCTAAGAACGGAATATGCCACCAATTTTTTTTATTCTTTTTCATCCAAGAAGGTTTGACACCGGTTTTTGCAAGCACTCGTTCACTGAAATGGTAAATTTGTAAATTGATCGTTCCCCAGTGGGATACATTTAGTTTATTTGCGATATCGGATGCGTGCATCTCATGGTTTTTACTCCGATATACAAGAGATAAGATTTCCATGTCTTTTTCGGTAGTTACCTTCTTGTCTTTAAGCAATTTAGTCCATAATTCCGTGCTGATATCCAATGGATCATTATAAAACATATTATCTCACTGAAACGTGTTTAGTCGCGATAAGAATTTAAGGATATCATATTTGAGTGTCGAAGATCACTATTTTTAACTTGTTCATAGTCAACAATGTAATATTAAAAAAAAAGAACAGAGAAGTTCCTTTAGGCAAACATCTCGCCTTCAACATTCATCCGCCCGCGGTTGAAGTCAAGGCCTACCTTTGCTACCGCAGCACGGAAATCTTCCTGGGTGATGCATTTACTCTCCTTTCGTATGGCAAACATACCTGCTTCCATGCAGATCGCGTACAGGTCAGCACCATTCCTGCCTTCCGTAAGCTGGGAGATTTCCCTGAGGTTGACACCCTCATCAATAGCAAGGGAGCGGCTGTGCACTTTTAAGATTGAGAGCCGCCCGTCAACATCGGGAAGGGGGATCTCGATGATCCGGTCAAACCTGCCGGGACGGAGCAGTGCCTTGTCCAGGATATCGATCCTGTTGGTTGCACCGATGATCTTCACATCGCCCCGGTTCTCAAACCCGTCCATGCCAGCAAGCAGCTGCATGAGGGTCCGCTGCACTTCACGGTCACCGGAGGTATTTGCCTCGGTGCGGGATGCCCCCACCGCATCGATCTCATCGATGAAGATGATGGTTGGTGCTTTTTTCTTGGCCAGGTCGAAGAGCTCGCGGACCAGCCGGGCTCCTTCCCCAATGTATTTCTGGACCAGCTCTGAACCCACCACCCGCATGAAATGGGCATTGGTCTCGTGGGCCACCGCCTTTGCCAGCAGGGTCTTTCCCGTACCGGGAGGACCGTGGAGCAGCACGCCTTTGGGTGGTTCAATACCGATTTGCTGAAATAGTTCCGGGCGCTTGAGGGGCAGTTCGACAGCTTCCCGGATCTCGTTGATCTGGTCCTGCAGTCCCCCGATATCTGCGTAGGTCTCGGTGGGAGAGTCCACCAGTTCCATACCATAGACCTGCGCATCGAAACTGTTGGGGAGCAGTTCGACAATGGCAAGCGACTGCTGGTTGAGCGTGCACCGCACGCCGGGCTTGAGGTCATCGGCATTGACCGATTGTGAACTTCGCACCATGAACCGGGGGCCGGCGCTGCTCCGCACAATCACCCGGGTGGCATCCACGATATCAGTAATCGTGCCGATGATGAGCGGGGGACTCCTGAGCTGCTCGCTCTCGCTCTTGAGCTTTCTCACCTCGCGTTCGTACCGGATCTTCTGGGTCTCGATATATCTCTTGTCCGTCTCGGTCTGCCGCAGCTGTTCACGGAGTTCGAGGTTGCGGGACTCCAGGTTTCCCACACGCTCCATCATCTGGGCTTCGAGCTCGTGCTTGTCGTTCTCTATCTGGCCCAGCTGTTCACGGAGTTGTTCGGAGAGCGTCCTGTACAACCGGTACAGCTCTTCCGGCGTCTGGGGGTCCGTGGACTGGTGCAGTATGTCGCCCATCTCGTATCTCAATTAGGTATATAGGGAAAATGGTATAAAGTGTTTGTGAGAATATGCAGTGCGAAATGTGCGGAGAAACGGTACGCGGCGCCCCAAAATTAGTCCGTGTCGAAGGAGCCGAACTTCAGGTATGCTCCAAGTGCGAGAAGTTTGGCACCGAGGTGCAGCAGGTCCGCCGGACGGATCTTCTTAAAATCACCACCCGGGGTCCTGCAGCAAAACCAGCCTCACCTGCCACCAGTGCCGCAGGCCAGACCTGGCACAAGCGGGATATGTTTGATTTCATGGGAGGCGAGGTTGTGGAAGATTACGCAGCCCGGATTAAACAGGCCCGGATGGAAAAAGG
>JANXYM010000102.1 GCA_025350045.1 Methanomicrobiales archaeon | reverse complement strand
TTTGCCCGTCATTGACGGCAGGATTTCATGTCTGTCCGCGCCCGATCCCCCACCCGAATATCGCAATACCTGTATGGGGATAAACAGCATTCGTCTCTGTATTCAGGTGGATCAGCACCTGGGCAACAAAATGAGGAGGTAGAAAAATGGTACGATGTTATCACCGATCAATCTATGACGAACCCGATGAACTCAAAGTATCCATAGACTATCTGTTCCTGCTTGCTCCAGAATAAACTGATGATTCGCTCTGGCCTGCCGAAGAACAATCCGAGTTCGTCTGCCGCAACCCGCATAAATTAAATGCGGAAGTCCAGGTGTGCGATGATGATTGTGAATATGATCCCTGGCATGGATACAACGATAATCTCTGCAGATTTGATCAACGCAGATACCTTAAAAATTTCCACCGACCCTCGGGACGAGAATACAAAAAGATCCGGCGTTTTTTTCAACCCGGGCAGAGATCTTTTTTCCTCCCCCATCTCATCGCGTTCCCTTCAGCCGTTACAATGAGCGGGGCACGATCTCCCTTGAAAAACGGCGTACTGGATCTCCATCTGAAGGAAGCTATGCAAAAATAACATTTTTTACAAGGTCAGATCGCTTTCCGTCAGGTCATCTCCTGGCTGCATCACTTAGCCGTACAGCCAGTGCTGTATGGGCATTTGTGAAAAAAAGCATTAAACGGAAGTATATCCCGTAGCCAGCATGCCGGGAGTAATAATCCGGGAACGCGTCTTGCACTGCTTGCATGCTGCATCCCGTGTCTCTTTATAATGATCCCGCGGGGATTTGTTGACAATCGCATTTTCTGTAGAGCAGGCGGGGCAGGTGAACCGGATAACATACCCGCTTCGGGTTCCGGCAATTTCAGGTTTTACGGAGTTTTTTATCATTGGTTTAGTGTTTTTTATCGGTGTTCTCTCAGGGGTGAAATCACCCTGATCTCGTGTTCGATCCATTTTTTTTTGGATAAAATGGGTTTTGCAGGATACAGATGAGTGAGTGCACCCGGGGAGAAATACTCCTGCCTGCCAAAACCGATTGATATGGAAATAGTATTGGTTTTCATTGCGTAAAGCCTGATGGGTGAAGATAATTCAGCCATTGTTCGATAAAAAAAAGTGTTCTTTAATTCTTTTTACTTGCCGGAGCATGATCCATCTTTCCGCGTTTTGTATCATCAAAGAGGTGATTGACCCCAAGCACGGTGTTTATCCAGCGGAGATCATCACACATCTGGAAGACCAGCAGGACCAGAAGGGTGATAGGGATGGAAAAGAGCATCCCTACGAGTCCCAGCAGCCAGCCCCAGAAGATCACAGATACAATAACAATAAGTGCCGGCATCTCGAATTTCCGTGATGCAAGAAAGGAATAGACTGGATTTTCCACAATCAGATTAAGTATGCACACCACGACAATGACCGCGACTGCGCCCGGTATGCCAAACTGGAGCCAGGCAAAAAAGAGTGCCGGGATTGCGGCAATAATAAGACCGAAAAACGGGATGTAGCCCAGGAGGAATGTCAGGACTCCCCACAGGATTGCGCCATGCACTCCCATAATTCCCAAAAAGCCCCCAAAGAGCAGGGCATGGATGAAATTCGTCTCGGTTCTGACAACAATGAAATCGATGATATAGCCGGTCATACTGTGGAGGTGTTGCACCATTTCGGAATTCTTCCCGAACTTTTGTTCGATACGGTCGGCAACAGTCGGTGCATCGAGCAGCATGACAAAGGTCATAACGCCTACAAAAAAAAGGAACATGATCCCATCCATGAGACTCATGACTCCCCCGATACCCATAGACATGAAATCTCCGATATTGATCTGGGGAGCCCCGCCCGTACCAATGGGAATCCCCAATGGTGTGGTAATGGCAGCAATGTCATTCAGGCGCATATTGAATTCTGTCTGGTATTGCGGCAGATCAGCAATCAGGGTCTGGAATGAGAGAGCGGTCAGGACCACCCCTGCAAAAAGGACAAGTATGGCAACGGTCGTTACGATGATAACTGCATGCAAATCCGAGAGGCCTTTTTCTTTCAGCCATAAGACAGCGGGCAGTATGAGAAGAGTGAGGATGAGCGCCATCACAAAAAGGGTGACGAGGTATGCAGTCATCTTCATCGCGATGATGATGATAAAGATAAGCGCGATGAAGAGCAGTGAGCGTTCGATCCGCGACATGTCAGCGGGGTACATGATCATTACTATGCCTTTTTGTTAATATATTCCTCCGCTGCAGAGACTCTGATGTTTTCTGGCACAACGGCAATTGATCAACCTGTTCCCACAAAAAAAAACTATTCCCTGAATGATTGTGAAAATTCCCCGTTCAAAAAAGAGTAAAAAAAACCGGGTTTGATACTGGAACTACTCATCATTTTGTTGACGTTTGTCCCGGGCTCCTTCAGAAGAAGTGTCCATGTATCTCTCAAGATACCCGGTGATATAGGGTACAGCCAGCGGTATGATTGCTGACAGTATATCCGTCATGGGGTCGTGACGGCGCTTTGCTTTCTTCTTTTTGCCATGCCGTTTTTTACCCTCTTCCTGACTGGTGCGGGGCGTGATCATCCGGGCAATTCCGTAGGCGGCGATCCCCCCCCCCACTGCTGTTGCTGCTGCTTCAAGGGGATGCTCGCTGATGGTCTGGCTGATGGGCCCCAGGGCTTTGGCCGGGGCCTCAAAAACACTTTTCTTCAGCCGTCCATAGGATTGTGCAATCAAGACTTCGGTGACAAGAAGGTCTTCTTCAGTAATACGCCTACGGTTTTCCATTACTGATCATCTCCGCAGTCGGCGTCTTTAAGACGATTTTATTCGATAAGGCGATATATGCGATGATTCCCCCGGATGCAAAGATTACCGCCCCTGAGATGAGCAGTGCTGCCCAGAGAGGAACAAATGTGGATATCAGGAGGATCACTCCGATCACCAATGCCAGGGTTCCCGCCGCCAGCAGAGTTACAACTACCGACAGACACATGATCCGTTTGAACAGAAAGTCAAACGGTTCAAACACATAGTGCTGCAGGAACAGGTCTGTTTTTTGCTGGAGGTAAAGATCGATATACTGGTATGTTCTGGCAAACTCAGATTCTATCGAAGGATCATCGATGCCGGCGCTTCCGTCCATGTGGCCCCTCTTTTTAGTCGCGGGATTTGAAGATCAACATGCCGATGAGGACTCCTATGCCGGCGGCTATCAGGACCGCGGGAATGGGATGTTCTATGATAATATTCTCCACCGGCTCGACCTTTTTATGATAATCCGCTTCAATTCTGTCGTATCCGGCGCTGACTTCGGTTTTTATCTGGCTCACTCTGGATTCTACATCGTTTAGGATGTGTCTGAAATCCTCGCCTTTCGCTGATACGTCGGTACTCCGCAGTTTACGGGCAGCTTCCTCGAGTGCTTCTGCTGTCTGGATCTTATAACTGTCCGCCCGGGCAACGCCAACATTTACCATTTTGTCTGCAGTTTCATTTGACATGGTTATTCACTCTCTCCTTTTAGCATCTGCTCTGACACTTTTGATGTCTAGGAGGAATCATCCTTGATTATAAGTAAAGTTTTGCTCACTTGTCAGATCCGGTTTTTCCTTTTTGCCCGGCAGAACTCCTGTCTATAGTATCTATGACGTTCACGCTTTCCGGAAATCTCAAGGGTTTTGCCTTATCTCCAAAAACAAGGAAGGTCGTTTCAAGGAAATCATCTCCCTGACCTTTTTTAGTATGAGGATTCCTCCGCTAACCCTATGCCTCACTATTGCTCCGTGGCAATGCCACAGGAACCGGGGGGCAATCGCGGACATACCCTGGATCCAAAAAGCAGGATTGAACATGTGCTTATCATTGCATTTTATCATCAGATTTAGTACAAGTACTATGGTAACGGATACTCACTCAAAATTTGAAATAACCTGCCCTGCATTTCGAACTCTCCCTGTCCCGCCTTCTGACAATCCATAAACAATCAACAGAAAATAATGATCAATGGTGTCTGATGTCCTTAACTGATACGATTCTTATCGTAGATGACAGCTCGTTCATCGTTGAAGGGCTTGTGGCAATCTTAAAAAAAAGCTATCGTACCCTGGCTGTGTACGGCGGGCAGCAATGTCTCGATATACTCACTAAGGAGAAACCGTCTATCATCATTCTCGATATCCTGATGGAGCCTATGGACGGGTGGGAAACGCTGACCCGAATCAAGGAAAACCCAGCAACCCGGCATATCCCGGTCCTGATGTTCTCTGCAAAAAAGATCAGTGCTGAGGAAGCAGAGGAGCACAGGATAAGCATTGATGATTTCGTTTCAAAACCTGTTACTCCGAAAAAGCTTATTGAATCTATAGAAAAAGTGCTTGCACGGCAAAAAGCAAACCGTCTGAGTATTGAGTCATGGCGATCTGCGGGAATCAGTCAGGACCGGATTGATACCTATACTTCGTTAATGACAGGACTTGAGGTGGACAGGAGCCTTCTCCAGAATATGAAGGTCCAGTTGTCTCTTGTCCGCGAAGATGATGAAAAGGTTCGCACGGATCTTGAAGCGGTTATCGCTGCAATCGAGTCAAGGATAGAGGATGAACACCTGCTCGAAGAGGAACTATGCCGGGAGATGCAGGAATCCGTTTTAATGGATGCCGAGGTAAAAGAACGTGCCGGGCCAGTACCTGCAATGGATAAGAGCGGGCATGAGAATCTGCCTGCCCAGGAGGACGCGGATGCAGCAGATCGACCGGAACTTCCGGATTCGCAGGATTTTTCTTATGACGAAACAATTCCCTCTCCCCCGGAAATTCTTTTCCCGGAAGTGAGTGTTTCTTCTGAGACGGCAACCCCGGGAATAATTCCGGTTCCGAAGATCTGTCTTCCGGAGGGTGATATCATTTCTGAAACTACCGGTTCTGTATCTCAAGTTCAAGACGAGATCTGCCGGGAATCTCTGCGGGAAGATCATGATATGAGGATACTGGCAGAGTCCCTTTATGATAAACCAGAACCAGAAAAGGTGCCATTAAGGTATTCATTTTCAGATGAAATTCTCAAAAAGAATCCCACCGCTCAACCGAACTTCCCGGAAATATCCGGAGAAAAGTCCGTAACTGGCGTGAGAAATTCTTCTGACGGGAGCGTTCCCCCTGTTATGGCACAAAAACACCCGCATGGTCATGAGCTCCGTCCTTTCAGTGCAAGAACTCTTGATAACAAGCCTGTTGCCCCCGATGCACCTATACCCTGGGCTGTCGGTTCCGGGACGGATACCTCCTCGAGAACGGGCCCGTACCGTGTTGGCAGACCCTCTGAGACCAGCGGGGTGGCAGGCACAGAAAAGAGGGTACCTGTCAAAAATGTTGCTTTACCATCCGCAGGTTTCATCTCAAGAATAATCTCAGTGATCACCGGGCTCTTTAGACGACAGGGAAAATAATCGCTGTTCTTTTTCTGTGATGTCGCGCAATACCAGAATGTGTATCTTATCCGTATTGTAACAGGCTCAAATCATTTATCCGGACCTGCTCATTTTTTTAGAGTGCATATTTTTGATAAAAACATCCATCTCCGGTCCATCTATTTGACAAGCTTTATTTTTCCCCGTCTCCATCTGTAATTATTCTCTATGGGCGTGAACATGCAGGAAGGACCATTCGCAATTTATATTTTTGATCCCGGATGCTCGGAGTGCTGCTGTAACGAATGCGGTAAAGAATTCTCATGGGATGGCGCGATACGGCCTCTGTGTCCTTCCTGTAATTCCAAAGACCTCAGAACTACATAATCTGCAGGTTTTTTTGTAGAATAAGAACGGTAATCCGATGATCCATGGTTTAAAGAACGCATACGCTGAATATTTCAGCCAGTCCCCGGTGCTTTTCCCATGACTCCCCATCAGGATTGTCTTCAATGCGGCAGGTGCTGTGAGAAGTGGGGCTGGGGACAGAAAGGGGTGATTGAAGATCTCACGCCATGGATTTTAGCAAACCGGCAGGATATCCTCAAGCATGTTTTGATCCGGTTTTCCGATGGGAAACGATGTACAGGACGAAATATTTCCAAAGATGATCTCCCTTATATTGTTCGCATCGATTACTGGACTGATACGAATGGCCGGACAATAACGCATTGTCCGTTCTTCTGGCGGGCGGAGGATGGAAAGGTGTACTGTAAAATTCATGATGCCAAACCGAAGGTCTGTATTGGATTTACCCCCTGGAACGAAGGGATTCGTGATTATGCCCTGAACTGCCCGGCCTGCCGGAACAATGCGCCATAAACAAAAGTCCCTGTTTTTTCTTAGTTTTTTTGTTGAATCCTGTAGTTTCTGAATAAGACCGCAGGCCGCCTCATGCATGGTAATCATCCTGACCTTTGCGGGGGCCCCCGGGGGCCATGGCGTTGACTCCTTTAACAGGGAATATGAATCTGTCTTACCCTGTGAGTAATCAACACTATATCATAAAAAAAGAATTCGGGGAGATTATCTTAGAAACCCGCTCATTTATTGATGTGTACGACCTTCGCCGGTGGGAACCCGTTGAAGTAGGTTGAAGAGGCATGGGAATACGCCCCGATGTTTTCTGAATAGACCAGATCCCCGATCTCGAGATCCGGCAGCTCTGCGGAAAGCGTGATGGTATCAAAAGCATCGCAGGTCGGTCCGAAGACCGCTGATATGT
>JANXYM010000030.1 GCA_025350045.1 Methanomicrobiales archaeon | reverse complement strand
GGCTCCTCATCAAAAAATTTTACAATTCTAAAATTTTTTTCACAGTTTCCCAGAAAACGCCTTCCCCAACACCGCCCGCGTCAACCGCTCACATCGCCGGCCCGCCGCAGCAACCTCTTGATCGAACGCATCCGCACACTCAAACAGCAAACCGACACACCGAACGATCTCGTGCTGTTCGGCAAGGGAGGGGAGAGGAATTGGCCAATAAAGTAAAGATTCAGATTCCAAACGTTTCGTTCCGTGTGTTGATTCTTTTGTTGCAAATAAGATCTTATATTTTTCATTCTGTAACACATGCAAAAGATATCGCTTATCGACAAAGGTGTTTGGAACGATAGCTTTCATATCCTGATTGATTGTTGACTCACATTCCGTAAGTGCAATAGGAAAATCTCTTGCAAGGATCAAACCCCGGACAACAAAAAGAATAGTACCTTTTGGTAAGAGATGAAGACGCCCACTATCTAATCCGGGTTTTGTAATATGATCCTGAGAATCATTCAAAACCTCTTTTTTCATATCTTTTGGAGAGATCCACGGGATCGTTCCACCAGACCAGTATTCATCATGTGATTTTGAAGGTGTGCCTCCACTGTACCATTTACCAAGATCTTTAAGGGCGGCATATTGCCATTCTGAAGGCAATTCATTTTGATTTCGATACTTGAAATTCAGACAATATGGATCCGTTGCACCGAGTGTTTGAGATTTTATTTTCTGTTCGTTTCTGATGTTTGAGAGTGCTAGTTTATTCTCCCTCCACCCCTCCGTCAACCTCCCGGAACACGCAGCCGCCAGCACCGCCTGCCGGAACCGTTTCGTGATCAACGGCACCCGGTGCAATCGTTCGCGGGCGGCATTGATCTGCGTCAAAAGGGCTTCGACACGGGCGACGATACGCTGCTGTTCTGCGAACGGGGGGAGGGGAATGAGAATTTCAGAAAGACTTTCAAAACTTACGCGAGGGAGAGAGATCCCTTTTGATTTTCGATTTGCGTATTCGACAACATCTCCTGTCGTGAGATAGCGCATCAGATAACGACAATCAATAATCGGGTTCTGATTGAAAACGAGAATATCCGTTGAACAAACCCCATCAAAATCCGGGATAGCCACTTTGTTCAGATACGGACGAAGTTTTCCATACAGAACATCTCCTGAATGAAAAACAGTCTTCGTACTTTTTGCATCGCTTGCGATAGCTTGCCCAATAATTTTTGTTGTATTCGATTCGATATGCTCAAGCCCGATATAGGGAAGAGTGGAATCTGCGGTTGGCTCGATTTTTTCCTTCGAGGGGGAAACAATTTCCCCAAGTTTTTTGCATTCCCATCCTTCAGGAAGATCATCAAAGGAAAAAAAGTCACCCACATCTGGCGAAGGTTGTTTCGTATTTTTCATTTCTTCCCTTCACTCGCCGCCGCATCCCCGTTCCCATTCTCCAGCAACACCAGCACCTGCTGAAGCTCATCCATCGCCAGCCGCAGTTCCTCAATCGCCTCGACCGCCAGCTCCTCCGGCTCCGGCAAAGAATCCGCATCATCGAGCGAATCATCCTTGAGCCACTTCAGCGAATCGATCTTGTAGTTCCGCTCCTTCACTTCAGAGATATGGAACGAGCGCCAGCGATCCTCTTTCGAGTCCGCAGCATTCCGCTTCGAACCGCCGTTCGGGTCAGCGCCATACACCCGCTCGAACTCCGCGAAATACTCCGGCGTTAAGGGCCGGTCTTTCTTCGTGATGCCCGGCACGTTCGTCCGGTCATCGTACACCCAGAGCGTCTCGGTGGGAAAGCCCTTGGTGAAGAAGAGCACGTTCGTCTTTGTGCCGGGAGAGTAGGGGGTGAAGGTGCCGTTTGGGAGCCTCAAAATCGTGTGCAGGTTGCAGTCCTCGGTCAGCACCTTGAACACTTCGCCGGCCTGGTCGGCAAAGAGCACGTTGTCCGGCACCACAACCGCTGCCCATCCGCCGGGTTTGAGGATCGTAATCACGTGCTGCACGAAGTTGAGCTGCTTGTTGGACGTTGAGATCGTGAAGTCCTCGCGGTCCGGTGCCTGGTTCGCTCCTTTCGTACCGAACGGGGGATTCGTCAGCACCACATCAAAGCGCCGGCTGTCCGGGTTCTCGTAGATCGAGTCGCCGTATTTAATCGAGGGTTCGACATTGTGCAGGAACAGGTTCATCAGCGCAAGCCTTCGCGGGCGGGCCACCAGTTCCTGGCCAAAGTAGGTGCCCTTCTTCACGCGGAGGGCCACGTCCCGGTCAAGCGCCCCGCCCTTTGTCTGCTCTAAAAGCCACTCGTACGAACAGACAAGGAACCCGCCGGTACCGCACGCGGGATCGCTGATCGTCAGGTCGGCCCGCTTCCGGGGATCGGGTTTCATGCAGCGGACAATTGTCTGGATCAGGATACGCGGCGTAAAGTACTGCCCGGCACCCTTCTTCCCTTCGCTCGCCGCCTTCTCCAGCAAGCCCTCGAACGCCTCGCCTTTCACATCGATGTTGAGCTCGGTCCATTCCGTCTCATCGATGAGACCGATCAGCTTCTTTAAGTTTACCGGATTGGAAAACCGGGAGATCGCGCCGGCAAAAATATCCCCGAGAAGTCCATGCTCCTTGCCGAGTTTCCGGAGCACATCCTGGTAATGTTCCGTCAGGTCCGTGCCGGACTTCTCAATGAGCGCCTTCCAGTCGCAGCCTTCAGGAAGCACAACGCTCCGCTCATCTGCCATCTTGATGAACAGGAGATACGTGATCTGCTCGATATAATCCCCGTAATCGATCCCGTCATGCCGGAGCGTGTGGCAGAATCCCCATAACTTCTGGACAACATCGCTCATGTGGATAAGGATAGAACCGGTGCCCGCATTAACCCTGCGTAATGGTTCGCGTGCATCACCAATGCATACACCAGTAGCCTGATAAGTACAGCAGATCTACTGGTATGCATGGAAACAATCCCCATCCGGATCCGGAAGGAGACCAAAGAGGCGCTCATGAAATTCCGGGCGCACCCCCGGGAGACCTACGATGAAGTGATCGCCCGCCTCATGTCTTCCCAGACCGACAAGGATCCCATCAGCGAAGATACTCTCAAGGCCATCGAAGAGGGTCTCGCCGATATCCGGAAAGGAAAAACCCGGGAGCTCAACGAGTTCTGCGAGGCTCACGGGATCTGAATGTATACCATCCATCTCGCAAAGCGGGCGCAGAAAGATCTCACAAGCCTCCCCAAAGAGGATGCACGCCGTATCCGCACCACCTTAAATGAGCTCGCCCAGGAGACCGAGCCGTGGCTGCTCGTCAAAAAACTCCAGGGGCATGAAGAAGTCCCGCTCTATTCCTGCCGGGTCGGGCACTACCGGATTATTCTTACCATCGATCAGGGCCATCTCGTGATCTTCGTGGTCACGATCGATCACCGCCGGTCCGTGTACCGGAATATCTAGCCAAGCGCCACAAGGTCAGGCTGCAATCGCCTCGTTCCACTGCCGGATAAGCCCCGGCAATTCCCCGTTGAAAACCCGGTTCGCTTTCCCCCATCCACCTTCGTTGGCAAAGAGGGGGATGATATCGAAGTCGTCCTTGCTGATCGAGAGATTCGCAATTAAATGTTCACGGATTTTGTCGAGCCACCGCTGCTGGTCCGAAGTCAGCGACACAGAATAGGCCATCGTGTCAAAGACCCGGTGAATCCGCTGCTCTGCGGTACAGAGCGGTTCTTCCTCGCGGGCTGCATGCTTCACCATCGAGATGATATCCACGAGCGCCTTATCGTACCGCATCTTGTGAGCCTGCTGGAGATTATCAACCGTAAAGCGGTACCGGGTTGCTGCCAGTTTCTTCTTTAACTCGGACAGGGCATCCGTTCCCCAGTCTTTCGGCCGTTCCAGCAGGATCCGGATTGCGTCGATATGCTCCGGGTTCTCTTTGACAAACGCTGAGAAGGCAACAAGATAATCCTCAGGCTTATACTCGTTTCCTGCCGAGTCCCGGAAGATATACCGCGAACTGACGGTATCCACATTCTCGTACGCAACAAGAATCGAGCGCGGTGGCCGGGGATAATGGACAAGCAGGTTCTGGAACTCAGGGTTCCGGAGCAGCGTCATAATACCGGTAAAATCCTGCTGGAGTGCATGCTGCAAGGTGGCAGCATAGCGCTTCATGTCGCCGGAAGGAACGAATGCGGCGAACAGGTCCCGGCCTTCGCCGCTCATCTCCTTATCGATCCGGTGCAGCCTCTTCACGAGGATTTTGGCATTGTAATTCCGGTCCCGGTTGTCCCAGATATCCGTGATCACCTGCGTGATCGGCCGGGTCTCTTTCTCGGGCGGTTCAGCAGTGATACTGGTTACCTGCCGGAAGTAATTGAGCAGCGTACCATTGAAACCGTCGAATACAACAAAGTGGGATTTGTCCGGGCATCGCTCGCCCTTCCGGGTGCCCCGGCCCAGCATCTGTTCAAAGAGAATACGGGACTTCACCGGCCGTAAAAAAACAATAAATTCAAGATCCGGGATATCCACACCGGTCGAGAGCATATCCACCGTCACCACAACCGATGGCTGCGGACGGTTCCGGAACTCGCGGATACGCTGGAGAGGACGGTCAACTTTCCCGGTGATCTTCTGGACAAAGGAATCGCCCTTCCCAAACACATCGCGGGCAAGATCAACCAGCCGGTCCGCATGGGAGATATGAGAGAGGTCATTCACCGCAAAGATCAGGGTCTTGGGAAACCGGCCAAATTTCTGCTCATGCTCTTCCGCATACTTCCGGATCTCCATGAGGATCCGCCGGTTGGAATCCGGGGAGGTAATCTTCCGTTCAACATCCTCCGTATCGAACTGCCGTTCATCCTCCATGTTGTCAAAGGACTGGGTACCGGTGGAAGCATCGATCACCCCGACCTGCTCGCCGGCCTGTAAGAAGATCCCGTTCATCCGCACACCGGAGTCCAGCGCAACAGCATCATAATCGACCAGGAATCCCTCCCGGACAGCCCGGGCATACTCGTACCGGTACACGATCTCCCGGAAATAGGCCATCGTGTGAGCAGCCGGAGTAGCCGTCAGCCCGATCTTGATCGCATCGAAATGCTCCAGCGTCTTTCGCCAGACCGACTGTTCCGCAGCGGTATATCCCCGGTGGCATTCGTCGGCAATGATCAGATCGAACGCATGGATCGGAATTTCCATCTGTTCTGCATCCTCATCGATCGGCTCATCATCCCCACCAAACACCGCGTTGCGCCCGAAGAGGTTGATGGTCATGCGCTGGATCGTGCAGATGTACACAAATGCATCGCCGGGTTTTGGCTCCAGAAGGTACGAGGAGGGAAGCACCTTGGGATCAAACTTTTCATCCTCCTCAAAATCCTCCCGGAAAAACCGCTGGCTGTACACCTCATACGCCCGGTCAAACTTCAGCCCCGGCTGAGCTTCAAAGGAGGCAAACGCCTTGACCGCCTGAGCAGCAAGAGCCCGGCGATCGACAAGGAAGAGGATCCGTTTTGCCACCCCGGATTTCATGAGCCGGTAAATCTGATTGACCATCGTATAGGTTTTGCCGGTTCCGGTCGCCATAGCAACCAGCATCTGGCGCTTCCGGTCCCGGATACCCTGTTCGACCGCTGTGTTTGCTTCTGCCTGGTAGGGGCGTATCATCGGGTGGGCATTGTCCCATTCCGCAAGATACTGGCAGGATGTCTCGAATTTTTCCTTTAACCGTTCGGAAAGTGCGAGCGGCGTATGGAATTTTGCAACCGCCCGGGAGCGGTTCAGGGTATTCCGGAGATCGTGATACCAGATGATCTCGCCGTTGGTTGAGTAAATGAACGGAACCCGGAAGCCAGAGTAATTGAACGGGCTGCCGGCAATCCCGGATGCATACCGTTCTGCCTGGGTCAGCACATTCTGCGGGCCGAGCGTGACTTTCTTTGCCTCGACCACGGCAATGATCTTCCCGTCAAGGCAGAGTGCATAATCTGCCGGTCCGTTTGCTGTGGGGTATTCTTCGAGAGCGAACTTATTGAACCGACCGAGATCCATGCCGGTCTCAAAGGGTGCGACAGACCAGCCCGCCACTTCCAGTAGGGGATCGATCCGCTTCTTTCGCGTAACGTGCTCGCTTTCTCCTGTCATAACTTCCTGTACTTTAATCGGTAATGCATGAGATTTATAAAGGCTGTAACGTTATTTGTTGCGGTTTGCTTTTTTTATAACTGTACCCCATTTTTTCCCACATCATCCCCACCCAATCCCCGCTATTTTCCCCAATCCGGCAAAGCAAAACCGCCAGTTTCCCAAATCCAAAAAAGATTCAGCCACGCCTAAGTCCCTTCACGACGTATAATAGCATGTCAAAGGGGCCCCGGAGACAAGCAGAAAAGAAGGAACCAAAACATGGCAGATTTCGTACAGAAAACAACCGTAAAGACCGCGGTTCGCGTACTCGCAACCCCGGTAGCAGACGTGGCGGCGTTCAACACGATCGTCCAGTCGGTCCTGACCGGCAACCCGTTTGCCTGTGTAGCCTATATGACCTCCGGCACCAGCCACCCCGGCGTCGAGAAGACCAAGGAAACCTACGTGGCAAAGATCCTCTACCAGGACAGCAATGCCAAAATCGTGGGCAATGACTCGGCCCGCTTCAGCACCATCGCGGGGTTCAATGCCGGTGCGGCAGCCCTGCTCGCGAGTGCAGCTCTCGCAGCCGCCCACGCGGGCACCCCCGCCCGGGACACCGAGAACGAAACCTTCTCTGCGACCCTGAAGTGCCATGATCCCAATGGGGAGCTCTACATGGTCAACTTCAGCCGGGAGAGCGTGAGCCTCACGTCCTACTCGGACGACGCCATCCGGACAAAGGTCGAGACCTGGGCCGACACGGTACCGGCACTCGCTTAAAAGGAGGGGAGGACAATGGACAACGAACTCATCCTCACGGGAGCGTTCCTCGGCGCAGGACTGCTCGCGTACGTGATCATTCCCGGGCTCCTGGTGATCTGGGACCGGGTCCTCGACCACATGGAAGACCGGGGCACCAGCCCGAAGTGATGTGATGGGAACACGGGCGGGGGAAGATTCCCCTGCCGGGATTTTTTTTAATAACCCGCAATTGATTGCTGGTAATTCAAAAACAGGCTCTGTTTCCACCCCTCAAGAGAAACATGCAGCTGCTCTGTGATACAGGGATATTTTAAGAAGGAAAAAAGCTAATTAGAATCAGCCAAAGACGTAAACGAGGTGACTATATGCCAACGAGTAAGAAACAACTGGTGAAGCTGAACCAAGTAAAGAAGGCCAAGGCAGAAGAACTCTCAAAGCAGGCGGCTTCGGGTAGCCAAGAGGCCAAGAAGAAGCTCAAGAAGCTCGAGAAAAAGCTCAAGTGAGCCGCTGGGAAGCGGTTTCGCTCATTTTTTTTAAAAAACAGACAGGCCGGAGAAAGCTGCTTTCCCCCTGCCATCAGCCGGGTAGTTATTCGCCGGAGAACGATTGCCCCGGAGCCTGTCCGGCATTGGGCACAGAGAGGTGAAGCTGCTCAATGAGCCAGCGACTCCCGGTATTTCTCAGTCCCAGGGTCATCCGTACCCGCATCGTCTGCTTCTCTTTTCCCTCAGCAGCAAACGTACAATTGCAGCCGCTCATTACCCATGCGCTCCGTCCGTCGCCAGCAATGTTCAAATCCGTAAATTCAAGAGAGATCGATGTCGCCTGGACCAGATCACGCTTCAGTAACGGTGCATATTCTTTCCGGTTCTTAAAATACTCATCCGGCCCGGCACCGTATCCGCTTATATCCGGGGAGAATAACGCCAGCAGTGCCTTTGGATCCTTTCTCTGGTATGCCGCACAATACCTGCCAAGGGTTTTTCTGACATCAGCCATCTGCTCTTCTGTGAGAGTCATAGTAGTGATACTGTATAATCTTCAGATATCTTTTTTGTGGCAAAGGAATGGAGCATGAACCGGGTATAAAGCATTCCGGCACCCCCGTCATACAAGGCACCTCCGGCATCCTTTTTTCCGGTGAGTCCCATTTCCTTTGAACCGTAACCCGGGTTTAATCACTTCCCCTGTATGCATCTGTGCATTGATTATTACAAATATCCCCGCAACAATGCAACCGCCACTCACCAGCAGGATCCCGTCGTTTCCCCAGTCGTTGTTCAGGTACACAAGGATAATTTCCCCCAGGAGCAAAAAAATCCCGGGAATAATTTTGCGATAGTTTCAATCTCCAGGCATACCCTGTAGGGTTTTTAGAAGAGGATTTATGATTTGGCTAACCGTTCACTCTTTTTACCCATACGGAAACTTCCTTACTCGGGCAAAAACTCCAGGTGCTCACCCGTGACCGATGAAAAACTGACAGAGTACTACCATGCGATACAGGGCATCTTACTTGCGAATCATTTCACCATAGAGGTGTTCAAAGACATTGCTTTTGGCATACAGTTCAGCCTGTCCCGTAAGGGAAAAAGCGGGCTCATCCGGATGTACCAGCGCAAAAACGGGACGTTTACCCTTGATTATTCCCTGTTAAAAGATCCGGAACTCCTGCACAGCGTTCAGCAACTGCTGGACAAGAAACCCCCGGCAGCCAGTATTCCTAAAGGAGCCTCCCGTCCACCCGGGACTGCCTGTGACGCAGGATACCCGGTGATCGGTACGGATGAATCGGGTAAAGGGGATTATTTCGGTCCTCTCGTGTGTGCCGCAGTCTGTGTCGACGAACCGACAGCGGATGCATTGCGAACGATCGGCGTACGGGACAGCAAGACCTGCACGGATCCTGAAATACAGGAACTCGCAGAAAAGATCAAAGAACTCTGCGCCGGCAGATTCGAGATCATTGAAATTTCGCCGGAGAAATACAACCGGCTCTATGAACAGATGAAATCGGAAGGAAAAAACCTCAATACGATGCTTGCCTGGGGGCATGCCAGGGCCATTGAAGAGTTACTGAAAAAAGTGGATTGTACGATTGCGATCGCCGACCAGTTCGCGGACAAACGCTTCATCCTCGGGAAACTCCAGGCAAAGGGCAGGATGATCGAGGTAATCCAGATGCATAAGGCGGAGCAGAACATCGCTGTCGCTGCTGCATCGATACTGGCACGGGCACGGTTCGTGGAAAAGATTGCCGCACTGTCAAAGAAGTATGCGATGACCTTTCCCCTAGGGGCCTCGGCGGCCGTCATCAGGGCCGGAAAACAGTTCATTGCAAAAAACGGGCTCGACGGTTTACCCCTCGTAGCAAAGATGCATTTCAGGACGACAGCAGAAGTCCGTAAACCCGAGCGCTGATGGGTGCGATGCACCGTTATTGGCCACGCGAGTTGTGTATGCAAAGTGGACAGGGGATTTCCCCTGGTAATCAGATTTTTCGATCCATTGAGTTCATGGGGCTTTTGTTCCAAACCCCGACAGGATTGTGCCGCCGCTCCCGGCGGGGCACCTCAGCGGCGGTTACGGGGTCTGCCACCACGTTAGTCTGCCCCGTGAGGCCCCGATGAGACGGCCGGGCGACCCCTAAAGGGGGTGGGCAGACACCTGAATTCTCTAAGAAAAGAGCATCCGATCTTCAGGATTCGGGTACGAACTCCCGTTTATGGGTTTTCCCCCGGGCCAAAAAAATTATTTCAGGTTTTTTACCTTCTTATCCAGTTCGTTTTTTACATGGCGGATGATCTCATCAAAGGATCTCTGGATCTGCATCTGGGTATCCTTGATGGATTTTTCAATATACTGCTTTCCCTCTTCGGTTGCAACAAGGTCACGGGTGACTTTCATCACATCATCTATCGATGATATGACGGACCGGGTTGCCTCCGAAAACCTCTTGTCAATAACGTTTTCATCCACCCGGGTGGCCAGAGGTTCGCTCTCAAGTACCCACCGTCCCTGTTCAAAATACCCTTTCTGTTCGGTCATATATTCAGGTATTTCCCCTTCATGGACATCAGGTTTCTCCATCATTCCCCTACAGGTACGAGAAATCCCGGGAGAAAAGGGGAATGCATACAAAGCCGGACACCTAACCGGGGATTACGACCATGACCGAACCAGAACCGGGTGTTGATCAGGAAGCATTCCACAAAGAAGGCGATGAATACCTTGCCGGCGGCATCGAGCTCCATGCCCTGATCGTGGAGGAGGGCGGGAGACCGGGGGTTGAATTCATCTGCGAGCCCACCATCCGTGACCGGGAAATTCCGGAAGGAATAGCGGCATTCAACCAGGCAATCGAGGAGATGTGCCGGGCAACGGTGACGAATTTTCCCAATCCCCAGAGTCTCGGGCGGTTTTACCGGGAGGTAAAGAAGGACGGCGTAAAGAACCGGTGCTGGTACCGCGTGACCGTATCTGCCCACATCGGGGCCGGTGACAGGCTCACCGGGCGGGTCACCGATACGATCGACCCGGCTCTCGTCCGGGCTGATCCCCACGTGCGGTTCCGGGCCCGGCAGCTGCGGGCAATGCTGCAGCGGAGCCTTGGAGACGGAGAGGAGTAAGGGAAGGGTCGTGACTCTTCTCACGACCGGGGAACCTCGAGAACGTTATTGGTTCCCGGTGAAATCCCGGGCGTTCTCACTCCCCTTCCCAACTCCCATCCGCCCACACCTTGAGAATATCAAAATCCCGCTTCCGTGTCGCCTTGCTCAGTGCCTGTGCCCGGGTCAGCATCCTCTCCTGGACAAAATCATATTCGCAGATAATTTTTGAATTCCGGAGCAGGGTTGCCCGGATCGGGTGGTGCCGGTAGATGACGCTCTCCTGCCCCCGGAAATACCATTTAATTCTCTGGAAGGTGAGCCAGTCCAGTTTCATGGCGAGCGTTGCGTGGAACTTAAAGTCGTTGGCATTATCCTGGTCATATCTCCGTAACGAGCAGTACGGGGAGATGGCCCGTGAGAGCTGGTAGCGGAATTGTTTTAAGGTCTCGTCCGGAGTAATGGTGACAAAGACAACCCTCGTATCGTCAAAAAACCCGTAACTCCCGACTTCATATTTCGGCATCACTTTCTGGTTTGTGCAGATTACGGTGAAATCTTCAACCAGTTTTTGTTCATCGGTGGTTGAAAAGGGCCCGGCCAGCGTGATATGCGGGGTGACCAGGTTCTCCCCAAGACTGAATTTCTCCGCCAGGTGATTGCTTAACGTGCGAATCTGGTTCTTTACCGAACCCATCAGGCGGATATCGATCAGGTAGTGCGTCATCTTTCACCCGTTTGTACACAAGCCTCGCTCAGCGTAAATAGGAGAATCTTCCAGAGTAACTGCACCAGCATCTGTATGCAACTCCGGCACGAAATAATCTGGGTTGTTCCGGTGAAGTTTTGTGCCGGACCCTGAATGCCTTTCCTCAACACAGCCGGCATCAGACGCCCGCACCTCCGGTTCGCCGCAGAAACTTCCTGATCAAAAGCATCCGCACGGTCGAATAGCAAACCGACCGCGCTTCACGTATCGGGTCTTTTTTGCACCAGCACCGCACCGGCACAATACGCCAGCGGAATTCCCCGGAGCGGATTTGCTAGGGAAAAAATACTCAAAACTCCCTGCAGGATAATCCGCGCTTCCGGTGTGTTGTTGCCAAAAGCAGTCATAAAGGCGAGGAAAAAAACCACCCCCCCCTACAAGCAGGAACCCGGCAATCCCGGTAAGGCCGCCCCGCCCGTTGAAAATAATGGTTTTCAGAAATGTTCCCTCCATCTGCGCCATCATTGTCACCAGGTGAAAGGTTATCAGGTGATGTAACTTATAACGTACAATGTCACCGTATATGTATCATGCAAGCCCCTTTGGGGGGCTGTTGCTGATGATCGTTGTATGGATAGTACAGCTGCTCATCGCATTTCTTATCTACCGTGATGCAAAAGAACAAAAAATGCTCGCACCCGTCTGGGCGATTCTTGCAATCCTGCCCATGTTCGGGTTTTTTGCAGACGTGCTCTACCTTGTTATACGGGAATTCCGGGTGCAGAGGACGGCTACGGCACCCGAACTGTGAGTACCGGCCCGATCCTCATGGATGGCAGGCTGCGACATGCCCGGTTGTCCACAAGAACTGAGGCGGATAAGAAGCCATCCTCATCTTTTTTTTTTAAATCCGCATTCCCCGTCCTTCACATTCCCTCAAGGTATTTCGCCGGGTTGTTCAGGGAATCCCGGTAGACCCGGTAATAACCGGTATCCTCGTATGCAACCTTACTGATCGGGCCGGCATCGAAGCTGCAGATGGTTGCAGCAAATGCAAGGAGTATCGGGGAATGGGTGGCGATGATGAACTGCACATAGCCCCTCCGGGGGAACTCCCGCAGCAACCGCAGGAGTTCGAGCTGCCTCATGGGCGAGAGGGCATTCTTACCTCAGAAATCTGCAATCAGTCGATCTCCAGGACCTTGGCGAGCAGGCGGCAGGCGGGGCAGACTTTTTTACGCTCAGGTAATAACAACAGGATCAGCTTTGCGCAGCAATACCCGGTGACGGCGAAGAACACGATAAGGAAAAAGATCGCAGGGAGCGAAACGTGATCCCAGGTGCGGAGAGTCACCCCCGGCAGAATGTACCCGAGCATTGCTACCGAGATGATGAATCCAGAAAGGTAGAGCACGACCTCTGAAAATGGCGGACAGTCCGTATCATGCATACCCCTTGTGTTTCTGCTGCCGGATGATAGGTATTGCGGATCGTTGCATGAGGAGCTTCTCCCTACCCCGTCCGGAATACCAGCCAGTTGTTTTTTCCTGCCCGCTTGAACTTCACGAGAACGTACGCCCCGTTCAGCCGTTTGCCGTGGAGCATCACCTCTATCTTCTCCGCATCCCAGTGTTTCGTGTCGTACGTCCCGCTGTCCCAGATCGTGACCGTGCCGGCCCCGTACTGGCCCGGGGGGATCTCACCTTCAAATGTCCCGTACTCAAGCGGGTGATCTTCCACGGCTACGGCGAGGTGTTTCTCACCCGCCGCCTCCGGGACACCCTTTGGTACCGCCCAGCTCTTCAGTACGCCGTCGCGCTCCAGCCGCAGATCGTAGTGCAGTTTGTGGGAATGGTGCTCCTGGATAACAAAACTATTCGCCGTCATAGCCGGATGCCCCTCCGGTTCGCTGGTAACAGAAAAATTCCGCTTCTCATGGTACTTCCTCAGACCGGGTTGTGCCCTCTCCGGTTGTGTGCCCTGTGCTACTGCATCCCCCGCAGCATGCGTCTGCCCGTCCTCGAGCTGGTCAACAGTGCAGCTAACTGCTGTTTTATCCGTGCGGAGGCGGAGAAAGCGGGGGATCCGCAGTTTCCGGTCACGGGTCACTTCCTGGTACGCCACTTCGCAGACAAGAACCGGGTCGAGCCAGGTCACCTTTCCGGGGATACCAGCCAGCTGGGGGACGCCGGTGACCAGTGGCGCAAAGGCTCCCATCAGTTCCCGGAGCAGCCGGTCGGAAAACCCGGTCCCGACCTTGCCGGCCGTAACCAGCGTACCGGTGTCGTACAGCCCCAGCAGGAGGGCACCAAAAGCCGCCCCGCGTCCTCCCTGACCCGGCGTGTACCCGGCAATCACACAATCGCAGCTTTTCTGTGGCTTGATCTTCAGCCACGCCCCGCTACGGATTCCGGGCTCGTACCGGCTGTCCTTGCGTTTTGCCATCACTCCTTCGAGCCCCTGCGCAACCGCGGCCCGGTAATAATCCTCCCCCCGGCCCTCCACGGGTTCAGAGATAACAACGTGGGGACCTTCCCGCACTGCCTCCCGCAAGTGCTTCCGCCGCTCGGAAAGCGGGAGGCCGGTCAGGTTTGTGCCTCCCTGCTCAAGGATATCAAAGACAATGTAGGTGACTGGTGCCGAGCCGGTCCGGGGCGGGGCTCCCTGCAGCCGGGAAAGAAGGGCCTGCATATCGGGCTTTCCCCCGCTCATCATTACGATCTCCCCGTCGAGCACCGTACCGGGAGCCCGGGTCAAGAGTTCTGAGAGTTCCGGAAACTGCCCGGCCAGTTCCCCATCGTTACGGCTCCGGAGGGAGAGCGTTTTGTCCACCGTTGCTAATGCCCGCACGCCATCCCACTTGATCTCGAACAGCCAGTCATCGCTGCTGAATGGGGCAGGAGCGGTTGCGGCAAGCATCGGGAGATAACGGGTCATTAAGGTCACTTCCGGGCAAGCGTGGCAATGGTCTCCTGCAGGGCCTGCATCAGCTCTTTCGCCTGTTCGGGATGCGGTGATTCGTATACGATCTTCTCGCCGGCCAGCTTCTTGTCTATCAGGGCAAGGATCGCTTCCCGGTAGCGGTCGGGATAATCATGCACGGAATAGTCCCCGGACAGGTCCGTGATGATCCGTTTTGCCAGCGCCAGCTCGGCTTCTTTGGGAACGGGGAGGGTGGGCAGGATCGCAAATGCGCGGGGTGTGGTGATCTCATCTGCATGCCGCAGCGTGGTCAGGACAAGCGCACCGTCGTACACATGCACCACGACCGGGTACTCCTTGGTGCGGAGCGTGATCGTCCCCGCTGCAGCCCGGCCCAGCTCCTGCAGGGCGGTAACCAGCAGGCTGTAGGCCTCTTCGCTCCGGTCGGGGACCAGGATGTACGAGCTCTCGAAGTAGATCGGGTCGAGGGAGAGGTAATACACGAACTTGTCAATCCTGATCTTCCGGTCGGACTCGGGCATCACGGCCCTGAGTTCATCGGGCTCAAACACCAGGAATTCTCCTTTCCGTATCTCGAATCCTTTTACGGTCTCTGTCCACGGGACTACAATGCCGTCCCGGGAACAGACGCGGTCATATTTCAGGGGCTGGCCGTCTGACCTGTGGAGCAGCCGGAACGAAAAGGAGTGGTCCCGCATCATCGTGTGGAGCCGGACCGGTACATTGACAAGGCCAATCGTGATGCTCCCACTCCAGAACGCCCTGCCGGCCTTTTCGTGGTGCTCATGGTCATCGGGAGGAAGGGGCGGTGTTCCGTTCTCCTTTTTTGCGGATTCTTTTTTCCCCGGGACCGGTTTTTTCCCTGTGCCAGCGGCTCGTTCCGGTGCCCGGGCGGGTGATGTTTCAGATTTTTTGCCTGGTGTCAAAGATGCCCCTCCATGGTTCCTCATGTCTCGAAAGCATCGTCTTTATATTAAAATCTTCGGGACGCATCCCGGCCCGGAGTTCCTCCCACCGGAGCGGTGCAGAGACCGTGGCCTCCGAAGTGGCCCGGAGGCTGTACGGGGCAGCCATCGTCTTGCCGTGGGCGTTCTGGAGGTAATCGATAAAGATGGTGCCTGCATCCCGGGACCGGGTGAACTCCGAAACCACACGGGGGGTATTCCGGGCAATGGCCTTTCCTGTGCTGTGCGCAAACTCCCGGACCTCAGAAAAGCGGTAACCGGGCACGAGCGGGACTACGATGTGGACCCCTTTTTTCCCGGAGGTCTTGACATACGGCTGCATCCCGGCCTGTTCCAGCTCGTCCCGCACAACGACAGCAACATCGATCACCTCGTCGAATCCGAGCGGCGGTTCGGGATCGATATCGAAGAGCAGGAGATCGGGGGACTCGTACGAGCCGGTTGTCGAAAGGGTTGTGTGGATCTCAAGGGATGCCAGGTTGGCAATCCAGATGAGCGAATCGAGGTTGTTGCACAGGACAAAATGCACGTCCCGCCGGGCAGTTGCCGACCAGCGGGTAAAAATATCCACGTAATCCGGCGTGCCCCGCGGAGCATCCTTCTCGAAAAACCCCTCCCCGCTTACCCCTTCCGGGAAGCGATGCAGGGTCAGGGGCCGGTCATGAAGAAACGGGAGCAGGAACGGGGCCATGCGGATATAGTAGGTGATCACGTCTCCCTTGGTGATCTGTGCAGCCGGGTACAGCACCTTGTCGAGCCGGGTAAGGCGGACCCTCGTGAGATCGCGAATTGCGGTATCTCCTGTGCCTTCCGTACTGCCTGCCATCGGGAGTAGTTACCGGTGCCGGACAAAAAGCGTTTCGCCCCGTCCCGTCCCGCATATCAGCGATTGGAGGGTAACCGGTATCCCCCAGCGCCTGCAGGCTCTCCAACAGAAATAGCCTGGTTTATATCCAAAGAAAAACCACAAGGGGATAACAAAAATCATGCAAAGACATGGTTTTTTTTAAGTTTTTTCGTACAGGAGGTCAATATGGTGCAATACAGACGTTTTGTGATGGCAGTATTATCAGTGGTTATAATCTCTCAACTGGTACTGGTTTGCGGAGTATCTGCAGGAGATATACCCAGCGGTGTGACAACCCAGGAGGTTAAGGCAATTTCACACGTACCGATTGGAACCCATGTTGTCTGGCGTGATGGCATAGGGTACTATGGATCAACAACCCGTTTACAGGATGGCAGACCGGTTAAACTGGGAGATATTGCCATTGACGCTGACTATGAATATACCCTGACCTTTTACAATGTGGGGGCTCTTTTGGGGACAAAATACCAGACGGCAGTATTAACCCGGCGGTGGGTGGCACAGGGTCCGGGAGAGCTGATCATCACCCGGCAGCAGGAGCTCGATGAAGCGTACCAGAAATACCTGGCAACAAATCCCAAGGTCATTGTACCTAAGCCGGTAGGGCCGGAAGGTGAACTGGCCTATAAACCCAATCCCGGTTCCCGGCCGGTGTTCCAGCCCGAGACAATCTCGGATAACCTGGTCTTTTCCGGGGGACCGGATGGCTCCTTTGAAGCAACGAATGCAAAGACCGGCGGCAGAATCACGTTAGTGGTTTCTGCCGACAAGAAGTCTGTAATCCATGGTCCCGGACTCGATTGCGGAGAACTCATCATCCAGGATCCGGAAGCGGTATGGCGGGGGTGGGATCTGGTAGAGGGGGATGGAATCGATGTTGGTGCCCGTTTTTCTGCGTTTACCGGTCAGGTTGAAGTACTTCTTCCCGGGGATAAAGAGTGGAAACTTGCAAAGCCCGGTATGGCGTTGCTCGCTGGCACACATATCAAAACCATGGAAGACAGTTCTGCAATCATCTCCTTTGGTGATGTGGGCCCGTTTGTGTTAAAACCGGAATCTGAGGTTGTCATCGATTCCCCCTCCGGACCGGAAAGCAAGCTGAAGCTGGTTGCGGGGAACATCTGGGTCAATGTAAAAAAGATGGTGAAAGATGGAAGTTTTGAAATGGAGATGAACCAGGCGGTCTGCGGCATAAAGGGGACCACGTTTACCGGGGAGGTCAGAAAGGACGGGACCTCAACGCTCAAAGTGATCGAAGGCACGGTTGCGTTCACCGCCAAAGCCGATGGCAAAAGCGTGATGGTTGACGGTGGCTCGATGGTGAGTGCCGATCAGAAAGGGCTGGGCACTCCGGAAAAATTCGATACGGTAAAAGAGACCGCGGTATGGGATACGGTAAAAGCCGGGGCTTCCTCCCCAACGCAGGCTGCGGGAACCGCACCGACCCGAAAATCCCCCTCCCCGCTGTTCATTGCATTCGTTGCGGTAGCGATACTATCCGGGCTGGTGAAAAAGAACCGGCAATAACCGTTTTTTTAACTCCTGATGAGCGATTTTAAATATCCCGTAATGAGAGTATGGAGTATATGGCACTCTTGGGTATTGCGATTCTCGTTCTGGTTGTTATCATTTTTTTAGCGGTTGCATTTTTTGTTGTTAAAAATTTCACCCAACTGGCAATAAATGCAATTATCGGTCTTATTACCCCGTTCATAGTACATATTTTCCATCTTATGCAGCTGGCCGGAAAACCCGATATCGGAGTTGACTGGATCACCCTCATCATCTGTGCTCTTGCCGGGTTCCCCCGGGGCAATTCTCCTGATTGTTCTGGGCCTGGTGGGAATCACGCTCTGAACTCCTTTTTTTCATGAGGTGCCCAGGTTTTGGCCTGTTTTTCCGTCCGGGAAACAATTCCCGCAGACATTTCACTATCAACAGGAAGATCTCATCTGGTAAGCCCCGTTTGGATGCAGGGTTTTTTTTAAAAATAACCGGATTTTATAAAAACCACACGAAAAGATTTTATCTCATGTCTCATGTTATAAGATCAGTTTATGCCGGCCTACTATTTCGCAATGGAAGGATATCACACCGGGGAAAAACCCGATCCCGCTGTTGATAAACTGATCACCATCCAATACCAGAAGATCGATCTGACCACCGGTGAACCGCTGGGTGAGTTGACTATTCTCAAAGAGTGGGAGAGCTCCGAACAGGCGATTATCACCACATTTTTCAACCAGTTCTTCCGGCCGGACATGCCGGTCACGCATTTTATTCCCGTGGGGATGAGTCTCGATTACGAATACGAGATGATCCTGACGAAATGCAAAAAATACAATCTCCCCGCGATCACCAGTCACCAGCTTTATTTCCAGCGACCCCGGTTTGACCTCCGGTCCATCGTGGTTCTGTTAAATGACGGGCGGTTTGCCGGGGCCCGTCTCGATTTGTTCTCCTCGAAAAAATATGATGGCAGTCACCTGAGGAAATGGTACGAGAACCAGGAGTTCAAAAAGATCGAGCACTTTGTCCGGGAAGAGACTGAAGCAGTGCTCAAACTGCTGCAGTACCTGAGCAAGTACAAGACCCGGCTGGGCATCACCAAAAAAGAAGGTGCCGCTTCCCATAAATCTGAACCGGCAACTCCCCCCGCCCGGACGGAACGGGAAATACCTTCTCATCAAAAATCCCCGGCACCGGTAATGCGCGCGACACGAAAACCCGCAGACAGCTGGACTCCTTCCCGTTCGGAACAGGCACCTCCGTCCCATCAAAAATCCCTGGCAGCAACCCTGCAGGCGGCAAAAAATCCGGCAGAACGCAGGACACCTGCACCCCGGAAAAGTCCGGCCAAGCTCCTCAAGGCAGAACCCGGAACGTCCCGCAAAGGTTCGGCGCAACTCGGTAAGGCAGATGCCGGAGATTCGAAGAGATCACCAGGAAAGACAAAATCCGCTGCTCCGCGATCATCAGCACCTCCCGGCCAGTTCCGCAAACATGCGCCAACGGAAAATACCTCCACGAGAAAGCCTGCTGAGAGAAGAAGATAAGGGGGACCGTTTTTCTTTTTTTTAGGAAATACCGGTCTTGGCATGTGCGATTCATCCCCCCTGCCCCTGCATCTTTTCACATGCCGGCCCTGCAACCCTGCAACCCTGCCGGGAATCAACGGTGCGATCTCTGCAGAGGTCAGGAAGATGAGAAACAGAACCGATCTGGTTTATCTGGTTCTCCGCTGAACGATTCACAGATGAAGATCGCGTTCACTCTCCTTCTGGTCACCCTTGCTGTCCTTGCCTGCGGGTGCATGGCAACCGCCCCGGCTGTACCGGCCACTCCTGCCACTACGGGAACAACCACCGTTACGGTCATACCTGACCTCACCGGCAACTGGACCGGTCCCATGAAAGGCTACGACGAAGGCACAGGATTTACCGATTATTCCAATATGACGATCAATCTCACGGTGACGGAGCAGCGCGACCGTATCTTTTCCGGAAATCTCGTCTTTACGTATACGAGCGGTGAGGAAGGGTCTGTGGATATTGCCGGCGTTATCGGCCGTGACGGGCGGACCCTGACGATGGTCGAGAGGGGTGCAGGGTACTGTTTTGGCACAATCCTGTCCAATGATGAGATCGAGCTGACGTACGTGCACGATGCCACACCCTTCAGCATCGCGGTGGACTCGTTTAAGCGGGTGCAGGAACCCGGGCGATAGTCACGGATGCTTCGCCCTGCTTCTCTCCTCCGGCGCTCAGCAGGGGAGTCGTATGAAACGCGGCCGCTCATCCCCGGTAGACCCCTTGAAATTCCGAATATACCGGTCATTTCCCGGATCTCTGGAGATACGCAAGAGTTTATAGACATGCAATTTTGAATCAGTACTTATGAAAAAATATCCCCTATTCCTGATCCTTTTTTTGATCGCGATGGTGGTGGCGACCGGATGCACCCGGTCTGAACCCGCGGCAGTGAGCCCGCCGGTCACCGTGGTCCAGACTCCGCTTGCAACCCCCATCCCGACCACTTCGGAAATTACCCCGGTTCCCACTCCCCTTGTTACCTACCAGCCGCCCGTACCCCCGGAATCTGTCATGGTATCAGCAACCCCCACCCGGGTGGCAACCGATAATCCGTACCTTGAATACCTCAATGTCAGGAAGAAAACCTTTGATTACAGCATCCCCAACTGTCCCATGGGGGTTGCATTCCCGGCGATTGTGAACGATTCCCGTTACGGCATACAGCACCAGGTACCAAAACTCACTGCACTCTCTGAAGATGAATATGAGACATTTCTCTGGAAATATACCGAAGGAAAAGCCGAAAATACCCCGGTAAAGACGCTTAACCAGTGCCAGGGAGCAGACGGGGATCCCCGCTGGAACTTTGTAGAGACACGGGTGATCCTCAACCCGACAAATGTCCGGCCCGCCAATTACACCCTCTCGGTAAATGTCCGGTCGAAAGGCGAGGTCATTGCCCGATTCATGACCACTCAGACCCTGACTATTGATAAGAAGATCCTCCTGACCTATTACATACCGTTAAAAGCAGACGACCAGGATCTCTTTGAAACCGTTGGCGTTACATATACCCGGCTCCCGAACTAACTAAAAAAAAAGTCCCCCCCCCTATTTTTGGATCGTGCAGGGCAGGATCCTGCCAGGCGAATTACCGCAAAAAAAGTTTTTTCAGGGCTGCAGGTGTGCTATTCGTCAGGGAACGTTACGGGAAGGATGTAATCTCCCGCATGAACGATTCCTGCATCAGGTCTCTTTTTTCGTCAGCAATACCGGAAATTGCTCATCGTCAGGGTTCTGCTCAACCCAGAGGAACGCAAAGATGTTGATCCCGCCGGCAACTGCGTACATAAACAGGCTCACCATGATCATAACGCCCTGCATGAGGAGAAAGGATGCCCAGAGTACTGCAGCAAAGATGATCAGGTTCAGGTAGATATAATTTTTAAATTTCGTGGTAAACGTAAACGCAAACGATGACATAAACGTAGCGATGATGGCAAGTGCAACACTGGTGTAGAGCATATCCCCCCGGGTCAGGAGGAACGTTGCCCACAAGAGTGCAACGAGCACAATCAGGAGAAAAAAGATCCAGGTCCGGAGTTCCTTCTGGCGTTCAGCCGTGATATCCATTGAACGATACTGCTAACCCGCAGGCAATAAATATTGTGCCCGCCGGGCTCGATTCGGAGCCCTGGTACTTCATCCTAACTATCGCCCTGTCCAGTTCCCACGATCCTGCACACCACAAAAACCCGTAGGGTGCAGACGCCCCCAGGCTCCGACTCCGGTCAAACCGGAGAAAAAAAGTACCCGGGCCTTTTTACAGCAGATAATAATCCAATTCTTTATAAATCCCCTATTTTAAGTGATACTGAGGACCGGTTATGGGGGACAATGACATTTCCGTTAAATCTGTTGAGCTGGCATTATTGTCTGAGATTGAGATGTCATCTGCCCTGCAAATGAAGGATGCATACCTGCCCCATGCCGAAGAAACGATGGATGGAGGGCGTGCTCCCCCATCACAATACGGGGCCCCCCCGCAGGAAGATGGATCCCCCGGGCCAAATGCCCTGGTCTATCTGACAAAACTATCACACCCGACACCTCCTGAAGTGATTGAAAAACTATTAAATAAACATCCTGGCCGCACAGCAAATACAGGCACGTCTGATTTTTATACCGTTGTACTCTCCGTAAGTATGCGGCTGGGTGATCCGTCGACCACCCGTTTCATCAACGGAACTATAGATCTTGCTTTTCCCCAGGGGATGAAAATTCTCACCTATTCCCCAAAAGAGAAGGGAATAATTTCTTCTCTTATTGAACACGGCGGAGATGCGTTCACCCTTTCCCCGGGCCTGGATCGTATGAGCTATGAAAACCGGGGTACAACAAATCCTCCGGACCCGGGGGAAAACCGGTTTGCGATCCCGGTTGGCCCCGGGGAAAAAATTACCGGCACCTACCACAGGAAAAGCGGATACTCATTCAATATACCGGCCGGTGTTCTGCTGGAATACCAGGGACTGCTCAAAAACGAGCATGCAATGTTCTGGGAAATATTTCCCCCTATGCCCGGCCAGGATTTTGAACCTACGGGAAAAGAGATGCAGGCGGTTTTTTCCTTTATTATTCAGGCTCCCAAAAAGTCCCCGCTTCTCATCACCTCCTGTATAGAAGGCAGGGTGAAAGGGAATCTCTGGGGGGTAGTTCCCCTCAAAGGCTCGGTGATTTTTTAAATACTATCTTTGTGTGTCTTTCGGTTTGCTGACAGTCCTTCAGCTGAAATTCCCCTTTTAACACTCTGGAAGACCTTCTATATGAAACTGTGAACAGGACCCGACACCACTCATGTAGACGATCGTGCGATAATCTGTTTATTAATCCCTATCCTTTTTATTCTCATGACATGGATGACGGGAGCGGGGCTCTCCGCCGGATGTGTCCTTTAGCCTGCCCGGAAAACGTTCCTGCTCAAGCGGTGGAGGTTTTTGTGCGGTATGAGCAAAAAACCGTAGAAATGTCAGGAGAAATCATGAGAACAACGAAACGACCGGTAATCGCCAGGTACCTCCTTTCCGTTGATTCATCACAGAACCCGGTACACTCTCTGCAGGGAAGAACAAAAGAGAACACCAGGACTCCTGGAGAAGGCGGGAAACTGCTCGCATGCATGGGGTGCGGGTGCAGCGTACTGGAGTACGCACGCGACTGCTCCTTTGTCCCTGATGACTTGTTCTGTCGGGCCGGGAATGCCAAACCCGCGATGAGGTGGTCTATGGATTCGTGATATTTTCAGCATTCTCTTAAAACCCTGTGTGGAACCGGTGGGTCAGCTCGTGTGATCTCACACGATCGCTGCTTATCCCACCGGTTCCGCACAATGAAACCATCATACATTCATCAATAGCAGTGTGGCATCCCCATGCTCTGATCACATTTTTCCCGAATATCTCTTCTTTGCATCAGGATTTTTGGATCCTCTCTCCTATCGATCCATGCACATGGTTATGCCTGGGCTCAGAAAAAGAACGTATCCTGCACTCACCGGGAAAATGCTATCAATCCGGGAGTGAGACAACACAACCCTGCAGGAAATCAAAGTCATGTATGTTTTTTTATCTCACGAATACTTCACTCCCTTTTAAAAATCCTATAGTAATAATAATCCGGAAGCATACATTGGAGTACCATGGTACGGATGATGAGCTTTGCACACCCGGTTCTCTGGTGTTGTCTGCTGTTCTTTGTAATTTCGGGAGTCTCGGCATTTTCCGTAGCAAAACAGGCAGTCGATCCTTCTGATCTGGTGAATCCCGGTGATACCGTGAACGTCTCCTGGACGGTCTATGCCGCATCAGGGGTTGCATTTCCCTCGTATGATGATCTCCAGTTTGCAACCGATCTCGCGGATCCCGCATGGTCGTATTCCATCATCGTCAATGGCGTAGAAAATGTCCGTCCCGTTGTGGGTGGGCGCACATTAACCATCGCCGGGTTTGAACTGGGATACCGGAACCAGGATGAAGTGGTCGTAAAGGCATTGTTACGGGGCAAAATTCCCCTTTCGTCAGCCCCGGGTACGACAAAACCCCTGGTGAAGATCCAGGAACTGGATGCCCGGGGTTATGCCATCCCCGCTACTATCGTTACCATCGATCACCTTATCGGGCAACCCACACCCCCGCCAACCCCTGCGTTTGGCGGCATCGCCGTCACCTCAAACCCTCCCGGGGCCAATGTCTATCTCGATAATGCCTACCGGGGATTCACCCCGCTCACTCTTGATGCAGTTCCGAATGGCAATCGCGTGATCCTCCTCCGGCTTGATGGCTACCAGGAGGTTTCCCGCACGGTTGCGGTGATGGGAGACCTGCAGCCGGTCAGTGCCCTGCTCATCTCCACGGCATCCCGGAACCCTACTGCAGCAACGACTGCGGGGGTAACGGTTGTTCCCGTGCAACCCGGACAGACGGTTGCTGTTCCGGTACCGGGGTCCGGTTCCCTGTCCGTGACCTCATCGCCCCCGGGAGCGCTCGTATATATCGACGGGGAGATGAAAGGTGTCACACCGGCAACGATACCCGGGCTTCCGGCAGGCAAACATTCTGTTACCCTGGTTATGAACGGGTACAGCGACCTGAAAACGACCATTCCCATAGAAGCCGGATCGAATTCTGAATTTATTACCGGGCTGTCACCCGCCCAAAAAACCCCCGGGTTCGGTCTCGTCGCGGCCCTGCTGTCGCTCGGGGGGCTTGTGGCGATACGGAGGATCAGAAAATAAAACAGGAGGCGGGACTGTTCTTCAGGGATCCGGAAATAAGATCCCCGGCCGGCTCCCGCACTCTGCGTACGAAAACGCGGGATATCACCAATATCCCCAAAAAAACACGGGTATATAACGAATAACACCGGTCTTTCTATCAGCAGGATCCAGGAACCATGATCACACAGGATATTGTCAGAAAACTCTGGGATGAGGCAGGGTATGGGAATCTCGCCATCTGGGAGAACGATACCATAACCGTAGTGCCGGTAGAGTATTGCGGTGAGACTGCGGGAAAAAAGCCGCTGGTCATCTTAAAACCCATAGCACTCGTGAACCGGTACGAACACCTGGCCTTTGCTCTCAATGATGAGGAACTGCTCGTAAAAATTGAAGATGCGATCCGGGCAGCAGGAGGAAAGGTCACCCGGGGTCCGCGGTCGTAAACGCCTGTTGCATTTTGCCTTGGTGTGTGTGCAGAATAACATCCATCAATGGCCTGTGCCTCAGGGATACGACAGAACGAACCAGCGATACGTTTTTATCATGGGAAACTACTCCTAGATTCATGGAAGGTCTCCCCCCGCTGCAACCCGGTGACATTGTCCCCCACCTCTACCGGGAAGTTCACGCCCGGTTAAAGAACCACGTTGATGCAGCTGCGGAACGCCCCGGCACCCACCTCGCCGTGATCGGGCACACCTCTTCAGGGAGAGATCTTCTGGTCAGCTCGCTTTCCAAAGACTACCCGGATGCTGCAATGCACACCTTAACCTCACCGGTCACTGATGTGGCATCCGAGCTTGGAGCCTTTGAGGGGGTTCCTCTCCTCTTTTTAAGGAATGCCCATTTCCTTGCTACCCCGAGGATTGGGGGGTTTGATACGCTCGAATCGTTCCAGGCATACCTGGCCGGAACAAAGACCTCCGTTATTTCCGGCTGGAACACGTCCGCATGGCATTACTATGCAGCGGTCACCGGCATAGATGCCTACCAGCACCGGGTAGTGGAAATCCCCCCGTTTAGTGCCGGCCGGTTGAAAGCCGCGATTCATGATCGGTATGGCAAAACCATCCGCTATGTCAATGACGCATCCCTCCGGAGTGCTTTCATTAACCCCGCCATCACGCACAAGCTGGCTATTCCGTTTACCCGGCGTGCAATTGCCATTCCCTGGCTCATCCTTGACCTCAATATCCTTGCATCGGTGGTGAAACGGCAGGACACTAATGCGACTCCCGAGAATGCGATCTTCCTGCATCTTACCCGGATTGCCGGGGGGAACAGCGGGGTTGCAGCTGCGCTCTGGAATGCAAGCCTGCAGTACCCGGAGATACGGATCAGCGGGATCCGTGATCCCCCGGTAATAGAAGGACTATCGGTCGATGAACGGCATGCCTTGGCCATCATCCTGATGCTGGAATCAGTGGCCCCCGAAGATCTTTTTGGTATTCTGGGAAATGAAGCCCGGCAGGTGCTCTACCTGCTCCGGTCACGAGGAATCATTGAAGACGTGGAAGGCCGTGTCCGGATCCGGCTTATCCTGGTAAACAGCGTGCTTACCTATCTCCTGCGCATGAGGATGGTGACCTGATATGGCAAACCTGATTACAGATCTTGTAGGGACACCGGTGGATCTCTCCCTCATCACCTCGGATATTCTCGTGCAGATCCTCGTGGTAGTTGTTGTTGGGTTTCTCGTGGTACGCATCTTGACCTTTTTTCTCTGGTACCTTGCAGAAAGACAGCCGTATCACCGGATACTGATCAAGACGCTGATACCGTTTGTAAAAATTATCGTCTCCATTGCGGCTCTGTATGGTATCGCAATCGTGATCTCGAGCCCGTATGCCAATATCAATGAACTCCTCGCGTTCATCCTGCTGTTCGGGGTGATCCTTGCTTTTGGCATTAAGGATCTCTTCTCAAATATTGTCGGCAGTACCGTCATCATACTCGAAAAACCGTTCCAGATCGGGGATATGGTTACGTTCGGAGAGCACTATGGGGAAGTCACCGATATCAACCTGCGCTCAACCCGGCTGGTTACCCCGGAGCAATCGGTGGTTTCTATCCCGAACCTGATGATCTTCAACGAGCCGGTCACGAGCAGCAACTCGGGACACCTTGTGATGATGGTAATAACGGATCTCTACATTGATTCGAGGTGTGACGAAGAAAAAGCGCTCCGCATTGCCCGGGATGTGGCAGTCACCTCAAAATACGCTGTCGTATCAAAAAAATATCCCTGCACGGTACGCCTGGATGATTTTCCGTTTTACCGGAGGGTCCGGATTCGGGTGTATGTCAATGATATCAGCTATGAATTTGAGATGAAAACTGAAATTACCCGGCGTGCGTGGGCAGAGTTCCGCACGCAGAAAATCTACCCGCCAAAACCGCAGGTTGTTGTATCGGCCGGGTGAAAAGCAGGTCCTTTGCCGTTTCAACTTCAATAATAACCATTTTCGTGCAATTCTTTCATTTTCCTATACAAATCGGTTCTTCAGACCGTATGATGGGGGTTGATACCCCCATACCTCGTTAGGGATGAACGCTGCCGCCCCCTACGGGGAGCCCCCGCGGCAGATCAGGGGGTTGAAAAAAGAGACGGTGAAAGAAAATCGAGTTGAACAAAACCGTATTGCCCCGCCGTGCCTGAAGAAAGGCCCTGAGGCGGGGGATCATCGTGAACTATAGATCATGGTACTGATTTTCATAATTGTGGAGTGAACCGGTTTGGTTTATACACGTTTTACCCGTTCAGTCACTAAAAAACCCGCGGCGGAAGATCCCCAATCGGGATCGGCGGAGTGTTTCTTATTCAGGCATAGAGGGTTGTTCACCCGGGAACCGCCCCTACAGGAGAGCGATATCCAAGCCTTCACAACAACTTCGTCTCTTCCGTGGGCCTTGGGACTTTGACGACCAGCACCCGGAACACCGCTGTGCTCTCGTTTGTCCAGCGGTGCGGGATCCGGGCCGGGCTCTCGACCAGCTGATCTTTTGTCACGGTCTCCCGCCCGGTACCGATCTCAACAATACCGGTGCCTTCCAGCACATAGAAGAAGACATCGACCGGTGTCATGTGCTTTTTTAATGATTCCCCGGGCTGGAGAGTGATCACTACGGCGATCGCATTTGGGGTATCGTAAATTTTCCGTGCATCCACATGGTGGGGGTTTGGTCCTGACGGGACCTTTGCTACATCAGTAATCTTCATGGTAATCTCTCCGTTTCAACGGGAATATACGGAATTAATGAAAGTAATTCCGATTTCAGCGATTCTATACCTGTGCGCTCCATAAACCGGGCTGTGCGTTCGCGGGGGTGTGCATGGCGCCGGTAGTACTCTGACAGGCGCTGTGCACAATCCACCGCCTCGTCAGCAGTGAGGTCCCGGGCAATGAGATCCCCGAACCGTGGACGGGTACCCGCATTGCCCCCGAAGAAGACCGTCCACCCGTTCGGGGTGGCGATCATCCTGATGTCCCGGGTATGGCTCTCGCTGCAACAGCGGGGGCAACCCGAGACCCCGATCTTGATCTTTGCCGGGAATGTCTGGTCTCTGAACTGTTCATCGATGATGCGGGCAAGCCCGATCGAGTCCTGTTTGCCGTACCTGCACATTTCGGTGCCAAGGCAGGCCTGGACGAATTTCACGCACGGCAATGTTTCGGGTTTTACCAGCGGGCCGAGATCAGCAATGATGCGGGGCACGTCCTCTGGTTCAAGACCGGCAAACAGGATCCGCTGGCCTGAAGTGATCTTCAGCACCGGCACATGGTACTTCTTTCCTGCCCGGGCAATGGTCTCAAGTTGTCCGGGGGTCACAATACCGGCTGGTATCCGGGTTGTGACTGCCCAGGTCTTTGAGTCCCGCTGGAGAATTGCTCCTTCTGAAGGATTTGTCATTGTCTCTGCCTCCTTGTGCTCCGGTGTCGAGGTTCATTCAACGTGCCGCTATGGGGCAACACCGCCATCTATCAGGATCGTTTTATCCGTTACCGGGATCTTCTTTCCTGACTGTTCCAGTGCCTTGTCTACAACGTACCGTACACCGCTGCAGCATGGGACCTCCATATGGACAACGGTGATCGATCTGATCGGGTGGCGGGTGAAGATCTCTGCGAGTTTCGTGACATACCCGTCAATGTCAGCATCCAGTTTCGGGCAGAAGATGATCACGATCCGGCCCCTGAGGAACTCTGCATGAAACCCGGCGTACGCAAACGGGGCACAGTCCGCAGAAACCAGCAGGTCAGCGTGGTCGAAATACGGGGCTGCCGGGTTGAGAAGTTTAAGCTGGACCGGCCACTGCCGGAGTTCGGATGAAGTTGACCCCCCCACTGGCTGGCGCGGCTTTCCTCCGGGGTCGCCACCGCGTGAGATGCTCCGTGCAGCAGCTCCCGGGCAGGTGGCAAAGGGGTGATGTGCATCCGGTCCGGAAGGGCAGGTACCGGCAGGATGGCCCTGTCCGGGCTGCTTTTGTGCCGGTGGTACCGTTCGTGCTGCCTTTACCGGGTACGCTGCATTGTCGTGATCGGGTATGGGGATTGTGTTCTCGATGAGGTATTCGATGGCAGTGTCGTAGAGTGCCTTCTGCCCGTGGCCGATCAGGTGTTCGAGATGGGCCTTGATCACCGCTTTCCCCTGCGGGACAATGGTTGCCATCACCGTTCTCTCATCATATGCTGCGGCTTCCCGCTCGATGACAGAGATCGCTCCCTCGGGACAGGTGCCGATGCAGGCCCCGAGGCCGTCGCAGAAGAGATCGCTCACCAGCCGGGCTTTTCCGTCAATGAGCTGGAGGGCTCCCTCAGGACAGTCCGGGATGCACTGCCCGCATCCCGTACATTTTTTCTCGTCGATACTGATGATCTTTCGTTTCATACTCATGCTCCCGCATACCGGATGGTCATAACGGTGATTGTGCGTACAGAAGCGAAACTCTTCCGTGCATCCCCCGGGTGGGGTTCCGCCCATGACGGCATCCTGGCAATTTCAGTTGTTTTCATGATTTTCCTCAACTTCGATCTTTTCAGCAATTCCTTTTACAGCACACATACTTTGCAGTCCTGTTCACTGCAGGGGATGTTGTCGATCTTCCATTTCAGGGCCCAGCGCTTGATGCCCCGGATCACATCCACGATCTCAAGCCCACTCTCGGTAAGCGTATATTCAGCCTTGACCGGAAATGCGGTTGCATCCACGTTCCGCGTGAGAATTCCCTCGTCTTCGAGTTCCTTGAGCCGCTCGGAGAGAACCTTGGGGGTAATGCCATCTAAGGAATCCCTGAGATCGGAGAACCGGCGGGTATGAGCGCTGCCCTTGTAGAGTTCCAGGATGATCAGCAGCATCCATTTCCGGGTTAAGTATCGTACGGTCTGGTTGACCGTGCACGCATCATCCATGGTATGTTTTTAGAAACTCCTGACTATTTATAATCTGGTATGTAATTGATATCTTATATCAAAAGTATAGCAAAGGAGTTGAATGATGTTCTGTAACCAGTGTGAAGAAACAGCAAAGGGAACGGGTTGTACTGTAAAGGGCGTCTGCGGCAAGGAAGATGAGATCGCAGCCTACCAGGATGTGCTTGTCTATCTCTGCAAAGGTATCTCGGTCAGGAATCTTGTGGCAATGGAGAAGGGAAAAGGCAATCCGGTGGTGGGGATGTTCATCGCAGAATCGCTCTTCTCCACGCTGACCAATGTGAATTTCGATAAGCAGCGGTTCGCTGACCAGATCAAAAAGGCCGTAGCAATCCGCGATGCGCTTCCCGCAGCGGGCAGTGCCGAACCCGATGCCTGCACCTGGAAGCCGAAAGGCGACAGCGATATCCTGGAGAAGGCAAAAACCGTCGGGACTCTTGCAACCGCACATGAAGATGTGCGCTCTCTCCGCATGACCCTTATCTACGGGCTTAAGGGTGTTGCAGCCTACTACACGCATGCTGAAGTGCTGGGAAAGACCGATGCCGGCGTTGAGAAATTCCTCCAGAAGGGACTCGCCTCAACATTGCAGGACCTCACGGTTCCCGAGATGGTCTCGCTCGTTCTGGAATGCGGGAGTGTCGGTGTCACCACCCTTGCGCTGCTGGACGGGGCAAACACCTCCTCGTATGGCAACCCGCAGATCACGAGCGTCAAAACCACGGTCGGGACCCGCCCGGGTATCCTGATCACCGGCCATGACTTGAAGGACATGGCGCAGTTGCTCGAGCAGTCGAAGAATGCCGGCGTGGATGTGTACACGCACGGCGAGATGCTCCCCTCGCATGCCTATCCCGCGTTCAGGAAATACTCACACCTCTACGGTAACTATGGCGGTTCGTGGTACACCCAGCGCGATGAGTTCGAGAAGTTCAACGGCCCGGTTCTGGTCACCACTAACTGTATTGTGCTGCCGAAGGACACCTATGCCGGGCGGGTCTTTACCACGGGTCTTGCCGGGTTTCCCGGCGTTAAGCATATCGCCGCATCGGCTGACGGTAAGAAAGATTTCTCTGCGGTCATCGCGCTTGCAAAAACCAGCCAGCCCCCACAGGAACTGAAAGCCGGCAGCACTGATCTCATCACCGGCTGTGCCCACGGAGCAGTGCTCGGTCTTGCAGACAAGGTAATCGCCGCAGTCAAGGGGGGGGATATCAAACGCTTCATCGTCATGGCCGGATGCGATGGCCGGCAGAAAGAGCGGGAATATTACACGCAGTTTGCCCAGGCACTGCCCAAAGATACAGTCATCCTCACCGCGGGCTGCGCCAAGTACCGCTACAATCACCTGGACCTTGGCACCATCGGGGGCATTCCCCGGGTACTCGATGCAGGGCAGTGCAATGACTGCTACTCGCTCGTCGTGATCGCACAGGCGCTTGCAAAAGCATTCGGTGTTGGTATCAACGAACTGCCGGTATCCTACAACATCGCCTGGTACGAGCAGAAGGCAGTGCTCGTCCTGCTCTCGCTCCTCTCCCTTGGGGTAAAGGATATCACGCTCGGCCCCAAACTGCCGGCGTTCGTCTCCCCCACCGTGCTCGATGTACTGGTGAAGAATTTCGATCTCAAGCCGAATACTACCGTGGAAGCGGACATGGCACGGATGGTCCCGTCAGCGTAAACTCACTCGTCATCGTTGTGTACGAAAAAACCCCTGAGGATAAACATACCATCTCTTTTTCACCATAGCCGGGCCCCGTTTTTTTTGGGCATCGGTTTTTTTCACTGATGTATTCAATGAACTGCCGATGAAGCCGGTTTCTGTATCGTGACAAATAACGCGTACCGGGAGTAAAAAAAAGGAGAGATGCTTTTTTTCCCGGGTATCATCCGGTTTTTTTCCTGTGTCCCACGGAGTTACTGTGTCACTGCCGGAGTGACCACCGGTGTCAGGGCTGTTTTGAGATCAACGGTCATTACCAGCGTACCCATGGGAGTAATGATCGTCTTTCGTTTGATCATCTCTCCGTTATTGAAGATTTCAATGGTCATTGGCAGACCGGCCGTGTCAAGTTTCTTGATCGCCACTTCGATGATATCGGTGCTGGTTGCCGGTACCCGGTAGATACGTCCCCCCGTACCGCTCAATTCGCGCAGCCTGCCGCCCGAACCGATGGTTCCGGAATAGTCCCCTTCGTACACGATCCGGACCCATACCCCATCACCGGGAACATCGGTCTGGATCTGCGATGTGGTGACTGTGGTTGTCTGTTCCGGTGTGACTGCAGGTACAGGTGTTGGTTCCGGAGTGGGTGTAGCGGTGGTTACCGGCACTAGAGTAGTGACCGTAGCAGGTACCGGTGTTGCCGGGGGCAGAGGCACACTGGTCTTTGGCGACATGAACCCCGGGTACACGAATGCTGCACAGGCAATCAGGAGTACGACCACAACGATCGCCGTGGTTGCAATGAGCAGTTTCTTCCCTGAGTCTGCGGGAGCAGGGGGATGGAAACGGGAGGAGAGGGAGGTCTTGCTTTTCGGGCCGGATGCAGCAGGAGGATTCCTGTCCTCTGCTCCTGCAGGTGCGCCTCCTTCTGAATACCCGATCAGTTTTTTGAGATCTTCGCCATCCTCTCCTGTAAAATCGATATATTCCGGCATGGTGCCGGAGGGCATGCGGGCGATCTGCTCTTTTATCTTCTGCGCCCATCCATCCCTTTCACCTGCTCTCGGCACACGGGGTTGCTGGGAAAAGACCAGGTGAACAGGAGTTGTTCCGCCCGTCGTGTTGAGAACAGCAAGTGACAGTGCCGGGTCACCGGATCCACTCTCCGTGATGGTTACCGTCTCCATCGCAGCAAAGGGTATCTCCTTGTGCCGGGATTCGGGGCTGTTGCCGTCCAGAATGAGGAGGCGCCTGTTGGTCAGTATCGCTTCTGAAACCGCAGCATCGACAAGGATGTTGTGCGTTGACAGAAGTATGGATTCATCGTTGTTCAGGTACGGAATTCCCATAGGATCATCTCATCTCTTGTGCTCTCTTTAAGAGAACGTTTGCCTTTTTAAAGCATCAGTCTTTTTGCCATTTATTATGTAGCCTCGCCACATACCAGTTCATGGAAGTGCAATGAAAAAAGAGAGCGGGTCTGGAAAACGGTGTGTTAGATTCCCTACCGGCACGTTTTACCACGGGGACTGTATCAGCGGAGCAGCCTGTTACATCCCTGATGGTTCGGTAGATCTCATCATCACCGATCCGCCGTATGGCATCAACGGTGATACCCTCCATAAGCACTATAACCGGGATGAGAAGTTCGTTGTGGACGGCTATGTTGAGATCCCCCGGGAAGAATATGGGGAGTTCTCCGTTCAGTGGATTCGTGAGGCAGAGAGGGTCTTGAAACCCGGCGGCTCGATCTATATCATCTCGGGCTACACCAACCTCTATCACATTCTCGATGCCCTGCGGATGACCACCCTTGCCGAGGTCAACCATATCATCTGGAAATACTCCTTTGGTGTCTTTACCCGGAGGAAATTTGTGTCGAGTCATTACCATATCCTCCTCTATGAAAAACCCGGGGGAAAACGGACGTTCAACCTTGAATCCCGGTACGGGCTTGGCGAGAAGCACGGGGATGGGCGCTCGCTCAACAATACGGATCGCGAGGATGTCTGGCAGATCAACCGTGAATATAAGCCCGGCAGGGTGAAGAACAAGAACGAACTCCCCCCCGAACTGCTCAAAAAGATGATCCAGTACAGCAGCAATGAAGGCGATCTCGTCTGTGACTTCTTCCTTGGGGGCTTTTCCACTGCCAGGGTTGCTATCGGGCTCAACCGCCGGGCAACCGGATTCGAATGTTCGAAAGCGATGTTTGATACACGGATACGGGATATGGGGGTAATTGAACCGGGTTCTCTCTTACCCACCGTACGGGAGCCTTCTATCCAGACCCGGAAAAACCAGCGGAAAGCCTGGACCGACGCGGACATACGCTATCTCACGCGTGAGTTCAGGAAGCGGCGGGCCAGAGGCGAGACAAAAAAGGTGATTGTTGCCGCTCTGGGAGATGCCCTCGGGCGCGGGCGCTGGGCGATAGAGAAGGCGCTGAAGAAAACTGCCAATAGTGGTGAGGAGTAACCTTGCTGATATGTCCGGCCAGCAGTTCGCACATCTGCCGGCAAAAAAAAGATGCAATTTAGTGCCCGGCAAATTTCATGTCCCAGAAGATGTTCTTGCCGGATGCTTTGAGCGGGATGCCGTAGGCAACGCTGCATCCTTTGAGAAAACCCATTTTCAGGGCAACAACACCTGCACTGAACATGACCCTGTTATCCACGTTGTGGATGCTGGCAGTTTTTACTGCTGAACCGACTGCGATGCCGAGATCCGAAATCTTCATGACACAGTTCGGGCCCGGGTAAAGAGAAGTTTTGTTCTTTCCTGCCTTTGCCGCTTTTGCCATCTCTGCACAGGTTGCATGCCCGCACCCGCCGCAATTGATACCCAGCACTTTCTGGCCTTCAACTCCGATCAGGAGGGTGGCATCGCTCACTTTTACCTGCTCGCCATTGATCCAGAAAAAGTCCATTTTTATCTCTTTTCCCTGCTTGATCATCTGGTTTGCGAGTTTCTCCTGCTCCTTGCCGGTCAGTACCTCAATATGGATTGAGTCCAGCCCTACCGCCTTTGGTGCAGTCCGTGCCGCGATGGCCATGAGCCCGGCTACGGATTTTACGGCATCCGATTCTACAGTCATGGACGATTGTTGGTATGCGAGGAGAAAAAAGTAGTGGAAAGTCCTGTGTACCTGATTCCGGAAATATGTTTTTACACGAGAGCTCACTTTTTGTTCAAAGGCAAATACCGGTGTTTTTTTTCATGTATCGTTTTTTTAAAGGGAAAAACGGATGAAAGGAGAAACGCTCATGACCGTTATTTACCCTCAGCCTTCTGCTTCTCGAGCAGCACCGCCTTTACCTCTTCTGCATGCCCTTTCACCGAGACTTTACGCCAGACAGCTAGTATGATTCCCGCAGGATCGATGAGGAACGTATCCCGCTGCGTACCAAAGAACTCCTTGCCAAACATCGTCTTTGGCTTCCACGAGTCATAGGCAGACAATACGGTGTGCTTCGTGTCGCTCAGCAGCAGTATGTTCAGATTCCGTTTTTCAGCAAACTTCTGGTGGCTCTCCTGCGAATCGGTGCTTACCCCCACTACCTGTGTGTCGAGTTCAGCAAACTTCTCAAGCGCAGCATTGAACTGCATTGCCTCGAGCGTGCAGCCCGGTGTGTTGTCGCGGGGGTAAAAATAGAGAACAATCCATCTGTTCCGGAACTGTTCGAGGCATACCTGCGTGCCTTGTGCATCCGGCAGGCAGAATGCTGGTGCGTTCTTTCCTGTGAAGGAGTCGGTTTTCGGTGCCATACCTGTCAGAAGTCTGATTGGCATACGGGCTTATCAATGCATGCACACGGGAAACAGGGGAAGTCAGCCTCCCGGAATCCGGGTGAATCGTATTGCTTATTTTTGTACGGTAATTCTGTGCGCTGCTGTATCAACCTTGTAGGATTTCGGGCGTTCAAGGAGGTCGAGCGCGTTTATCTTCATGTCGACAAGTTCTGAAAAGTTGAAGGACTCATTCTTCTTCTCACCCTTCTCGTTCCAGAATACAACAATCCCGTTCTCCATCTTTTTACTGGTCACTATGTCTTGCATACTCTTCGATAGCACCGGGAGATGATGAAATTTTCTGACCCCCCCATAAAAACCACAGGACGCAATCGCAGGGTAATGCGGAATGAGCGGGTAAAAAAATGAGGGTTTACGGGATACCCGTCACCTGCCTGCCACGGATTCTTCAAGCCCGCATTTCCAGATGACTGCGGCGATCAGCCCCCCGGTGATGGGAGCCAGACCTGACCCAGGGAATTGCTGCCAACCAGCAGGGCCGGTCCCAGGCTGCGGGCGGGATTGACCGAAACACCGGTTATCGGAATGCCCAATCCTCCTGCAGGAATGCAGGACTTTTATGCAACAGTTTCATTAAATATCTCAAAAATTAATTCGAACATATGACCCGTAACGAAACGGCAATCTCGCTGGATATGCCCACAGAGTTGGTAGAAACTCTCGACACTATTGCCAGACAGAAGTACCTGAAACGGAATGATATTATCATTGATGCATGTGCGTATTATTGCCAGTTCTATGATATGAACAGTGAACGGTTTCCTGAAACAATGCGCAATGTATTCTTCAATCTCGCTCGTCATGACGATGAATTTCGTAAAACCTTACGGGAAGTTTTGCGGGATGATCCAACCGGGGAAAATAACAACCTGAAATAATTTGATCCATGAACTATGATGTCTGCCAACAGGACCGCAACAGCGGGGTCCTGCGGTGAATACGGGATGCTGGAGAATCACCGGTTTTTTTAAGTATCGTTGCTGGTTCAGTTCACGAAAAATGGATGGGATAAAAAGGTTTCACGTTTCTGTTGCTCACTTGGGTTTGTAATATCCCCACTTGTCGAGTGCCCCACGGAGTTCCTGTGCCTTTTTAGCCTTCTCGTCGAGCGTGACACCTTCCTGCCATGCTTCTATTGCCTGCATGGTCGCAGTCGCGCCGGCACGGGTGCCTTTCGGGTGACCGTGGATGCCGCCGCTCACGAGCAGTACCAGTTCGCAGCCATAGATATCCAGCACTTCGGGAACGAGGCCGGGGTGCAGGCCTCCCGATGAGACCGGGAATGCGTTTTTGATAGGACCCCAGTCCTGGTCCAGCGCCATATTCCCGATACCCTTAGTTTTTCTCTCCCGCAGCACATCGGCAAGCAGCATGGCTTCCTTTTTTGTGCCAACGAGTTTTCCCACCGCGGTACCGGTGTGGATCTGGCTGACGCCGACAAGCCGCATGAGTTTTGCCAGGAATAGCATCGTGAGCCCGTGCTTTTTGTTCCGGTCAAAGGTCGCGTGCATGGCCCGGTGCGCATGGATGGCAAGGCCGAGATCGGAACAGTATTCCCGCATGGTCATGACACTTGCCGTGCCGGCAACCACCACATCGATCATTGCAAAGTTCCAGCCATTGTCTGCGAGTAACTGCGCCCGCCTTTTCATGGTCTCGACATCGGCGGTGATGTTGAGGTACGCGGACTTCTGCTCGCCGGTCTCCTGTATCGCTTTGTCCCGCAGTTTTGTCATGAACTTCACGCGGTCTTCGAAGCGGTTGAACGATGTCGAGGTCAGGTTCTCGTCGTCCTTGACGAAATCGAACCCTCCCATCCAGGTCTCGTACGCGATATCGGCGTGCTCCTGTGCCGAGAACCCGATCTTGGGTTTTGGTACCGCGCCGGTGAGCGGGCGGTTGTACACCTTCATCATCTTACGGATGCCGTCGTTACCGAAGTGCGGTCCCTTGAAATTTTTGATGTAGGCAGCCGGGAACGCGACATCAATCAGCCGGAGGTTTTTGAGCGCCTTCATACCAAAGATATTGCCCGCAATCCCGCTGAGCAGCTGGACCGCATTGCCCTCTTCCCAGAGTGCGAGCGGGTACGCGATCTTTGTGTAGTTCCCGTCGATCTCAAAGACGGTTGCCTGCAGTTTCTTCATCCGCGGGGGCAGGGTAAAGAGCGTTGTCCAGGTTCCAGTCGAACTCTCAGAAGCGATCCGCCCGGCTGCTTCTTCGTGGCTGATGCCTGCCGCCGGTTCGAAATAAAAGAGGCAGACAAGTTCATCCTTTGCGGGAGTGTACCCGAGGTTTACAAATTCCTTGTACCAGTCAATTGCCATATTAAAAACTCCATTAACAATCAAAGGAGAGGATGATTAATAATCTTGCAGTAGTGGCAGGGTTACAAACCCCCCGCCATTATCCTTATCCGCTTCCCGCGCCAATCTCCGGAACGGAACCCTGTATGCTCTACCGCACCGTCAAAAAAACCGGCGATAAACTCTCTATATTAGGCTTTGGCTACATGCGGCTGCCGAAGAAAGAAGGCGGTGGCATTGATGAAGAGCGTGCAATCAGCCAGCTCCGGTACGCCATCGATCATGGTGTCAATTATGTCGATACTGCCCCTATCTACCATTTCGGGAAGAGTGAACTGATTCTCGGGCGGGCACTGGATGACGGCTACCGGGAAAAAGTGCGGCTCGCCACCAAACTCCCGCCATGGTCTGTCTTTTCCCGTGCGGACATGGACCGGATTCTTGCAGAACAGCTTGCGACCCTCAACACCGATCATATCGATTATTACCTGCTTCACAGTCTCGGCAAGGAGTCCTGGGATAAACTCGTGCGCCTCGGCGTGCTTGAGTTTTTGGATACCGCAAAAAAAGATGGCAGGATTAAGAATGCCGGATTCTCGTTCCACAGCAACACGGACACGTTTAAGGAGATCATCGATGCGTATAATTGGGATTTCTGCCAGATCCAGTTCAATTATCTCGATGAGCACAACCAGGCGGGAATTGCAGGGCTGGAGTACGCTGCCTCAAAACAGATTGCCGTCATAGTGATGGAACCGCTGCGGGGCGGGAACCTTGCAGGCCATGTGCCGGACGATGTGCAGAAGTGCTTTGATGCAGCACCGATCAGGCGAAGTGCTGCGGAGTGGGGATTGCGCTGGGTGTGGAACCATCCCGGTGTCACGGTTGTCCTCTCGGGCATGAACGAGGAGGCGCATATCGAAGAGAACCTGCGGGTGGCAGAAACCGCGTTGCCGGATTCCCTGACAAAATCCGATCTTTTCGTTCTCGAACAGGCACGCCAGACCTACCGGCGCTTGATGAAAGTGGACTGCACCGGCTGCCGCTACTGTATGCCCTGCCCGTCGGGAGTCAATATCCCGGAGTGTTTTGCGTTCTACAACAATACCGCATTCTTCCCTCACAACCGGGAGAACCGGATGCTCTACATCATCCGGCTCGGCGGGATTATCGGGGATGTCCCGTCCTATGCCGGGCTCTGCTGCCATTGCGGGAAATGCGAACGGATCTGCCCCCAGCACATCCCGATCCAGCAGCGCCTCAAGGAAGTCTCGGAAACGTTTGAGGGCAGGGGAATGGGTGCCCGGCGGTTTATGATGAAAGGCGTGATGGGCGGGGCGCTCAGGCTCCAGAATATTGTGGGAAAGATCAAGCGGATGGTTTTGGGAAAGAAGTAAGGGAAACCTCCCGTCAGCGTTCAGATTGGGGGTCTCTCTTCAGAATTGCCGGGGGCTGGCGCCCTCATACCCCCAACAAGGACAGATGCCGCCGCCCCCGCAGGACTCCCCCGCTACGGTTTAAGGACGGGGCCTTGTAACAATTCATCAACTTCTGATTCTCCACAAAACATTCTTCCCCCACGCATACCTTTTTCCCGTTTCTTTTTGAGAAAGAGTAGTACAAGGTGCACGACTGCATGGAATCCGCAATGGGAGCGTCCGCCATTTCAGATGAGTACGCAGAGGAGTCCGGTATGATCCGGGACACCGCCCTGCGCATCCGCAAAGCCCGGACCCGTGGGGAACTTGGGCTCATCCTTGTCCATGAAGTGCGCCAGTACTCCCTCTTCGATCTCCAGATCATCGGGGGACGCCTGTACAATGAGATAGAAAAACTCCCGTCCCCGTACCGCGAGGCAATCCGCCCATATTTCCAGAAGCAGCTCTTCGGAAAGCATCACGAGCTCCTCTCTCTGGACCGGCGCGGAGCGTTTGGGCGGATGGATACTCCCCTTGCCGATCCGGAAACCTTTCAGAAATTTTGCGATATGCTGCCGGAAGGATGTTTTGCATGGAATGATGCCAGCGAGCGCAACCCGTACTTCCGGAACCCGAAGAACCGGCTCTTCTATTACCTGATCGCAGCGTTTTCCATGTTTGTGCTCAATGAGCCGGGTCATCCGGTGGGTATGCCGTTTCCCGGGGGGTTCAAAGTTGAGCAACGGGGCAGTGAGTATTATTGCCTGATCCGGGACAAGGAAAAGGATCTCATCTATTCCATCTGTAACTTCTGCCCTGCCAGACAGGCAGAAGAGTCATAAAGATCTCTTCCCCTCATTTCGAAAATCCAAGAGACCTGCTTTTTACTGCATCAGGGGCAGGAAACCTTTCCCGAATCCTGAGCATTTGAAAACGGGAATTCCTGCCGGGTTCCTGGCAAACAGGGGGTGGAATTGTGGATGAACAGGAGCCCGTGAAAAAAAGAGTTTTATTCGTTCCGGATTCTGTGCTCTTCGAGTCCCCCGTCGTAGAATACTTTGACAGTGATCTCGTCTCCTTTCAAATATCCCCGGAGTCGATCATCATACACTTTCTGCACATGGCGAAGTTTATGGCGGCTGAAATAGTGCTGCATGAATTCCAGGAACTGGATCTCCTGCGTGAGAAATGCATTCTCATATTCCTTTGTCTGGATTGCGAGATTGTGGCTCTCCTCATCGGGGATAGGGATATCGTATTCCCCGTGCTGGTCAAGCCCGGAGAACTGCCGCCAGTCAACAGTACCATGTTCATCAGGTTCCCGGTGGAGCATGTACGGGTAGACCCGGCAGATGGCAAACCGGTTATCATAGATCCGGCATCTGCCCTCATCCAGGAACCAGCAGGACCCGGTAGCATCATCCCGTGTCTTCAGGGCATAACCGGAGACATAGAACGTCCCGTTCTGGTCGCAGAATTCAGGTGACGGGGCCGGTTCCAGTGCAGCGGGATCAATGGCTTTTACTGCCGTCACATCCCGGTCGAGCAGGAATACATGCCCGTTGAACTCCCGGGTGCAGCACTTTGCGCACGACGTGCAGCGGAATCCGATCTCCCGGATTATTTCAGCGAGACGTTCAAGGGGGAATGCAAAGAGACTGTTGCGTTCCTGCGTCAGGGCCGCAATACGAAAAGGAATAGGGGTTAAGGAAACGGGGATCACCTCACAGATTTATGGGAGATGTGATGCCAGTGTTTATTGCTCTTTCGAGGGATTTTCGGGGGGTTGTGCTTCTGGTTTAGCGTTTTTGCCTGATGGTTGCGATCGATTCCTCAATGCAGAACAATGCTTCTGATACACCCGGTTCAGGAAAAATCAGCATTCCCGGGTAAATGGAACAGATCCTCCTGGTGTCAGAGAAGTCCTTTTTTACTAGCACTTCACATCCTATCATAAGGAGTAGGGATTATGGAGACCATTATAAAAGTAATCTGCTTTTTTGTCGGACTGTTTGTGATAGTAAACGGCATCTGGGTAGCATATATGCCGCCATATGGGGATGAGCCCATCGGGTACGCAATTATTGCCGTGGGAATATTCATCCCGATCATCACCCTTTCGGTGGCAAAGATGAGCGAACACCGGTACGATTAACCGGGAGTGCATTTTTTTGCCGGCAAGAACCGGCACACCCTAAAAAAAATTAGTTGTATGTCCGGAACGGCACGTAATCATCGAAGATCTTAACTTTGTCGCCCTGGGGACTTGTTGCCCAGACCTCAACCCGGTTAACATTTCCCATTGCATTGGTGACGGGGAGAGATACCGAATCTCCGATTTTAAGTGGTTTTCTTATGACTCCGGTCTCCACCTTCCCATCTGCCCGGGTTACGGTGACATCGATCAGGGGGATAACACTGTACCCTCTGCCGCCCCGGACGGTGGTGATGATCTGCGGGTCGGGGCTGAATCCATTGCCCTCTACCTGAACATCGATACCCCAGGGACCCGGAAGGGTCTGTGTAGGCCCGGGTGTTGACGATGCAAGGGTCGTGGTTACGGGAGCTGGCGTGGCGGTTGCAATGGTTTCAACAGCGGTTGGTACCGGTGTTGCAACCGGTGTTGCCGGCTGTGTGCAGCCTGCTGCTACGAGCAGGAGGACAAGGACAACGAAGAGGGAAAAAACCCATCTGGTGTTCATACACACACATCTCTTTGAGAAATATTTGAGTGTTATGGGTCGGAAAAAAGGGGGGCGTTAATATGCCCGCTTGCCCGCAGCCGGTTCAATCCCGGTGGGCTGGTTGCGGATGGTCCGCTCTTTCATGATGGTATAGACTTCGTTGGCGTTTTCCTTGGGTATCTCGACAAAGGAGTAGGAGTCGAGGATTCGTATCGCGCCGATCGCTTTTCCGGGAATACCGGTTTCACCGGCAATCGCGCCGACGATGTCTTTTGGGGCGACCTTGTGCTGCCTGCCGACTGCCAGGAAGAACCTGACCATGCCGGCTTCGGCACCGGTGTCGGCAAAGTCTACCTCTTCGCGCTTCTCGGCCGGGGCCTCGAGGCGCTCTTCCATCTGCATCTTTAAGAGTGCTGCGGCGATGTCGACCGTGTTGAGATCTCCTTCTGTCTCCTTTTCGATGACGCGAATGAAGGTCTCAAGACCTCCTGCCTGGATGGTCTCGCGCACTGCTTCGAGCACTGCCTTTGTCCGGGTCTCTGCCACATCGCTCTGTGAGGGAACGGGCATGCGGGGAATCTGGACCTTTGCATAGTGCTGGATCTCGCGGAGCTTGTTGAAGTCCTTGGGTGAGACAAAGGTGATGGCCTTGCCGCTCTTACCTGCGCGCCCGGTCCTGCCGATACGGTGGACATAGTACTCCACATCCTGCGGGATGTCGAAGTTGATCACCATGTCTACATCATCGACATCGATACCGCGCGCGGCTACATCGGTTGCAATCAGGATCTCGATGGACCCTTTCCTGAACCCTCCCATTACGCGGTCACGCTGGGACTGTTTCATATCACCGTGCAATTCCTCAGCACGGTAACCCCGGGCCTTGATCTTGCCGGCGAGTTCTTCTGCCCTGCGCTTGGTGTTGCAGAAGATGATTGTCAGGTGGGGGTCGGCGATATCGATTAACCTGCAGAGGATATCGATCTTTTCGCGTTCCTTGACTTCGATATAACTTTGCTCGATCTTCGGGACGGTCAGTTCAGCGTACTGGACCTTGACAAACTCGGGTTTGTTCATGAACCGCTTTGAGATATCAATGATCGGCTGGGGAAGCGTTGCCGAGAAGAGCAGGGTCTGGCGATCCTGCGGGACTTTCTTGAGGATAAGTTCGATGTCATCCCTGAATCCCATGTCGAGCATCTGGTCGGCTTCATCGAGTACTACGGTATGGACATCATGGAGGCTGAGCGTCCTGCGGTCAAGGTGGTCCATCACGCGCCCGGGAGTGCCGATGACAATGTGGACCCCTGAATGGAGTGCCCGCAGCTGCCGGTCGATGGGCTGACCGCCATAGACCGGAAGAACGAAGACTTTAGGGAGATGCGCGAGGAGATGTGAGAACTCTTCTGCTATCTGGATGCAAAGTTCACGGGTGGGGCAGAGCACGATGGCTTGGACCACGCGTTTTGCAGGATCAATCTTTCCGATGACAGGAATGCCGAATGCGGCGGTTTTGCCGGTACCGGTCTGTGCCTGGGCGGTTACGTCACGCCCGGCCTGTATGAGAGGAATGGCGAGTGCCTGGATAGGCGAGGGCTCTTCGAAGCCCATATCTTCAATGGCTTTTCCGAGTTCCTTTGAGAGGTGGAAATCGGAGAACTGTATACGAGTATTCATATCGCTGCTCTATTTGGCGTGTGAGCTCATAAGATGGCGTACTCAAAACCCTCCTTTTTATCCAGTCCGCCGCGAAATTTTATCTGTCCGGACGAAAAATGGGATCATAATAAGGTGAAATCGATGAAAGTAGTTGCATTCAGCGGCAGTGCGCGAAAAGACGGGAACACGGCAATCCTTGTTGATACCGTCTTTGATGAACTGAAAAGCGCGGGTATTGAAACGGAACTGGTTCAGCTTGCAGGAAAGAAGATTCGGGGCTGCACGGCCTGCATGAAGTGTTTTGAGAACCAGGACCAGCGGTGCGCGGTGAAAGGGGATGTGCTCAATGACTGCATTGAGAAGATGCTGGAGGCAGACGGGATCATCCTCGCATCTCCTACGTATTTCTCTGATGTATCCTCAGAGATGAAAGCCCTGATTGACCGGGCGGGGTTCGTGGCCAAAGCCAACCAGGATATGTTCCGGCGGAAGGTGGGTGCGGGAGTGATTGCCGTGCGCAGGGAAGGGGCGATTCATGCGTTTGACACGCTCAACCACTTCTTCTTCATCAACCAGATGGTGGTTCCGGGCTCGTCCTACTGGAACATCGGCATCGGTCTTGCACCCGGTGATGTGAACGGTGACGACGAGGGAATAACGACCATGCGGACGCTGGGCATCAACATGGCATGGCTGATGAAAAAACTGGAATAATTTCATCTCTTTTTGTTACACCTGAATTGTCAGGTCATCAGTAGCAACAATCAGGTCCGGCCATTCTTTCTCGTACCGCTGCTTGAGGGAGAGCCGCTCGTCAGCCGTCTTGTACACCTCCGCCCCGAAATGCATGAGAGCCAGTCGCTTTGCGTGCGCCTTCCGGGCAATATGGATTGCATCCTCCGGGTTGAGGTGCGGCCAGTCCGGGCTTTTCATGCCGGGTTTGAGCCCGCATTCGGTGATGAGGAGGTCTGCGTCCCGTCCGAGTTTGACCGCATTGTCGCAGACACCCGTATCGGTGCAGTAGGCGATCACCTTGCCATCGATCTCCAGCCGGTACCCGAAACAGGGGGCCGGATGAACGAGCGGGCGGCACTCTATGGAGAAGGGCAACGTATGTCTTCCTTCTGCCAGTTCGATGATATCAGCTTCATAGGGAAGGCCGGAGAACGGCACCGTGAAGGGTTCCCGGACAAACGCATTGAGGTCCGCGACACTCCCTTCCTGGGTACAGATGTGCAGACCTCTTTTTAACCTGAACTTGACAAGTGTGTGCAGCCCTGCGATGTGGTCGATATGAAGGTGACTGATGAACAGAAACACGGGTTTTTTCTGGGTGATGTACCGGTCTGCTTTTGCAATACCATTCCCCGCGTCAAAGATAATATCATACTCTTCTGACTGGACAAGCGCCGAGCATGTATTGCCGGCTGCGGTATCAAACCAGCCGTTGGTACCGAGGAAGGTGACCTGCATACGTGTATGTTGGACGTTCAACAGAAAAAGAGTTCAGGTACACAGGATCCTTTTTTTATGTCCCTGCATCGTTGGTCGATATACAAAAAGTGGAGAATCAATGTCCATGAAGCAGACCTGTCTTGTTGTTATTGTTGCAGCCCTGTTCCTGTGCTGCATATGTGTACCGGTCGGTGCCGTTATCCAGGAAGTGACCCTCAAAGGCACGATTGCCACGCTCATCCCGCAGACGAACACCGCCACTATCGGACACCCCCAGCAGTACGGGTGTGACTATCCTGCAAACGGTGCCCCCGTCTGCACATACACCCCGATGAGCGTTGAGGCTCTTACCGGAACAGTACCGGATGTGGCCGCATTTTCGGTCTTTAAAAACGGCGATACCGTTGTCGCGACCAGTCTTGGTGGCGCAGGGGAGACCTGGATCACCCTTGCAAAGCTGCTCGGCTCCCGACCTAATGAGGAGTCCGTGACCGACATTGTTGGTGATATCGGAACGATCCCGACCCCCCTCATCGGCAATTACGCTCTGGATGCTACCACCGTTCCGGACTGCTCGGCCTGCACGGGAACTACCTGCACAGCCACGTCCGCTAATGTCAGGGTGATGAGCGAGGGAAAGGAAGTCTCGGCAAGGATAATCAAGCCCGGTGAATCGTTCGCGTACAATGGCCGGAACGATGGTTCGAGTGTAGCAGTCACGTTTGTTAAGGGACAGGCATTGTCCTCCTCCTGCCCGGGTAAGGCTGGCATGACCGGGCCCCAGGCAATCTCCGTGTATGTGGTCAAGGTTGTGCCCCCCATTAGCGCTAGCCAGACCAATATCCGGACGGCAACCACAACCCGGTCGGATGAGGCGCTCAAAACACTGCCCCCGACTGCTTCGACCGCTTCCACACCGGTTCCTACTACGAAATCCGGTATGCCGCCACTCACGGTAATCGGAGCAGTCGGCCTTGCCGGGCTCGTTCTTGTGATGAGAAAGGAATAACTTTTTTTGCTCTTCAGGTATCTGGCACTATAAGAAATATTATGAGTGAGCCTGCAAAAGTATCATCAATGGCTGCAAGGTCCCGAAATATTGCCGTGACTGTGGAGGCATATACCCATGCAGAATAATTCACTTCCTTCCCGAGTGCAGTTACAGCACCTGTCATTTCTGGTACGGGCACTCGTTCTGGCACTGGTCAGCCTTGTTGTGCTGAGCGGCGGTGCTCTTGCGCATCCTCCGTCAGATGCAGCAGTGACGTATGATCCGGACACCGGAGATCTCATTGTCACTATCACCCACCAGGTAGACGATCCTACAACGCATTATGTAAAACAGGTAACGGTAAAGCAGGGTGATACCGTGCTCATTGACAAGACCTACACCAGCCAGCCGGACCGGTCATCGTTCACCTACCGGTATAATCTTCCTCAGTTGAAAGGCAGCAGTGGGGAGATTCGGGCAGATGCACAATGCAGCCAGTTTGGTTCCCGCTCCGGTATCCTCATGCAGCGTGCGGCGGTAACTCATCAAAAAAGAAGATCTGGATCTCCCGTAGTGATTTTTTCTTTCATGTTCTCTCTGTCCATCGGTTCGATCACAACCTTATCATAGATCCCCTTCGAACCAGAATGCATACAAAACGGTGTGCCATGGTAACAGTCGGTGTTCATGTTTCAATCGCAGGCTCTCTCGATCTCGCGGTGGATAGGGCAAAGGATGCAGGCTGCGATGTCTTCCAGCAGTTCTCCCGGAATCCGCGGGGCTGGGGATACAAACTGCTGTCCGATGAGGATTGTGCTGTCTACCGGGCAAAGATCAGGGCAACCGGCATCATTCCCGTTGATCACATGCCCTACCTGCCGAACCTGGCCTCGCCCAAACCGGAGATTTATGAAAAATCCGTTCCAGCCCTTGCAGAAGAACTTGACCGTTGCGGAAAACTGGGAATTCCCTATCTGGTCACGCATCTCGGCCACCATCTCGGCGATGGCATTGCCGGAGGGCGGGCGCGGGTAATTGAGGCGATTAACACTGCCATTGACGGATCAGATAATTCTGTTATGCTGCTCCTTGAAAACACTGCGGGTGAAAAGAACAGCGTTGGAAGCAGTTTTGAGCACATCCGGGGGATCATGGACGGACTTGATGTACCGGAGCGGATTGGCATCTGCTTCGATACCTGCCATGCGTTCGCTGCTGGCTACGAACTGAGGTCTGATGAGGGTATCGCAGATACGCTTGCACAGTTCGATGAACAGGTGGGGATCAGGAATCTTAAAGTCGTGCACCTGAACGATACGAAAGGCGATAAGGGAAGCGGGCTTGACCGGCACGAGCATATCGGCATGGGTTTCATTGGTGAGGAGGGCTTCCGGCGCATCCTGCATCATCCGGCATTTAAGGATCTGCCACAGGTCTGCGAGACCCCGGTTGATGACCGGCGGGATGATCGCGGGAATATTGCCAAAGTGCGGGAACTGGCCGGGTAAATCCCGATACCTTTTTTCCCCTCGGGTAACCATGTTCATACAATCATGGCCCGGAGATTCTGTTCCAAGTGCGGTGCAGCGCTGGAATTCTCAGTCCAGAAGTTCTGCACCGGTTGTGGTGCACCAATTCCGGATACGGCCCCTGCAGTAGCGCCGGGGAATCCGACCTCCGGTCCTGCCACCGGCACCGGTATTCCGGTCTGGGGTTTTGTCCTCGCCGGTATTCTTATCCTTGGTGTTGCAGCCATTCTCCTGCTCCCGTACTTCGCGCAGGTGACTGGTGCAGGAGACCGTACTTCTCTCCCGCAATCCCAGACCGGCACGCCACTACCGGGTGTGACCCCTATCTCCACGATCGGTACCGCAGTCACTGCCGTGGCTACGGAAAACGTACCTTCCGCAACGACTCCTGCCCCAACTTCCCTTCCGTCAACGACTCCTTCAACCCCGGTGCCGACAACTACACGAATGCCCCCCCCAACCCCGACTACAGCCGTGTCAACTGCGGAACCTACCGCAGAACCAACTTCGGTCATCACTCTTGCAGTAACGCAGGTCCCCCCGCAGCCCCCTTCCAGTTCCTTAACCAGCAGCACCCCGGGAGCGCCCTATATCGATCCTGCTGCTCTGGAGGGGCGCGTCCACGAACTCATCAATGTCCAGCGGGGGCAGAACGGACTTTCTTCCCTCTCCTACGATCCGTTCCTCGCCGATATTGCGCGGGGGCACAGCTGGGATATGGTGACCCGGAACTTCTTTGAGCATATAAACCCTGACGGTCTGCTGGCGAGGGACCGTGGTCTTGCTGCGGGTTATCCCTGTATCCGGGTAGTCAAAGGAGGTTCGTATAATGGCATCTCGGAAAACCTCTACCAGGGAAACCGCTATGACTCGTACTATTCCAATGCCGGGGGAATCATCACCTCATATAACTGGAGTTCGGTTGATGATATTGCCGAGCGGGCTGTCACCGGGTGGATGAACAGCCCCGGCCACCGCCAGAATATCCTCACTACGCGGTACCAGTTGGAAGGAATAGGTGTTTCATTCTCTTCGGATAACAAAATATACATAACCGAGAATTTCTGCTAATGCGCGGGAATGGATGTCGATCCCGTTTTTTTTTAAAAAAGAGAATTTAACCGGAGTCCTTACCGCAGACCGGCTTTCTGGTATTGGGAAACCTCAACCGGCTGCTCGTAGTATTCTGCAGATAAGGACCGTTCCTGTACTTCTCCTACTGCGTTCTCAAGATTTTTTGTCAGTGCGAGGCATTCCTCTCCCTTAACCCCGTTGACATGAACCCGTACCCGGCCTTCGTTGTCGATCGTAATTTCCACTTCCTGCATAGTCATTTTTCTCTCTCCTCCTTTTAATTCAGCCTGAATACCTGTGTATCCTGTTTTACGAGCAGACCGGTCAGCAGGTCCCGTGCCGTGAGGCAAAGGTATCCCTGACGGTCAAGAAAAAACGTAAGTTCAAACCGCGGTTCGCCTTTCTGTGCCGGGGGTGATGCGTGAAGTAATGTAGGCTCTGACTCGTTTACTACTACCGGACGCATTGCTGGTATTGGATCGGGTGCGGGCCCGGCAATCTGCACTCCCCCCCTGTCATTTGAGACCAGTTCTATGTGACCATGCGGGTCGTGACCTGCGGTGCTGATCTCACAGAGCGGGATACCCAGGTATGCTTGTCCGTCATAGGCGCCGCTGATGATAAACCGTGCAACCTGCCCGGCACTCGGATAGCGGGCACCGTTTCTTACAATAAACCGGTACCGGTATTCCCGGGCACCAGGATCCCAGTGACGGATGGCGTAATCGTTCCTGATACGGTTGGATTCCGGGTTTTTTGGATTTGCCATGGCAGTGCCACGGGCAATCGCATCCACCGGATGATTGCAATGAACCTTTGGCCCCCACCGCTGTTTGACTGCATCCTGGATGCAGGGAATCGCACTGCACTCACCAATCATAAGCACAGCCTCGATACGCTCTTCCCCCTCGCCCCGTATGCCTCCAGCAGACAGCACCCGGTCAAATGCGCGGTTAATGGCAACAAACAGTCCCCTCTCCTCAAGGATCCGGCAGAGATCGGATCTGCTGACCAGTGCCCTTAAAGAAAATCCTGAAACCGGGTCGGCAACCTGAACCATAACTTCCCTGTCCAGAACCAGCGCTTCCCGGACCCTCCCTGCTTCGAATCTGATAAGAGGGAGTATCGGGGCTACCCGGGAATCGGTTTCATCCAGCCGGTTACGGTTCAGTACATCCTGGACAATCCACCCGTCTATCCCCAATCCCCCGGTGTTATCATGCATATTGCCGAGTATGTGTGAACAGATGCCTCTGGTATCATCAGAGAATTCTTCCTGGGTGATGAGAGAAATATCGAGGCCATCGGCATGGAAATCGATCAACAGGAACAGCGCCCCGGGGGAAAGGTACAGGCCATATCCTGCAACAGCGGCACAGGGTTCATCGATCACGAACGGGACACGGAACCCTGCTACCATTGCCACGGCACGAAGCCATGCGGAATACTGACAGGGAGCATCAACCGGAACGGAGAACACCACTTCAGCGGTGCCCGTGCTATTGCAGGGTGCATGGGTAAGCAGTGCGGTAAGGAAATCGGATCCTGCGTTCCTGTACCCTTTCATACACCCACCACCCGCTGGTACCTGCACCGTGCTGTTCTCAAGGATGTAGTAGCGCAGCCCTCGTGCCACCCCGGCAGGCTTCGTGCCATCCGGTAGTTCGGCAGCCCCGATGGAACGGGTGCCAGTATCGCTGTACAGGATTTGTGACGGGACTCGGGGGACTGGACGTTCCCGTACACCCGAGGGAAAGGGGCGGGACCAGCCGGGGAAATCCTGAAGATGGATCACACCACTCTCATCCCGCATGGCTACAACGGTGTTTCCTGTACAAAAATCCACGCCCAGACGCTGCCTGCCGGTTCCTGCGGGATGGTCGTTCTGCGTCATGGTCACCCGACAATCTGGATATCATACATGCTTTCGTCATTGATGTCAGTACAAAGTTCGATATCGTTTCTAAACCGTGCGGTGAGCATACGATGGAGAAATGTCCACTGGGCCTGTGCATCCGGACGGGAGCAGGTGCCTGCGTACCGGGCGACGAACGGGATATCGTTGAGAGTTGTTCCGGAGAGTGGCCGGGTCCAGGGCAGGTTCGTATGCCGCACCAGCCCGTCGAGCCCCCCGGTCAGTACCGAATCCTCTCCGGCAAGAGTTGCAATCCCGGTTACCCCTGCTGTATGGGCTGTCACCGTCCGCAGCAGGTGTCGTCCTGCACAGGAAAAGACTGCAACAGTTCCCGTGTCGAATCCGGCCACCAGTACCCGTCCGTCACCTGCAAAGGCAAGTGCTGTGATCTTTCCCGGAAGTGCGGGAATTGCCGGGGCCTGTGTGTCATCCGGCAGGTGGCAGAGGTGGATAATCTCATCCGCACCCGCAAAAGCGAGCAGCGTTCCATCTGACGACAGTGCCAGTGCGCTCACTTCGCTGCGGGAATCTTCCCGTACTGATAGGCATTGGCCATCGGAAAGAGTCCAGAGCCGGACGCTCCGGTCATTGCTGCCGGTTGCGAGCAGGGTGCCATCCGGTGTGATCGCCAGAACGGTAATTATACTGGTGTGGCCGGTGAGAGTTCTTTTAAGGCTGCCATCCGGAACATTCCAGACACGCACCTTCCCGTCCCAGCCCCCGGAGACAAGTGTCTTTCCGTTTGGTGAAAATGCGAGGCAGCGCTGGGTGGTAGTGGATCCTTCAATGCCGGTGACAAGCTCCCCGGTTTCACTATTCCATATCCGCAGGGTAGTATCGCCTCCGGCGCAGGCCAGCAGGGTTCCATCGTGGGAAATGGCAATCGCCCGGACGGTGCTCGTGTACATATCGAGCGTCCGGTTGAATGCTCCCATACCCCTTGGAATCTGCCTGACCGTACCGTCTGCATACCCGGCATAGATCGAAGAACCATCAGGTGTAACCGTTAACCCGGTCACTCCTCCCGCAGGGCGCAGAAGCGTGCGGAGCAGTTCACCTGAAGTTGCATTCCAGAGTTTTACCCCCCCTTCACCGCCAGCGCTTGCGAATATGCCGGCTGATGAGGATACGACAATCGCTGTCACTGCTTGTTTGTGCGCTTTTTTTTCGTGGAGCATTGTCCCCTCGTTCATGGCATATATGCGGAGGGTCCCCTCAGAACACCCGGCAACAAAAGACCTGCTGTCATCAGATACTGCACAAGCCGTAAGCGGGCGATTATAGAGAGGGATCTCTGAAATGGGAGCAGCTCTCCCTGCCAGCCAGAACCTGAGTATACGTTCATCTCCCGCGATTGCAAACGAGCTTGCGTCCGGAGTTATGGAACAACACCGCAACAGACTTTTATTACCGGTATATGTTCTGGTGCGCTCCCCGGACGTAATTCGCCATCTGGTAGGCCGGTTCCGGTCATAAATCACAACGCACTCATCATTGTTTTCGCAAAAAGAGAGCACACGGACCGGATCCCCGAGACCATCCAGCGTCCGCAGGTAATGTGTTTTCTGCAAATCCCAGCATCCCACCGCCCCGTCAGCATATCCCACGGCACATATCCGGTCATCGTGAGAGAGTGCACAACAGGTTACTGCTGCTTCATTCCCCCCGGAAAATGTTTGTTTCTCTCCATTTGCCATGTTCACGATGTGGAGACGCCCCCCCGAACTCCGGGGGACTACTGCATGCCCGTTCCGGGAACAGGCAAACTGCACCGGAGTTCCCTCATCCGCTGCAACTGACCAGAGCAGGGCACCCGTCAGGGTGTCCCGGCACTGGAGTGTTCCGTCCGTTCCTGTACTGAGCATGCGGGTACTGTCGGGTGACAGGGCAAGTCCGCGAATAGTGCTCTGACCTGAAGGGAGCCGGAAGACAAGGGTTCCAGTACGGGTATTCCAGAGACACAGGGTCCCGTCTGCACACGCGGCAGCAAGCATAGCGCCATCTCCTGAAAAAGCAAGACGCAGAGGCTGGCTGTCCGGATTCCACGATGGAGCTGATATAATATCCTCCGGTACCGGGCAGGTCCATCTCCCGGGCATAGCAAGGATGAGTTCTTCCCAGTATACCCGTTCATCACCGGGCGGTTTCCACCCTCCTGCGTCCATTGCAGATATGGCAGTTACCACGAGATGCAGGGGTGCATGAACGACGAGCCGCCACAAAGCTTCCCATTGCCGTTCCTGAACCAGACCGGTTACTACAATCTCCCATTCCTCTTCAGACCAAAGGGCTGGATTTCCGTTCCGATCGTTTTCCATGAGTGCCGCTGCAAGAACCGGGTACTGACCGCTCTTTTTTGCCGCATTGCGGGCGTGAAACCTGACCCGGTTAGTTGCCTGATTGTAGCCAGAAGCAAGCAGCGGACGATGCACCAAATAGTCCAGTTGGGCATATCGTTCCTGTTGCCGCGTAACGAAGAGGAATAGCGCCTGCATTCCGGGATCAGAGATCTGGTAATTCCTTTCGGTTGCGATACTGTGTAATGTTGCATCGTCCCGCTCCAGCGCTTCTCTGCAGAGAGTTTCTATGGCAGGAGGTGCGACGAGGGAGCAGAGTGTTTTACGGGCAATATCCCGCGCAGCCTCATCACGGGATGTACAAAAAATACCGGCAAGATTCCGGACAGCCGCTGCATCACCCTGTTGTACCCGGGCTCCGAGTTCCTTAACCGAACACCGGTACAGCCAGGGGCCTATGAGGGGGGCAGAAACGGAATACTTCATACCGCTCACGTGGGAATACTGTCAAAAGTTTCCAGTGCGATTGTCCGCCCGGCAGGAACCCGTTCCGGTGCAACCCGCGATGCGGAGATCGCCCTCCCTTCGGCAAGCCAGGCCCGCAGTGCGGCAACCGTCTCGCGCTGGGAGATTGCAAGCGGCACCTGCGTTTTCATGCAGCCAAGGATGTCATCAGTTGTGACCCTGCGCATATTTTCATTGAACGCAAGGTACATCGCATCGATCACTGTCTGTTCTATCTCGGCACCCACGTATCCTTCGCTCTCCTTTGCGAGCAAATCTAAGGAATATTCGACAGGCAGGCACTTGCGCTTCTTTAAGTGTACAGAAAAGATCTCCCGGCGCTCTTCAATATTAGGCAGATCGAGGAAGAATATCTCATCAAACCGTCCCTTGCGCAGGAGTTCGGGTGGGAGTGCGGCAATGTTGTTGGCTGTTGCCACCACAAAACAGGGAGCGGTCTTGTCCTGCATCCAGGTGAGCAGGTGGGCAAATACCCGCTGGCTGGTACCGGCATCGCCGCTCCCGAATGCAAATGCTTTTTCTATCTCGTCAATCCAGAGGATGCATGGCGCAATCGTTTCGGCAAGGGAAAGGGCCCGTCGTGTCCGCTCTTCGGACTCTCCGACGAGGCTCCCGAACAGGGCACCCACATCGAGCCTGAGCAGGGGCAGGTGCCAGAGATCGGCTATCATCTTTGCCGTCAGGCTCTTTCCCGTACCGGGAATACCGATAAGGGCAATGCCTTTTGGGGCCGGGAGGCCGTAGTCCCGGGCTTCCTGCGTAAATGCCCGCTCCCGGAGCCGGAGCCAGTCCTTTAACTGGGCAAGACCGCCGACATTGTCGGGATTTTCCGTAAGGCTGTAGAATTCGAGTGCATCCGACTGGCTCAGCACATCTTTCTTGTCGGCAATGATGGCATCTATATCCCGATCATCGAGCGTGCCATGAGTTACAATTGCCCGGGAGAACGAGCGACGGGCCTGGTTAAGGGTCATGCCGAGTGCGGCCTGGATCAGTTTTTCCCTGCCGGCTTCAGAGAGTGAACTGGTAATCCCGCTCGTTGCAAGGAGAGTGTCGAGTTCTTTTGAGAGTTCGGGTGTTCCGGGAGGCGGGAAGTGGATGAGAACTGCTTCGTCACGGATCTCCTCCGGCACGCGCTGTACCGGGGTAATGATCACCATCGTCCTCCGGCTGTATTTGAACTTCTGGGAGAAGTTGCGGATCTTGCGTTTCACCTGCGGGTTATTCCAGAACTCGTGGAAGTCCTTGAGCAGGATCACCGCATTGTCGTCGGTCTTGGCCATATCGTCAAGGGCAGTGAGCGGATCGCGCGACTGGGCAAGAAAACCGGAGTTTCCGCAGACTACGGAAAATCCGTCCACACTGTCCCAGGCTATGCACTGGCGCGGTGGTTCCCATTTCTCACAGACCCCTTTTACCTGTGCCACTACCCGCTCTTCTTCCGGGGTCATGACGACAATAAGGGTAACCCGGGCCCGGAGGGAGACATTCAGTTTTCGGGCAAAATCCGGTTCCTTGTGTTTCATGGTCTTAAGTCCACCTCCGCACGATAATCCGCATTGTCCCGTCCGCCTCATTCGTTTGCGACACTACCTCAAAACCGTCCTTTGCTGCCTGTTCCAGCACCATCTTCCTCGCGTACTCTTTCTGGATCGTCTCTGCCTGCTGCTTCAGTTCGTTTGCGATCTTTTTCTGGCCGGTGCCGGTCACTCCCCACCAGTCGGCAACCATATCGTAGGTGCCATCGCTGTTCTTCACAAAGCCCACCCCGTAGCCATCGGATTGTTTTGCGGCAATATCAACGGTATGCTGCCCGTTATACCCCTTAATCGTAGTATCCGTTTCGACCGTGTGGCCCAACTCCTCAAGACACTGGATCAGGGCTTCACGGTGACGGAACCGGGTGCGGATGCGGCTGAAGTGCGACATGATGCGGTCATCCCTCCCTGCAGCGGTCTGCAAGCGCTTTGACAAACTGCCCATCGGGAAACCCGGTGGCAGTGAGCGTACCATCGGTATGTATCGTGAACTCGGTAACATGCCCGGAATCCGGGGAACGGGAATCGGGCAGGGTAATAATATCCGTGAGCGGGATGATCCGCTGGTTCGATGAACCGATCCATGGGGTATCGCATTTCAGGGATGGGATATAGGGGCCGGCAATCAGGAGATCGGTGACCGCGAGGAGGCGCTGCCATGCGGGACGGGTTGACCTGAGGACGCGTTCGCGAGAAAATCCGGTGAACGTGACAATCGAGAGGCCCCGGTTCTGTAACCGTTCACCGAGTTCGCCCAAGGCATCTGCCTGTGCAAACGGCTCGCCTCCCGAAAATGTAACTCCATCGACAGGTTCGAGTGCACAAATCCTGTCGGCCAGTGCGGAAGGGGTAACCTGCTGTGAGGAAGAGAATGGCAAAAACTGCGGGTTGAAACAGCCCTCGCAATGGATGGGGCATCCCTGCACCCATACGACGGACCGGATGCCGGGTCCGTTTGCTGATGAGCGTGCCAGAAAACCTGCAAGCTTGATCATGCTCTTTCGTCGGCATCCAGGGTCGTTGGTTATATGCACCTTCATTTTTCCGCCGCGTTTTAATGGCTGTTAAATGATTCCGGTGTGGATGATCGATCAATCTTATAGTATTACCCATAATTTCCCGGAATGAGATTCACCCGCGGGGACGTGCAAATAAGCGTACTTATGAGATACGATCTGACTATACATATTGGAATTTACCCCTTTTATAGCCATTGAAACAAATTTATGTAATTCATAAGGATTTCGCTCAGCAGTTTACCAACCGCGCAGAAACCTGCGGGGCGTTCGGCGTGCCCTTATTATCACGTACACACAATATATCCGGTAGTGAAGGCGATATTAGACGGCACTTCGGTGCGGGTGGGAAAGGACGGGCGCGTGCTCTATGAGCAGAGCGGGTACGGGCGCCTGGAAAAGGATGGCGTGAAACTTGCACCCCAGGAAGCGCTCTATCTCATCCACCGCCAGAAGATCGCCTTAGACGGCTATACGTTCGATTCCCTGTTTTCAGAGTTCGCAAATGAACCCAATTTCCTGAGGAGTTTTATGGTATACCGTGATCTCCGCGAGCGGGGGTATGTGGTGCAGACCGGCCCGCACGATTTCCGGGTCTTCCGGCGCGGTGAGAAACCCGGCACCGGCGAATCCCTCTATTTGGTCCGCGTGCTCTCGGAACGCGATCCCATCCGGTTTACCAAATTGATCGAAGAAGTGGTCGCGTCCCGCAATATGCGCAAACAGTATGTTCTTGCGGTTGTCGATGACGAAGAGGAACTCACCTACTACGAGATCAAGCTGCAGGTGCTGGCAGATGCCTGTACGCCGCTGACCCCCTTGACGAAACATGAAGCTGTACTGATCGGAAAATCCGGCATGGTCAGGATCAGTCCCCCGTCCGATCTTGAGACCGCGGGTTTTGGTAAACGCCTGGATGATGAACGGCTCATGCTCTCTTCGGTTGAACTGCTCTATCTCATGGGAAAAGGCATTGTCGAGCTTAAGAGAGGAGATGTCCAGGTCAGCACCCCGGAGTTTTTTGATCTGGTCCGGGAGAATGATTCGGAACTGGCAGAGAAGGACAAGGTGTACACGGAACTCCGGTCGCATGATTATACCCCAAGAACCGGCTACAAATTCGGCCACCACTTCCGGGTGTACTGCGGCAAGAACGTGCATTCCGACCTGCTGGTACATGCGGTGGAGAATGATACCGCTCTCCCCATGAGCGCAATCTCGCGCTCGGTCCGGATGGCGCACAGTGTCAAAAAGAAGATGTTGTTTGGCGCTGTACATTCTAAAGGAATCCAATTCGTGGAATTTGCACGAATCAAACTGTGAGCACCTTTCATGCAAGAACCGCAGAACAATCCCTGGTCCAGCACACCGTCGCTCGACATTGAAAAAACATTTGCCGATTTTGGTATCGATCCGATAGGCCCGGTACTTGCCGAACTACCATCCGTTCCCTATTTTATGCGGCGGAACATTGTTGTCGGCCACCGGGACTACCGCCCGATAGCAACAGCGATCCGCAACTGCACGCCCTTCCATGTCCTCACCGGGTTTATGCCGAGCGGCCATCCGCATCTCGGTCACCTGATGGTGATGAAGGAAGTGGTCTGGCATGTCCAGCAGGGTGGCAACGGGTATGTGACCATCGCTGACCGGGAGGCACATGCGGTCCGGGACCTTTCATGGGAGAAGTGCCGGGAATATGGCAAGGAGTATCTCGCCTGCCTCTATGCGCTCGGGTTTGAAGGCACTACGTATTTCCAGAGCAAAAATGAACGGCTCAAGGATCTCGCGTTCGAAGCGGCAATGAAGGTGAACTTCTCTGACCTCTCCGCGATCTACGGATTCTCACCGGAGACAGATATTGCGCATGCGGACAGCGTGATTACCCAGGTAGCCGATATCCTCTATCCCCAGATTGACCGGGAACCTGCTCCGACTTTGGTGCCGGTCGGTGCCGACCAGGACCCGCACATCCGGCTCACCCGCGGTGTTGCCCACAAGATGCGGATGTTTACCGTGGAGGAGCGGGACGGGTATATCAGCGTCCGGTCCAAGAATGCGCCGGAAGCAGCGCTCGATGCGGTGAAAAAGGCGTTCCCGCACGCAAAGAAATACGAAGGCCACGTGGATGTCAAGGATGCGCAGTGTGTTGACGTAAGCGCGAAGGTTCGGCAGATCGAGCGGGCGCATGGCGGGTATGCATTTTACACGCCCTCGTCAACCTACCACATATTCATGCCGGGGCTCACGGGCGGCAAGATGTCGAGCAGTGTCCCGGAGAGCATCATCTCGTTCTATGAGACTGAGGCGGTCGTAAGAAAAAAAGTGATGAGCGGGATCACGGGTGGAAGGGTGACTCTGGAAGAGCAGAAGCGGCTCGGCGGCGAGCCGGACAAGTGTTCACTCTACCTGCTCAATCTCTTCCACATGGTGACTGACGATACGGAACTATCAGAGATCCGGCGGAAATGCACGGGTGGAGAAATCACCTGCGGGCAGTGCAAGAAAGAGACGGCGGAACGCGTTGTTGCGTTCCTGCACGACTTTAAGGAGAAGATGGACGCGGCTATGGACAGGATCGAGGTGTGAGATGGCAGAACTGACCCAGAACGAGAAACGGTTGCTTGCAATCCTTGAAAAGGAGAAGAAGGCGGATGCCCCGCATCTTGCGGGCATGCTTGATGCAACTCCCGAAGCAGTGGTGCAGTGGGCGCACCTTGCCGGGGACAAGGGGCTTGCCACGGTAGAGCGGATAGTGGTAAAGGTGTATGTATACACGGAAGAGGGAAAGGCCTACGCACAGAATGGGCTTCCCGAGACCCAGCTCCTCCGGTTTATCCTGCCGGGAACTACCCTTGCCGATCTCCAGAAGCATGAGGTGTTTAAGATCGGATTTGGCCAGCTGAGAAAGAAAGGACTGGTAAAAGTCGAGGGTACTTCTGTTTCCCGGACCCCCGGTGCCTCTACCGAAGCCGACGAAGTCGCCCTCAAAAATCCGTCCGATGCCGATCCCAAAACAAAAGAGCTCATCAAGCGCGGCATTTTGCAGGAATCAGAAACCGTCCGGTATGCTATCACCATCACTCCCGCCGGCCTTGCTCTGGTCAAACAAGGGCTCGACCTCCGCGGGGAGACCGGAACCCTCACTCGCGACCAGATCATTTCGGGCGAATGGAAAAATCTCAATCTCCGCAAGTATGACGTGAGCAAGCTCCCGAAGAAGGCCTGGCCTGGCAAGATCCACCCCTACCAGCGGATTATCGGCGAAATGCGGGAGATCCTGCTCGAGATGGGTTTTACGGAACTCTACGGCGGGATCGTCCAGCAGTCGTACTGGAATTTCGACGCCCTCTTCCAGCCGCAGGACCACCCGGCCCGCGAGATGCAGGACACGTTCTATCTCCGTGAAACCCTTCCTCTCCCGAAAGGATACGAGAAAGTGAAGGCCATGCACGAGTGCGGCGGCGAGACCTCCTCGACCGGCTGGGGCGGAGTCTGGAAAGAGGAGAAGGCCGAGCAGTGCGTGCTCCGGACCCACACCACGAGCGTCTCGATCCAGTACCTTGCCAATAACCCGAATCCTCCTGTCAAGGCCTTCTGCATTGGGAGGGTCTACCGGAGAGAGACGATCGACACCACCCACCTTGCCGAGTTTGAGCAGCTCGAAGGGATTGTTATGGACGAGAATGTCACATTCGGTAACCTGCTCGGGATCCTCCGTGAATTCTACCACCGCATGGGCTTTGAAGGTGTGCGGTTTAAGCCCTCGTACTATCCCTACACCGAGCCGAGTCTTGATGCCGAAGTGTATGTTGAGGGCATTGGCTGGATCGAGATGGGTGGTGCGGGTGTTTTCCGCGAGGAAGTCACTGCCCCGCTCGGGATCAATTACCCGGTGCTCGCATGGGGTCTTGGCGTGAGTCGGATTGCGATGCTCCGCCTTGGTCTCAAGGACCTCCGTTACCTGCACAAGAGCGACGTGGCGTTCCTCCGCGAAACCCCTTCTCTGCGCCACATGAAGGGAGGGATCTGAAATGGCCGTTATTACACTCCCCTACAAATATCTTGAGCGGCTCACCCGCACCGACCGGAAGACGATCCTCGACAAGGTCGCCCTCATCGGTTCGGACGTGGAGCGGATCGAAGAGGACCATGCGGATGTGGAGTTCTTCCCCGACCGCCCCGACCTCTTCTCTCCGGAAGGCGTTGCCCGGGCCATGCGGGGCTATCTCGGGATCGAGCCCGGTCTCTCGTCCTACCCGGTCAAATCGTCAGGTATAAAATTCACGGTCGATCCAGCGCTTGCAACCATCCGTCCCGTGCTCGGGGCAGCGGTCATCCGTGGTGTCTCGTTCGATGATGAGTCGATCCAGAGCATCATGTCCCTGCAGGAGTCACTTCACTGGGCAGTCGGCAGGGGCAGGAGCAAGGTCGCAATCGGCATCCATGATCTCGATACCGTCAACCCCCCGTTCCACTATATCGCCTCACCACGGAGCCGGAAGTTCGTTCCCCTCGATTATACCGAGTCGATGACCATGGACGAGATCCTCGAGAAGCATCCAAAGGGCAGGGACTACGCGAAGATTGTAAAAGATTTCCCGCTCTTCCCATTGATTGTCGACAAGGACGATCATGTCCTCTCGTTCCCCCCGATCATCAATGGTGAGCGGACACGGGTGACCCTCGATACGAAGAACATCCTTCTCGATACGACCGGCACCGATAAACGGGCCGTCGCTGTTGCGGTCAACATCATCTGCACCGCCATGGCAGAGGCCGGGGCAACCATTGAGAGCGTTGATATTGGCGGGATACAGACGCCGACGCTTGCTCCTGTTGAGAGAACGGTAAGCGTGCAGGAATGTTCCCGGCTCCTTGGGATCGATCTGACGGCAGTTACAATGGCAGAGCTCCTCCGGAAGATGCGGTTCGGGGCCGAACCGGTGGGCACTGATAAGGTGAAAGTTCAGGTGCCCTGTTACCGGGCCGATATCATGCACGACTGGGACCTGTTTGAGGACGTGGCAATCGCGTATGGGTACGACAAGATCCAGGACCTGCCTCCGGAAACCTTCACCGTGGGAAAACCTCACCCTGTGCAGGTTAATGCAGCCTTAGCCCGTGAAGCCTTCTGTGGTCTCGGCTACCTTGAAGTGATGCCGTTCACGCTAACCAACGAGGATGTCCTCTACCGGAAGATGCAGCGCGATGAAGAGAAGGGTGTCCTCCATGTCATGCACCCGATCAGCATCGAGAACACGGTGGTCAGGACCGAGCTCCTCCCCCTGCTCCTCGAATTTTTAACCCTGAACCGGCACCGGGAACTCCCGCAGCGTCTTTTCACGGTCGGCGATGTTGTGGAATGCTGCCTCACCTACCAGCAGGCAGCCGGGGTCAGCACGCATCCGGATGCAGACTTCTCGGAAGCCTATGCATCGGCTGATGCCATGCTGCATGAGCTCTCAATAGATTATACCGTGAAAGAATCCGCAGACATGGCGTTTATCGATGGACGCCGGGGCGATATCATTGTGGCCGGAAAAAAGATTGGTGTCTTTGGCGAGATCCATCCCGCCGTGTTGAATGCGTTTGAACTCGAGCACTCGGTTGCAGCGTTCGAGTTTGACCTCAGAGCCGTACCGGGATATCCCGTTCTCTGAGATACTCTTTTACCTCTTTTACGGTGAACTCGCCAAAGTGAAAGACACTTGCGGCAAGGCAGGCATCGGCCTTCCCTTTGGTAAATCCGTCGTAGAAATGCGAAAAATTACCCACACCGCCGCTGGCGATAACCGGAATGCCGGCAGCATCTGAGATTGCAGCGGTAACCGCGAGATCAAACCCGTTCTTCGTGCCATCCGTCTCCATGCTGGTGAGCAAAATCTCTCCCGCCCCCCGCTTCTCAGCTTCTTTTGCCCACGCAACTGCATCGATGCCGGTTGGTTTGCTGCCCCCGTAGATGACCACTTCGTACCAGCACTTTGTTCCGTCTCTGAGAAAGACGGGTATTGCTTTTTCGTTCGGGGTAAAATTCCGGCGCACGTCCATGGCTACAACAATGCACTGGGTGCCGAAGGATTCCGCCCCCCGGGTGATCAGGGTGGGGTCGTGCACTGCGCTGGTATTCATACTCACCTTATCTGCTCCGGCCCGGAGGATCTGCTGGATATCCTCTAAAGAACGGATGCCCCCGCCGACTGTCAGCGGGAGGAAGAGCTGGTCTGCTGCCCGTTTGATCAGCTCGATGATGATGCCCCGTTTTTCTTTCGATGCCGTGATATCGAGGAAAACTACTTCATCAGCGCCCTGTTCATTATAGCGTTCGGCCAGCTCCACCGGGTCACCGGCATCCCGCAGGCCGAGAAAATTCGTCCCCTTGACCACCCTTCCGTCCTTGAGATCGAGGCAGGGGATGATCCGTCGTGTGAGCACCATGGGTAAAAACTGGGCGTGCAATCCCTATCTACGTTTCTCATCCGCAATAATCTGCATTATTTGTCGAATCACGGAGTTTTTATGTAACTTGGCGTGCCTATTCATAGGGTACGACAGGATACGGGAAGGTGCTGTAAAGAGCACAAGTCCCCGGGTGATTTTTATGAGTTCAGGAAAACTGAAGATAGAATGGGCTGCGCAGTACATGCCGGTGCTCGCTGCTATAAAGAAACAGTTTGTCAAGGAAAAACCGTTTGCCGGAATGACGATTGGTATGGCGCTCCATGTTGAGGCCAAGACTGCCAACCTCGTTTCGACCCTCGCAGCCGGTGGAGCTGAGGTGTATATAACGGGATGCAACCCGCTCTCTACGCAGGATGATGTCGCCGAAGCGCTCAACCATGTGAAGAATGTGCACTGCTATGCAAAGCGTGCCTGTACGGTTGAGGAATACTATGCGGCCATCGACCAGGTGCTTGATGCAAACCCGGTCATTACCATCGACGATGGCATGGACCTGATCCACTACATCCACACCAAGCGCCGTGACCTTATCAAGAAGGTTATTGGAGGGTGCGAGGAGACCACCACCGGTATCCACCGTCTCCGGGCTATGGCAGCCGAGGGCAAACTCGAGTTCCCGGTCATCGCAGTGAACGATACACCCATGAAGCGGTTCTTTGACAATGTACACGGGACCGGAGAGAGTGCACTCACGTCCATCATGATCACGACCAACACCCTGATCGCCGGTAAGTACGTCGTCGTTGCCGGTTACGGGTACTGCGGACGGGGTCTCGCAAAGAAGGCACACGGGCTCGGGGCCAAGGTCGTTGTCACCGAGATAGATTCCCGTCGTGCACTTGAGGCACACATGGATGGGTACATGGTCATGACCATGGACGAGGCTGCGGCCCTCGGGGACATCTTCATCACCACTACGGGGAACGTGGCCGTCATCAACCAGAAGCACTTCAAAAACCTCAAAGAAGGTGCAATCCTCTCCAACGCCGGTCACTTCAATGTCGAGATCGATATTGAATGGCTCCACAAGAACGCGGACAAGGTTATCCAGCGGGAAGGTATCGAGACGTTCATGCTCAAAGGCAAGGCAGTCCATGTGCTCGCTGAGGGCAGGCTTGTCAACCTGGCAACCCCCAAGGGCATGGGCCACCCGATTGAGGTCATGGACTTAAGTTTCGCTCTCCAGGCGCTCTGCACCCAGTACATCGCCAAAAACGGCAAAAAACTCAAGGGTGGCGTGTATGAAGTTCCGGGGGAGATAGATGAGCAGGTCGCAAACCTCAAGCTTTCTTCGCTCGGGCTCTCTATCGATGCGCAGTCAAAAGAGCAGAAGAAATACCAGTGCAGCTGGGATATCGGGACGTAAAGATTCTCAATTTTTTTGATTCTTTTTTACTAGTTCAGGTTTATTTATTGATTTTTTTCCGTACGAATCTCACGTTTCGATAACGGGCTCGTGAGGATAGGCAAGCAGCCCCACATCGAGTGGGTCAGTTTCATTTAGTGTCGAGAAAAAATATTGAATTTCTGATCAGCCGCACAGAAGCCTCTTTTTGGAGCAGCGGAAACATCCTCAATACTTCACAACTTAAAAAAAGGTAAAGGCGGTTTAAGAATTATCAGTAACTCTCATCCATTCCTCGCTGCATACAAATATTCCTGGGCATACCCACAGTAATCCCCGAAATGTTCCCGGGCAAATCCCCTGATTCTATTGTAATCCCGATTAGTAAGCCCGGCATCAAGATCAAGATTTCTGATATAATTCCGCTGCATGATGCGGCGTATCCAGACATCGACGGGGAATGCCTCATATTTCTGGAATGCAAAGAGCAGGATGCAGTCTGCTGCCTTTGGTCCCACGCCGTGCAGTGTCATCAGTTCTTTACGGGCATCATCATACGGGAGCCTGCGGATCCTCTCTTCCCATTGTCTCTCATCGGTTACTGAGCAGGATGTGCCAAATACATACGGCTGGCGGTATCCCAGTTTGCATAACGTCAGCCCCTCATTTCCCTCGCAGGCGATGGAGGTTGGATTGGGAAACGTGTAATATGTCCTTCCCTCGAATTCGATCGCTTTGCCGAACTGTTCTGCAAGGGAGGCAATCCTGCGACGGATAGTCGGGATATTTGAATTTGTTGAACAGATGTAGGAGATCAGGCACTCCCAGGGGGGTTGCCTGACAAGACGAAGTCCGGTGCAGCTGCCGATGGCTGCATGGATGAACGGGTCCTGGTCAATACTTTTTATTACCTCTTTCAAATCGAGATCCAGGGAAAAATAGTTACGGATGAATGTAGTGGTGGCACCCTTGAACACCAGAATTGAGCCATCCTGGCGGATCTTTATCGCCTTGTCTTTGACAATACCGTACCACCATCCGTCTTCTGCCCGATCCCAGCGAAAGACCTGGCCACAACCGAGTGTCTGGTCGAGAGAGAAAGGCTGGTGATCAGAAAGAGTGATTTTTGGCATGGGGAACTCTTCCGGTACGTCTGTTCTTCAATCCATATATGGTATACCCTGTGCCCGGTCATCCATAAAAACCCGGGGTTTTCTCCTGATAATTATTTGAAATGGCATGCCCTGGCAAAAATGAGTCAGGATCAGAACGGATAGCATTTTAATATATAAATCAAAAGTTGATCTTATGGAACTTGCTGAAAGCCTTAAGGAATTTGTTGAAGAAGGACAGGACTGGGAACGTAAGAATACCTCCGTAAAAGGTGTCTCCATCATCCGGCTTCCCCAATACAAGAACCGGGCTGCCTCGCTCGCCATTGATATCAACCCAATTGGTGAAAATGGGCTCCCCATGAAGAAAAAAGGGATCATGATCATGAATGCCGCAGAGCTGCATGCTTTCCGGGAAGCGTTCAAGAACGAAAAACTTGACAATCTCATGAACGTCTTGGAGGATGTCACCGGACGCAAAACTGCGGGAAAACCCGCAAAGGCAGATGTAGTGCAGCTGTAAACCTGGCTCTCAAAAGGGGTAAAACGCTGGTAACGGAGGGATATTTATCAGGAAATGGATAGCGGCTCTTATTGTCGTGTTTTTAGCAGCGGTAGCGATATCCGGTTGTCTTGGTGTCAAGACGCCATCGGTTTCGCACCCGACACCTCCTGCAATTTTTGCAGATTATCACCGTACCGGGGGTATCGCAGGTTTAGATGATCGGATTGTAATTTTTGACAATGGAGTTGCTGTAATATCGCAAAAAGCCACCAGCAAAGAGATCACATTAAACCAGACTGATCTTGAGCGGATCTCCGGAATCTTCAATGAGGCGCGGTTCTCTCAGTTGCAAGGTAATTATACCGCCCGGCGTGGGACTGCAGATTATTTCCGGTATACTATCAACTTTAATGGGAAGTCGGTAATTGCTGAAGATTCGGCAATCCCTCCCTCATTGCAACTGGTTATTGATGAGATGAATCGGATCATAAATACGGCTGATATCGGAGAACGGACTGGTAGTCTGTTTACAAATCCGCCTTTATAATAATTTTTTAATCATTGTAAAAAAAAATAAAAACTGGAGTTAATTATTTTTCATACATGCATGACTGGACGTCGTGACCGAGTTTGCCGATCGCATCAGCCCGGCAGCGCTGGCAGTGGCGCATCTGTTTGACATATTTCCCACATTCATCCTGCATCTTTCGTTTCATTTCCTGGGTCGGAGGAATGATATCTGCAAATTTGTACTGGGCTATGAGCGGGATGACGTTAAATGTGTATACGCCCATCTCGCCGACTTTCTTTGCTATTGCCGGGATGTGATCCTCATTGATACCGGGAATATAGACCGTGTTTATCTTGACGATCATGTGCCGTTTCACTGCCTCTTCGATACCCTTCATCTGCTGGGACAGCAGGAGTTTGGCGGCTTCAAGACCCGTGTACCGCTTGCCTTTGTAATCGACGAACTGGTAAATTTTGGCACCAATCTCCGGATCGATTGCGTTTAAGGTTACGGTGATGTTCCCCACATCATATTTCTCGAGCAGGTCAATCTTGTCGGGCAGGAGGAGACCATTGGTGCTGATGCATTTGATGACGTTGGGGTACTCTTCATGCAGGCGACGGAGTGTCTCAAGTGTTTCATCGTTTGCCAGCGGTTCACCTGGCCCGGCGATGCCGACTACCTTGATGTAATTGTACTTCTCCACGACTTTTTTGACCATATCCATGGACTCATCGGGATTCAGTACCCGTGTGGTGACACCGGGGCGGCTCTCGTTCACGCAGTCAAAGTCCCGGATGCAGTAATTGCACTGGATGTTGCATTTGGGAGCAACCGGTATGTGGCACCTGCCAAAGTTGTGGCATGCTTTTTCGGAAAAACAGGGATGTTCCTGGATCTTTCGCATCTGCGCCGCATCCCACTGGACTTTTTTCCCTGCAACGTCTGCGACTTTCACTTGATCGGCCATAGTCAACGCTTCTTAAGTTCGTTCTGTTGGTATAAATACCGTGCAATTGTGATAGCCATGTGCAAGACAGGTGGTGTAATATCTCATTTGTTATCGATACCGGTTATTTTTTGGTTCTCTACTTCTGACAATATCCTCCGGGTAAATGTATATGGATGACCGGATTATTGTACTGGAGAAAACCATGAAGAAGTCTGAGAAGGTCAAGGGAATGGAAGCTGTAGCAGCCCGAAAAAAAATCTATCCCAAGCTCGCTATGGTTGCAGCAGCAGGGATACTGATTCTCATCATCATAGGGTATATCCTGCTCAATCCCTCCGGAGCGCAGAACAGCGATATGGTGACGGTCGAGTATACCGGGAGTCTTTCTGATGGATCGGTCTTTGATACAAATGTGAACGGAACCCCGCTTACGTTTATTATCGGGCAGGGCAGGGTTATAAAGGGTTTTGAAGAAGGCGTGACCGGTATGACACCGGGTCAGACAAAAACGTTGAATATTCCGGTAGACAAGGCCTATGGCCCGTATAATAATGCTCTCGTCCATATAGTAAACCGTTCGACATTGCCCTTAGATATGAAACCCGAGATTGGGGGAGTGTATACAATCTCGAGGAAAGCCGATGGGGCTCTCGCCCGGGTAAAAGTAATCAATGTCACCCCGACAACAATCACCTGGGATGAGAATCACGAACTTGCAGGAAAAGATCTCGTTTTTACAATCCGGCTGATTGAGAGCCAGAAAGGCTGATTTTTTCTTTCATAATCCTTTTGTAACTATTCAGCCGGTCCTGTGAGCGCAAGTAGGTGTGAATGGATTTCCCTGAAATGCGCCGACAAGCGATATGAGAACCGGCCGGTCATTTTTCTTAACCGTTGAGAGATATCCCCGAATCCGGCAGAATGCAGCAG
>JANXYM010000001.1 GCA_025350045.1 Methanomicrobiales archaeon | reverse complement strand
GAGAAAGTAGACTTTGGCTTTCGGCTTCTGCTTCACTACCCAAGCAGCAAGCGCGGTGGATTGCTGGCCCGCGCGTGCATTGACGCGAAAGACGTTCGGCGAACATTTGTCACCAGTGATCGAATCCGCAAAGGACACGGTGGTCGCAATCAATTTGCCGGCACGCTCGGCCGTTTGACCGACGGCAAGCGTCGAACCGGAGTTGACCGTGCCGGTGAGGAAGTCCACTTTCTGCACCTCAAAAAGCTTTTCGGCCTTTTGCACGGCGACCGAAGGGTTAGCTTCCTCATCCTCGAAAACAAGCTCAATCTGGCGGCCCATGATGCCGCCGGCAGCATTAACTTCCTTGGTCGCAAGCTCGAGGCCCCAACGAACCTGCTGGCCGATGGGCGTGTAGGTGCCGGAGAGCGGTGTGACGACGCCGATCTTGATCGGATCGGCGGCAACCGCCGGAGCTGTAAATACTGTGGTGGCAAGCAAGCTCGCCAATACGACGGATGTCCTCATCAAGACCATACTGCATCCTTCTATCTGCCTGCGCATCGCATCCTGTGCCTCCATCACATCCTGTATTACATCCGGCAGGGGGCCGTCATCCCGGATAGATCCTGCAAGGACAAAGGGGATATTCTTCTTTACGCATTCATACATTATGCCGCTCGTTACAACCCCGGTATCCACGGCTTTCTTGATGGATCCGGCCCGCAGGATCTCGCTTATCGCGTAGAGGTGATGCTTGTGCCCCCCCATGACGGGTTTACCGGTCGAAATATCCATGCCAAGGGAGGTGCCATAGAGATTGTACTCAATATCGTGCGTTGGCAGGGCGTTCCCGGCAAAGAGGACATCGATGTACCCCTTATGGATCAATTCCGCAAGCGCCTTGTCTGCCCCGGTATGGATGATTGCCGGACCCCCGACAACGGCAATTTTTCCCCCGGTCTTCCGCACTTCAAGAATCTCCCGGGCTATCCTTGCAATAAGGGTCTCGCTGGGTCGTTCGGAAGATACGGTGCCATGCATGAACTCAAACGTACTCTCCTCGCGGGGGCGTTCGGGATACTTCACACTCACGCCCTGTTCTCCGACAATAACCAGATCCCCTTTCCGGATTTTTCCCAGGGCTACTGCGGTTGCCTGTTTCTTCTCAGGATGGACAACAATGAGGAAATCCATCTCAATGGATTCAACCTGAATCCATTCACCCTTGTACTTTACTTCGGTTGGATGATTGGAAGTGGTATAGAATCCCTTGGGAACAACGCGGTCCGCTTCAGCTGCAACTAAAAACACATCCTTGACTTCGACCGGACGGGCGCCGAGCCGGTGGACTTCGGACAGGATGGATCGGAGTTTTTCTGTACTCGGGGCATTAATCCGCAGCCGGGCATAACTCGGGTCGGTCTTCTTCTTGCCAATGTCAAAGACAAGAATCTCAAAATTGCCGCCCATATCCATAACCCGGTCGAAGAGCTGTGTCATAATGCCGGAGTCAATAATATGACCCCGCAGCTCTATCTCCTGCGACTCACCCATAATACCAAGATCTAGGTGATGCACCTTAATATGCATTCCTGACTGATATGGCAGAATATGGCCTGTTTTTGATGGAATGGCACAAATTGATTGTGTTTCCTTAGGAAAAATGTACCGTGGCACACGGTTATGAGAGATCGTTTTTTAAGAAGAGTTCAGCCTCAGCCAGGTTCGCCCGGGTGTTGACATTGATAGCCAGCCGGGGTTCTTCCAGAAGCAGCTGCAGTTCGTCCTGGGGTTGTTCAATAAGAGACCCCCGCAGGATATTAACACCCGCCGGGCATGCCATGATTCCCCTTATCTCCTCGCGGTAGGGCATTCCTTCAGTATCTGATATTCCCCGAGGAGCGGGCACCCAGACCGAACAGGCATCTTTTCCGCTGGTGCGATAAGCACCGGAGATCGTATGGATTATTGCCGGTGTAATGCCGGGAATATCTGAGGCGCTGACAAACAGCGGTTTTTCTTCATCAAGCATCCGTACTGCACGTATCATATCGTCGATATACCCCGCTCCTTCCGTTTTGCAGAATTCTACTCCCTGAACCCGGCACCAGTTCTGCGTCATGGGAGTCCGGTGTGAAGTTGCCACCACGGGAGTGCACCCCGCTCCTTTGAATGCATCGATCACATAGGAGATCAGGGGTTGCCTGCCGATCATAATAAGCGGTTTTTCCCCGAGGTTGAGCCTGCTCCCGGCTCCCCCTGCCATGATCAGGGCAAGCATGCAGCTAACGTCTCCATGAGCCGGATATTTTCATCGTGGGTTCTGACCGCAACCCGGATACAGGTGGGCAGACCGAAGGATGTACAGTCCCTCACCAGAATTGACCGTTCTGCCAGGCACTCGCAGAGCCGGGTGACATCCCTGTTGCATTCCACGAGAATATAATTCACCAGAGACGGATGACAGCGCAATCCCCGTGCGGTGATCTCCTGAGAGAGCCAGTCACGTTCCTTTTGGATCTTCTCACGCGAAGCCTCGAGATCCTGCATATGAACGAGCGCCTCCATGGCAAAAGCCTCGGCAAAGGCATTCACGCTCCACGGGGGACGGGAAATTTCTATCTGCTCAATCAGACCGGGCGGGCCAAAGCCAAAACCGAACCGTATTCCCGGTACCGAGAAACTTTTGGTGAGCGAGTGCAGGACAAAAAGATGGGGATCTGATATATCAGCAAGGCTCTCTCGGGGATCGGACAGGCCGATAAACGCTTCATCGCAAAAGAGCATCCCTTCGTGCAACTTCATTGCAGAGAGTTTCTGCAAAAGCTCCTTTCTGTCCAATAATATGCCGGTCGGATTATTGGGATTGCAGATGAATGAGACATCAGCCTGTACAGGATTGTCAACCGGTACAGCACCGGCAAGACGGGCGGACAAGGCATATTCACCAAAAGTCGGCGATTCGCAAAAAAAATGTTTGTCCCCGCGGAGCACAACCTGACAAAAAACCCTGATCAGCTCTATCGAGCCGTTCCCTACGCAGATCTCTTCGGGCTTACGGTGAAACGTTGCGCCTATGCGTTCCTTGAGCTCATAATAAGAATCATCAGGATACGAAGCGAGGAGTGACGGATTGCAGTGCCATGCAAACTGCGGGGGGAACGGATTGACACTCGCGCTGAAATCCAGCACTTTTTTCCGGGTTTTTTCGAGGTGTCGCTTTCCGGTGCCCCCATGAACCACACGTTTTGGAAAGTCAACAGCCAATAAAAATCCCTCCTTTTCCCAGAATACTTTGTCCGGGTGTCTTAAATGCGTTTTGAGATTATCCCGCGGTCAAAGAAGAAGGTATTTATACCTTAATGTTTAATTTTGATTCATCTGGTTAAGTCAGACAGAAAGACACGCATTGTCTGACATGTGAATGACAAAAAGCAGACACATGTCAGAAACGTGAGGTAAAATGATGCAAAGAATCACGCTCCGGTTGCCTGAACAGCAAATCAATCTGCTCCAGCAGATCGTAGACACGGGAGAATATCCCAACATCTCTGAAGCTGTCCGGGCGGCGGTCCGCGAACTTGTTGAAAAACGTGCAAACCGTGTCTTAAAGGAGAGCGACCAGGTTTCATTCAAGGTTTGAGAGGGTAAACATGCAGAGCATTATTAACGACGCTTTAAAAAACGCCGATCTTGAGAAAGAGATAAACAAGGCCGGCAAATCAAATGAACTGGATGAAGACTTCTGCGGTCAGCCACGTATCGTCATTATCGGATGCGGTGGCGCTGGCAACAACACCGTGAACCGTATCCACCACATGGGTGTTTCCGGTGCAGAGACGATTGCAATCAACACCGACAAGCAGCACCTGGACATGATTCAGGCCGACAAGCGTATCCTGATTGGTAAATCCTTAACCAAAGGGCTTGGCGCTGGTGGATACCCCGATGTCGGTAAACGTGCAGCTGAGATGGCACGCCCGACACTTGAGGCAATCCTGGAATCCGCAGACCTAGTCTTTATCACCGCAGGTATGGGTGGAGGTACCGGTACCGGTTCAGCCCCCGTTGTCGCATCAATCGCAAAAGAGCAGGGCGCAATTGTCGTCGGGATGGTCAGCTACCCGTTCCAGGTTGAAAAGGCCCGTTTGATCCGTGCAGAAGAAGGTCTTGAGGCACTTGCAGCAGCAGCAGACTCTGTCATTGTTCTCGACAACAACCGGTTGAAGAACTTCGTCCCCAACCTGCCACTCGGCCAGGCATTCTCGGTCATGGACCAGCTCATTGGTGAGACCGTCAAGGGCATTTCCGAAACCATCACCGAGCCGTCACTCATCAACATCGACTACGCAGATGTCCGTGCCATCATGTCAAAGGGCGGCGTTGCAGTCATGCTCGTGGGTGAGAGCAAGCAGCAGAACAAGGCAGAGAGCGTAGTCCGCGAATGCTTAAGCAACCCGATGCTCGACATCGACTACCGCGGCGCAACCGGCAGCCTGATCCACATCACCGGTGGCACTGACTTGACCTTACAGGATGCAGAAGAAGTAGCAACCTCACTCACGTACGAACTCGATCCCCACGCAGATGTGATCTGGGGCGCCCGCGTGCGCAGTGATATGGAAGGTAAGATCCGTGTACTCGCCATTATGACCGGCGTCAAGAGCGCGCAGATCCTCGGTACCCGACAGTCCTACAAGACCATGATCAATGATATGGACAACAAGCGGTCAAATCCAAAGGCAGTTGAGATGCCCCAGAGCAAGAGAAGCGGCAACAGGGACCAGGCCAGTGGCGGCGGCGTTCTTGAATGGGTCGGTTAAGCACACCGTACATACCAGCTAAACTAAAAACTACACACATCTCCAGTAATGTATGGGAAATGTTGGCCTAATCCAACTACCAACATCCTTTTTGTAACAATTCCTGAAAGGGAATTTTCTCTTCCTGATATCGGGTTGGGGTCACTTCAGATAAAATGGCGAAACGCTTAATAATTCCTCTCTCCTTTAAAATATAGTACATTCGATCTGTCCTTCACTGGGAGGATGGGAGTTGCACCCTGAAAGCAGGGTGACAACCGGGTATCGGGAGTTGAACATCATGAACAGTGTGCTGAACAAAGACTTCGCTTTGAGGTCTTATAAGAATTCTACGATTGCATTTTCTGATGTTTTTCACCCTGCATCCTGCATGCAGAGTCGGTATTTGAGTAGCGTAAAAGAGCCAGGGTGTCTGCTCTTTTTTATACCTGTACTCCCGACCCTTCATGCACTTCCCGGACAGGAGAATCTGATGAGGAGTGGTACCGCATGCTGAATGACCTGATGGAAAAGAGAAAGAAGACTCTTGCCGAGTCTGAAGAACACAAAAACCGCCGCAACGAACTGAATGCAACTGCAAGCAAGTCCGCCCGCGAAAGAAATACCCTCAACAACCAGACCCGGGAGTTTGTTGAAGAGGCGCAGAAGAACAAGGATCTCAGGGACAAATATAACCAGTCAGTCCTCGATGTCAAGGCCCAGCGCAACGATTTCAATGATAAGGCAAATGTTCTTTTTGAGGAGATAGAATCGTTTAAAAAGGAGCATGGCACTGCAAAGAGCCGCGGCACCAAGGAGATCCAGAAACAGATCGAGATGATGGAGTACCGCCAGCAGACCGAGGTCTTCACCACCGACAAGGAACGCGAGCTGATCGAAAAGATCAAGCAGATGACCAGCCAGGTGCGGGAACAGGAAGCCGAGTTCGAACAGAACAAGGAGATGCGCACCAAGATCACGGAAGCCCGCGAATTTCGCAAAGAGGCATCCGATCTGCATGCAAAGGTTACCGAAGTAGCGGAACTTGCCCAGAAGCACCATGACCTGATGGTCGATTCCTACCGCAAGGCAGACAAGTCACGCGAAGCTGCCGATGCAGCACACAAGAGTTTTGTCGAGGCACAGGAGTCTGCAGATTCAGAGCACAAGTTCTTTATTGCCTGCCAGAAAGAACTCCGCGACTACGACAAGGTCATATCCGGTCTGCGCAAGAAGACCAAGAAAGTCAAAGTCACCAAAGAGCAAAAAGCGGTCAGGAAAGAGGCTGAAAGCCTGTTCAAGAATTTCAGGGCCGGAGAAAAACTTACCACCGACGATATTTTACTCCTCCAGCGCTCAAAACTCATCTGATTTTTTTTATCTCTTTTTTTCACCGTCAGTAATAGTTTAATAGATTTACTGCTCTTTTATACTAGTAATGACACAAGGGCGGACACTGGTGCTCAGTGTCGATCGGGACGATGATATCGGCTGGAAAGGTAAAATAGACAGCCCGGTCATTGGCCGAGCGGCGACAGTAAAAGCAGCCAACACGTTAGCCCTTGCTGACCCTGAAGATTCGGATGTCAATGCAATCTTCATGGCCGTTAAAATCTACGATGAGCTCACTGCAAAAGGGGAGGACACGGCCATAGCAGTGATCGCAGGCAATCACCTGCATATGATCGAAGGGGATCGCAGGATTGCTACCGCCCTGGAGCAGGTAGTACAGGAAACGCAGGCAACAAACTGCATCCTTGTTTCTGATGGCGCCGAAGATGAATACGTAGTTCCTATCATCCAGTCAAAAATTCCCGTAACCAGTATCACCCGGGTCATTGTTAACCAGATGCCCAATCTCGAAGGAACCTACTATATTTTAAAGAAATTATTTGACGATCCCAAGATCTCACGGATGATCTTCATTCCCCTCGGGCTTGCGATGCTGCTGTATGCCACCGCGTACATGATCGGGTATCCCGATACAGCCACCATCATCGTAGTTGGGGTGATTGGGAGTTACATGCTCTTCAAAGGCTTCGGATTCGACGAGATTGTCCATGGCGTGCTGGAAGCACTCCGGTTGTCCCTCTCGCGGGGGAGGTTCTCGTTTATCACCTACTCAGTAACGATACTTCTCATCATCATCGGGTTTGCTACCGGCTTTATTAATATCCTGAAGTATTACTCATCGGACTCAAGCCTGGGCATCCTGCTGTACCTGATGACATTTATCTATGGCTCGATCGAGTGGCTGATTGTTGCCGGGCTGGTGACATCCATTGGCGTTATCATCGATGTATACGTCAATGAGCGGGAAGCACTCGGAAAGGTGATCGTATTTCCGTTCTTCGTCACCGCCCTCGGCCTCATTCTCTACGGGGCCAGTGTCTATATCATCACGGTAAGCAGCGTCCCTGATTTCCCCTTGAATGCCGCAGCTGCACAAAGCAACATCGTGTACTCAACCATACTTGGCATCCTGTCTGCGGTTCTTGGCGTTGTTATCCAGTACTTCGTAAACAAGAAGATGACCGAGCTCCGCAAGCAGGAGATCATAGAAGTCATATAAGGATGCTTAGAATTTCCCGGCTTACCTTTTTTTGTTTCATCTGCGTGCCGGCAATGGTCATAAAAAGATTTCCGGGGATAGTGACATTGCTTTCCACCCGCACTTCCTGCTATTGGACACAAAAAAACCGAACCATTCGATCCACCTGAATATTTTTTATACGGGGAACACGGGTTTGGGCACCATACATTCAGCATAGTTTTTCCAGGCCCGGTATATCCTATCCTTAAAGACGCCCTGGCGGCAGGCATGGGTAAAACGCAAGTTCCCGGGAACGTTTGAGGGGGGCCGGCTCCCTTTGATGAAAATTTAAAAAAAATTGATTGCTGAAATGAGACTATATCCATAAAAAAAATGGCTCTGTTGAAACCCTGAGGTGAATTCGGGTGTCGGGCACGCAGGAGCTCTGTTACGCAGCATGCTTCCACCCCGGTTTCAGCTGCATCTCCTGATAGTACGATATCTGAAGCTTATGAAAGATCAAACTCGCTTTTGGTAAGAGATGGTTTAAAAAACAAAAAAAACTTCAACAGAATAAAAAACCGGACAGACCCGTTAATGAGACACTATCTCTGAATTACCGGATTCAGGAACAGAGAGGGATGGAGCCTCCGCACCATCCGTTGCAAAAAAGCCCATGCCCGCAGGGAACTCTTTTACCAGGGTAAAGTTTCGTGTCGCCTGAGGGCTGTGGATGGTCAGGTTCGGGATTACCACATTAAATTCGTGGGAGGGATACCAGTAGATCCCGTTGCCGTACGAAAACGCTGCATCCTGCACAATAAAATCGGCACTGGAAAGATCAATGCGGGTGATTTGTGCATCTTCGTAATTGAGGATCTTCAAGAGCTTTTTCTTGAGATCCTGTTTCCCCAGTAAAAAAAAGATGAAACGTGTTCCCTCATCCACTGCGTAATTCACATGGATTGCAGCAGTCCCGTTATCAAGCTGTACAGTAACATCCTGAATCTTGAGGTAGCCGTATCGTTCCTCATTTGCGGCTAACGCCGGTGTGACAAGGCACAGGGAAAAGATGATCAGCAGCGCGATAGCACAGGCTCGCATAGCAATACAAATTCGTGAATGCCGCTTAAATTGTTTTGGGTGATCCTGTGCATTCATCGTTTTTTTTGAATTCGTGCGTTAAATAACGCCGGAGCAAAATAAAATTGCGATTATTTATTATGGATCAGGATGATCTCGATACTTGAGACATTGGTCTTGCCGGAATCGGTATCTATAATCTCTGTTGAGATCACAATATCTTTCTTGGTTACCCCGACTAAAAACCGGTTTAACGAGATCTCTGCAGTATCAACTGCCCGGGAAATTGCCTTGCCCCGGGCTTTGATTGCCACCTCTTCTGCGCCATTGTTAAATTGTGTAACTACGGCAAGCACGTAGTTCATTACCGGTTTATTTCCCACAAATACGGTGTTCTCTCTCAACGGCTGCATGTCACTTCACCTGAGGTTAAAGATATTTTTTCTTGACAATCAGTTCCGCATTCAGTACACTTGCACCGGCGGCTCCCCGGATCGTGTTGTGTCCCATGGCAATGAAACGCACACCCTCTCTGAGGCGCCCGACAGAAACGGTCATGCCCTTCCCCCGCATCCGGTCCAGACGGGGCTGGGGGCGGTCAGGTTCTTCTTCAAAGAAATGGATGGATTCCGCGGGTTGTGTCGGCAGCCCTTTGATAGGAGGTTTATAGTCGCGGTACGCTTTTTTGAGTTTGTCAACCGGCTCTTTGATATCTGCCCAGACTGCCATCGTGTGACCGTCAATGACCGGCACCCGGTGACAGCTGGCGCTGACCTTAAACGGGGCATTGGTGACTTTGCTGCCCTTTAACGTACCCATGATCTTGAGCGTTTCGGTCTCCATCTTCTCTTCTTCCTTGCCTATGTACGGGATGATATTATCATAGATCGACATGGCCGCAACACCGGCAAACCCGGCCCCGGAGATCGCCTGCATGGTTGCTACACGGATATCGGTAAATTTGAACTGGCGAAGGGGGGCAAGTGCCGTCACCATCACAATGGTGGAACAGTTCGGGTTGGTGACAATAAACCCGTCCCTGCCTGCATCCTTCTGGACATCGATGAGACCGAGATGGTCCGGGTTCACTTCCGGAACGACCAGGGGGACATCCTTTTCCATCCGGTAGGAACTCGCGTTACTGCAGACGGCGATGCCGGCATCGGCAAATTCTTTCTCAACATCCATGGCAATCTCTGCCGGAAGGGCAGAGAATACCAGGTCCACATCCTTCATCGCTTTGGGCGAGGTGGGAACTACCTTGAGTTTTCCAATCTTTTCGGGAAACGGGGTATCCAGACGCCAGTTCACGATCTTTCCATAGGGCTTTCCCGCACTGCGATCCGATGCGGCGAGCGTCGACAGATTGAACCAGGGATGATCCGCAAGCTGTTCAACAAATCGCTGACCTACCGCACCCGTTGCTCCGAGCACTCCAACATTGATCATTTTAGTATCAGGTCCTGTTTATGTATGTTTTTCCCGTTTGAGATAGTGGCGGGTTGTAAAATCCCATTTCACCTGTGATAATAAAAACATTGTTTTTTAATATCAGACAGGAGCAATACAAAAATTCCTCGTGAATTCTGCAGACGGATTGTTATATCTGCCTAAGGGATTTTTGTGGTGTGCGGAATACCGATCAAATAAAAACCATTCTGTTGCATCCAGGTTTTTTCACCCTTCCAAAACTACAGAGGAGAACAGGGGGCCCGGAAGAAGACGAAAAAAAAGGAACAAAAAAATTATTCCATGTAGATGGCTTCTGCCGGGCAGACGTCAACACAGGTCTGGCAGTCAACACACATGTCCTTGTCAACCTTGGCCTTCTCATTCTCCATGGCAATTGCCGATGCAGGGCATTCACTCACACAGGTTTCGCATCCGGTACACTTCTTGAGATCAACGACAGCTACCAACTCGGTCACTCCATCGTATATGTTTTACAAAAGACAAAAAATAGGTTTCGCTATTACACCAGGTTCAATCCGGTATAAATGGGGATTATTTTTTGAGACTGAGCACATCGCTCATGCCGTAGATGCCGGGTTTCTTACCCACAACCCACCGGGCTGCATGCAGGGCGCCGCTGGCAAAGACCGAACGATCCGACGCATGGTGGGAGAGTTCGATCGTCTCGAAATTTTTGGAGAACATGACCTTGTGGTCACCTACGATATCGCCACCGCGGACAACATGTACACCGATCTCATTGGTCCGTTCCGTCATCCCCTCGCGCCCGTACTGCTTCTGCCGCGGACCTACTTCTTTTTCAAGAATTTCCAGGATAGTCTTTGCCGTACCGCTCGGTGCATCCTTCTTGTTCCGGTGGTGAGCCTCGAATACTTCGATATCGTAATCTTTCAGCAGCTTGCCGGATTCCCGGACCAGCTGCCAGAAGATATTGACCCCAATCGAGAAGTTGCTCGATATCACCGCAGGGACATTGTTATGGATTGCCTTTTCCATCACCGCACGCTGCTCGGGGGTAAACCCCGTGGTGCCGACAACCAGCGCTACATTGTTCCGGGCAGCCATCCTGACATTCTCGACTGCGGCTGATGCAATGGTAAAATCGATCAACACGTCAGCCTTTGTGGTTTTGATCAGATTTTCTGCATTTTTTGATTCAACAATTTCAGCGCCAAAGAATGAACTGGGTTTGAGGTTGATACCGCCAGCCAGTTCCAGGTCGGCAGACTCATTGACCATCCTGCCGATCGTCTGTCCCATCCGGCCAGAGGCCCCGCATACTACAACTTTGATCATGGTCGAAGGTCACCTCATCCGTTTCGCTGCCGCTGTTTTTTTCTTTCCGGTTATTGTTGCGGTTCCTTTTTTTGCCGCTTCCGCACGTTTTGCCGGTGACTTTGAAGGAATGGTGGCCAGCACCTTTCTGAGCTCTTCGGTTTTTTTTGCATCCAGTTCATCGAGCGGGAGCCGGACCGGTCCGCCTGCCATCCCCAGCAATTCCACGGCCTTTTTTACCGGGATGGGGTTCGTGTCGATGAACATAGAGCGGAACAGGGGGGAGAGGGCGTAATGCAGTACCAGGGCCTTCTGGTAATCGCCCTCTTTCATAGCCTCGTACATGGCAACCATGCGCAGGGGATCCACATTTGCCGCAACGGAAATTACTCCCGTGCCACCCAGTGCCATGATGGGAAGCGTAATGTTGTCATCACCGGAGATCACACAAAATTCATCATCCTGTGTCTCTTCGATAATCCGCGACATCTGGCTGATATTGCCGCTGGCTTCCTTGATGGCAACGATGTTGGGATGCCGGGCCAGCTCGGCCACCAGATCGGGTTCAAGGTTCTGGCCGGTTCTGCCCGGGACATTGTACATAATCACCGGGATATCGAGATCCGCCAGTTTTGTGAAGTGCTTGATGAGCCCGGCACGGTTCGGCTTGTTGTAGTACGGACTGATGACGAGCACGCCGTCCGCACCGATGTCCTTAGCTGCCTTTGTCAACCGTACCGCTTCTGCTGTGTTGTTCGATCCGGTGCCGGCAATAACGGGGATCCGGCCCTTGACCTTATCGACCGTAACCTGGATAACCTTCTCATGTTCTTCGAACGTGAGGGTTGCAGATTCTCCGGTCGATCCACACGGAACAATCCCATGGATACCACAGGACATGAGAAACTCGATGTTGCGTTCCAGACCCTGGATATCAAGGCCCATCGCAGAGTTCCGTTTAAAAGGGGTTATGATTGCTGGAAGGACACCTTCAAACATAAATTAGATTATGAGCGTCTTTTGGTATTTACTTTTCTTGTTATGTAGCCGGCGACGCGGTTCCGGACACGCTTGCTTGAGATGATTGCTGATGCGCCGAGCTGCACCTTGTTCTCATCGAAGCTGGTGCTGAAATACTCTCGCTGCTTGGCCAGTAGTGCATTACCGAGATTTTTGATGTATGACGGCTTGATTCCCATGAATGATTCCTCAAATTTCTATATGTTAAATGCGGTTTGAACAGATAATAATATTGTTTGCAACGACGAGTGGTTCCTCGCCAAAAATATACATGATTCTTAAGGTTTTTTCCGCCCCGCTATCATAGATAACATCCGGTACACCGTCGTTGCAGCAGGCTGCGACCCCAAAGTCCATGGTGCTGATCCCCATGGCTTTTTGGGTTTTATCAAGGGGCAGGCATTCCAGGTACATTGCCCGAAACCCGGCAAGCACGTTTTCGGCAAAAGGGATCGTTGCGGCACACCGGATGAGCGGATCGAACTTCATCGCAGTGAGCACGATCCGCGCGCACGATGCATCCGCTCCAAACGCACACGGCCTGCCGGCAGTTACCCTGCCATCACGGAGCACGATCCCGCCCGGCACTGCTGCAACCCCGTCACTGTCCCGGGCTCCCTTCACCGCGTACACAAGAGAGCATCCCCGATCCTGAACGAAGAGGGGACTCACCGATGCTTCCAGGTGCGTGACGGCGAGGTCCAGCCGGTAGAGTACTTCGTTTCGTTCCTGTACCGGATCCTTCATGAGAACCTATTGGACGCGGGGTTGCATAATGCTGTCTTATGACCGGGCCATACGCCGGAAATAGCGCGGCGGATAAACCTATATCCTTCCGCAACGAAATTTAGACCAATGGATGCCCGACTTCTTGATGTGATCATCGGCGTGATTGCCTTCTTAATCCTGATTGTACTGCTCGCCCTGCTGCCCCTGGTGATGACAGCAGCGTTTGCCTATCTTGCAGCAATCATCGTATTCATCCTTGTCCTTTCCGGCGCGGGTTACCTGGTCAACGAAAAAATTGCCTGAATGGCAGGTTTCTTCTCTTTTTTTGCGCGTTTTTAATAAGAGATCTCTCATCTGTTCTGTATCGGACCAGCATAAAAAAAAGTTGAGAGTGCATTCACGTTTTTAAAAAAAAAACCGCCATGGATCAACCGTCCTGTACACCGGTGTGGGGGATTTTTTAAGATCCTGCGAACGGTACACCGGAAGGATGCGGTTTCTGCCGGAGCGGCTCTGCACCCCCCGGGAGCTTTCCTGCCATTCCCACTGATTTTTTTTACCCTTCATGATCTTAGATCAAAAATGGATGGACCGGAGTTTTAAAATGAGACCATCGTAAAAGAGACCAAAAAAGGGGAGGAAGGCATCCCTGCAGCTTATTTTACCGGAGCACTCATTCTTAAAATATTTTGATCCGCCAGAAAAATATTTTGCTTTGCTGACAGATCATCAGCATTGATATATTCCCAGTATTTGGCTGAATACGGTATCACACTGATGATATCCCGGGCATCCTGGAACCGGTACTTTGCATTTTTATATTCGTTCAGACTCGTCTGTGCAGGGTATTTTTCCGTCTGGGAGGCATGATATGCTGAACTCAACCCCTGAAGATATTTGATCTTGTAATCACAGATGGATGCCAGGATCGTTCTCTCGTTTTTCAGCTCATAACCAGAAATGCTCATAGCCGATAAACCATCTTTTATTCCCTGGTATTCAGCGATGGCATCGGGAATATTTTTTTCCCGTTAAAGGTTGATGTCCTCATCCGAACTGAGTTGCAGTTTATTCTTATTTTCGTTAAAGGTATCATATACAACCTGGATTTGCCTCCATCTGGCGTTTAATTGTGTCTGAACCGCTGCTGTGTCCTCTGTCTGTACAGGACTCACACCAGGGGGAATCGCTGAAGGCGTGACGATGACCGTAACATACACAATCCGGGGGGTTGGCGTGCCTGCTGATCCGAAGGCAGGTGCTGAAGATTCCGTTCCTGTGCATCCGCTCATCAGTAAAAATGTCAGGATCAGGATTACAAAAAATCCCGTTATCTGCCAGTACTTCATCATCTCACTTCTTCATCTTATTGAGGATATACCTGCCGAAAAATACATTGCCTGCCCGGGGACAGATGAACTGCAGGTTATGGTTTCTTTACCGGATCTTTTGCCGGGCCTCTCTTCTTTGCCCGGTAATAACTGAGCGGATGGCTGACCTTTTCGCACAAAGGATCCGGGTTGACGCACAGCCCGGTGGTGCGCATGGCGGCACACGCGGGAGCAGTGTACTCTGTTCCGGATCCTCCCCTGCCCGTGATATGCTCAACCTGGTACATGGTCTTTTCCAGGTCAAAGTCCGGCGACCGGGCATAGAGCTGGCCGATCGCCTGGGCATCCATGCCGATCGTATGGAGAAACGTGGTCAGGGCAAACCGCCCGGCATGGGTGAGGTTTACGCCAGCCGTAAGCGCAGTGATCAGGGCCTGCATGCAGGGAGGAAACGAGCTCTCTTCAATGGTTCCGAACTGCTCGAGCATCTGCTCCTGGTACACTTTTTTTATCTCGCTCACCCGGGGCCCGAGTTTTTCGCAGACCGATGAAGGAACCTTATGGGGAAGATCCCTGCGCAGGAGTACGCGGATGCGTTCCCTCAGCAGCTCATAACGTTCATCTTTTTTGATATCCACAAGACCGTGATCGAGCCGGCGGTTCACCAGGTTGAACCGGTCCTGGTGCAGGGGGGCCACCAGTTCAACATAATCCGCTAAGGGGATTCGATCCCGGGTGATCTGTATTCCCAGCTCCTGCGCAAGGGCAATGCACAGGTTCGAGTAATCGCCATCATCCTGGCGGTAATTCTGGTTCCACTCCTCTTCATTGACCAGAAAATAATATGCCCGTTCGGATTCGTACCGGGTAAGGCGATCGATGAGGGTTTTGTCGTGAACGCAGGATACAATAATCCGGGCCAGTGCGTATGCAGCGATTTCATCATCTGCGGTGCCGGTGATCTCCGGTGCCGATGTTTTTTTTACCGTGATCGCGTCCTGGATGCGCCCGAGTGCACGATCGATCAACAGTTCGCCCTTTCTATCGTTGAACAGGGAGTCGAGGGAAGAGAAGCGGCCCTTGATATGATCCTGGGCTTTTTTTAAAAAGGGAAAATGGGAAAGTTCCTTTGCAGATGGATTAAAATCCATCAATCGGCCTCGATCCGGGGTGCGAGGAGGTATTCGACATGGCCGTTTCCTCCGGCAATGTCAAACGAGAACCTGACCGGGTGATCGATGCCGAGGAAGATCTCAACTTCTGCTGCTTTTCCCATGACTTTTCCCATGTCTTTCAGGTAATCGAGTGAGAAGAGCGAGCGGGCCTCGACCGGCGTGAGCGATTTGAGCTCGTCTTTTGAGAACTCGCGCCGGATATGATCGGTATCCCCTTCGGCAACCAGGTAAAAGGTCTGGTCTTTTGGGTTGATTCCCAGCGCAATCTTATCGGAGATCACTGCTGCCGCCTTCATGGCGTTGTTGAAGTCTTCACCGGCAATAACAATCTTTCCCGGGAGACTGATAGTCGGCGGACTGGGATCTTTTCGTATGGTATTCGTGTCGAGGAGGGTGATGGAGTAATGGTACCCATGCACCGAGACCGACATCTTCTGGGCATTGTCGGCGAGTTCGATGCTGATCAGGTCGCCTTTTCCGGCCATGCCAAAGATGTTTTTCATCTTGGAGATGTCGATACCTATCTGGCTCTCGGTTGCCTTGAATGAGTCGAACGCCTCTTTCTTGAGCGTAAGGCCAATCATGGCAACATTGGCAGTATCAACAGCCCGTGTGGATATACCATTCTCGTCCGTATGCAGCCGGCACTCCGGGATGAGAGCCGAGATAGCATCGATGAATTCCCTGAAAATATCTGCATCAATCGTAGCTTTTAACATCGCTTACCCCTTAACAAATTGTATTATACAGTATATCAGCATACTTTAATAATAGCGTTTTGGGTTTAACCCGGGACTTGTTTAGGGGAACGATTTACACAATGGGTTCACAGTGGGGACAGGATAAGACATATTTTCGGGCGAAACACGAGGGCTACCGTTCGCGGGCAGCCTATAAGCTCATGGAAATCCAGACAAAATTCGGGATCATACGCAGGGACGACAATATCGTTGACCTGGGAGCAGCCCCGGGAAGCTGGCTCCAGATTGAGCGGACGCTTACGGATGCCCGCATCATCGGTATCGATCTCAACCCGATAGCCGAACTCGAAGGCATCGAGACGATCGAAGGGAATATCAATGACCCCGAGGTTGTAGCACTGGTCAAATCACAGCTGGATGTTGTCAGTATCGTGCTCTGCGATGCGGCACCAAAACTCTCCGGGCACCGGTGTTATGACCAGGCACGGATCATGGACCTGAACCAGCAGGAACTCAGGTTTGCCTGCAAGGTCTTAAAGCCGGGGGGAAATTTCGTGGTGAAATCCTTCCAGGGAACAGACTTTCCTGAATTCTATGCAGAGTGCAAGAAGAACTTCTATGCGGTAAAGACCTGCATGACCAAATCGACCCGGAAAGGGAGCACCGAGCTCTACATAGTGGCAAAAAATTTTATCGGCCCTGTAGTTCCATGACCTTAAAAGACCCCTTCAATCGCCCGGTGAGCAACCTGCGGATCAGTCTTACCCCCAAGTGTAACCTGGCCTGCATCTATTGCCACCGTGAAGGGGAGAAGGCACCCAAAGAACCGCTCTCCGCTGCCGAAATTGCCGAGATCTTACGGGTCGCTGCACACTTTGGCATCCGCAGCGTAAAGTTCACCGGCGGTGAGCCCATGCTCCGGCCGGATCTTCTGGAGATCATCCGGTCGGTGCCTGCCGGCATGGAGTCCTCGATCACCACCAATGGCACCTGCCTCGCCGGGCTTGCTGCGGATCTCAAACAGGCCGGCCTGCGCAGGGTGAATGTGAGTATCGACAGCCTGAACCATGAGACCTACCAGAAGATCACCGGCACGGACAAGCTCGATGCGGTGCTCGAAGGCATTACCGCAGCAGTCGAGACCGGTCTCACGCCGGTCAAGCTGAACGTGGTAGTGCTGGCCGGCATCAACGATCACGAGATCGATGACTTCCTCGCGTTCGTGCGGGGGAACCGTAACCTCGTGCTCCAGCTCATCGAGCTCATGGATTTCAATGAATGCACCGATCACCGGAATCTCAATACCCTGGAAGATTCCCTTGCCGCCCGCTCAAAGCAGATCATCACCCGGCGGATGCATCACCGGAAGAAGTACTGCCTTGACGGGGCGGAAGTCGAAGTTGTGCGGCCATTGCACAACACGGAGTTCTGTGCGTTCTGCACCCGTCTCCGGGTGACTTCGGACGGGAAGCTCAAGCCCTGCCTGCTGCGCATGGATAACCATATTGACATCCGGGGCAAAAGCGGCAAGGAGCTTGAAGACCTTTTTGAAAAAGCGGTCTCGTTGCGCGAACCGTTTTACAAGTAATTTTTTTAAGACTTTTTGGCTCTGTTGAGACCCTATCTTTTCTGTGATTCGCTTCCTTTAATTGGCTGTTTGGAGAGTGACCCCCTCTCTACCTAAAGAGGGGGAGACAACCCAGGGAGGGCAACAGAACCGGCTTTTTTAATCCGGATTTTTACCAGCAGGGGGGAATTTTTTTTGTTGGTGATTTTGTCTTACGGGCCGGTTCGCCCGACCACTTCACCCGGAATCCGCCCGGGCCGTGATCGCTCCTCCCGGTATTTTTGGTACATTCCGGAATCCCCGGGAAAATAAATTCCCAAGAAAAAAAACCCGTGACCAAAAATTCCCGGGAAAATAAAATCCCGGGCCAGCATCCGGTCTCATGATTCCTGCGGCTCCTGTCACGGTTCCTGCAGGTTCACCCACTCATAATCATCAGATTCCCGATCCACAGGCTTACGAAGGGGTCATGAAAAGGGATCCCCCGGACCCTCGAAAACCCCGCAAAATGCCCGGTTTGGCAAACGGGGCATTTCTGAAAAACCCCGCAAAATGCCCGGATTCAATCCGGGTATGCATAGTGGAGGAAATTTAAAAATGCGCCCATACAGGCGATTACAGGATCTGGGTGGATTTTCCCTGCGAAAAATAAGAATGATGAAAAGGGGCGGATCGGAAATGACGTGCCTCCAAAGCGCAATAATGGGTTCCGGAGGGCATTATATGCGCCTCAATTTTTGCCTGTTTTTGCGATTGGGGCGTTATACGCGGAGATAAATGGTGAATAACAGTGGGTTGCAGAGATATACGGGAGGAAGAGGGGATGGATGGGGGGTTTGGTCCGTGAAGATTTTTTCTTATAATCTGTACAGGAATTTCTCCCTCAACTTTTTTAGCGGCTCCGGTTTTTTTTTAAAGACGCTCTGCAAAAATGCTGAAATCATTTTAAAAATATTCCGGTATTTCTTAAAAAACAGGGCACACAATAATTCCGGGAATGACAATGCCGGAAATTTCTGGCCGAAAAATACGGATCCCGATCGGATTTCATTGCAGGGAAATTTCCCGTAAGGCAATGCCGGTACTCTTGGAGGGATGCTCTGATGGTGGATCCATTACCGGCAGTTCGGCTAACCCGAACTTCTCCCGGTAGCGATCCGCTGAAGTTATGGGGCAATGCCATTCGTACCGGGGCTCGCTCATCATTATCAGGAAACTTTCCCCGGTGAACGTGGTTAAAAAAACCCAATCAATATAACAATTATTATTATCCATTCCTCCAGAGATCTACTAATCGGGGTGTGCAGGTTTTTCTTACACCGGAGCACACCACAGTCCGCTGGATTCATGCGTCACCCCGGGTTTTGTCGTGAGTACGAGGGGATGGCGCTGATGGTTACGAAAGGATACGGTCTGGTTTTTGCATTGCTGATGGTTGCGGCGCTGGCGCTGGTGGGGCCGGTTGCGGCGGACGAGCACGTCGTTACCTGGCCCGGAGCCGGTCCTACGACTGCGATCCAGACTGCGGTCGATGCGGCTTCGGACGGCGACACGATCGTCTTATCGGCAGGCACGTACTCGGAGAACGGCATCACCATCACCGGCAAGAGCCTCACCATCCGGTCGGCAAGCGGCAACCGGGCGGACACCATCATCGATGGTACGAGTGCGTCGCCGCGGATCTTCACGGTCACGGACGGTTCCTCGCTCACCATCGAGAACCTGACCCTGCAGAACGGGCGGGCGCCGAACGGGGCGAACGGTGCCAATGGTGCAACCGGTCTCCCTGGAACAGCCGGCAGTGCCGGTGAAAATGGCGGCGCCATCCTGTCAGCCGGCCCGGTGACCATTACGTCATCCACCATCACCGGCTGTTCGGCAGGAAAAGGCGGTAAGGGCGGTATGTCCGGCGCCGGCACCAACGGCAACCGCCGGCACATCGTTCAGCATCACGGTGACTGCTCTCGACCAGTACGACAACACGGCATCCGATTATGCTGGCACCGTGCATTTCACCAGCACTGATCCGGCAGCAACCCTCCCGGGAGATGCAACCCTCACCAGCGGTACGGGCTCATTTGGCACAACGCTCAACACCGCCGGGACCCGGACCATCACTGCCACCGATACCGTCACTTCGTCCATCAACGGGGCGTCCGGTAACATCGTAGTGAGCCCGGGGCTGGCAGACCGCTTCGAGGTTTCCGCACCGGCTACTGTGACCGCCGGCACATCCTTCGGGTACACGGTCACGGCCTATGATATCGCCGGGAATCTCAACACCAGCTATGACGGCACCGTGCATTTCACCAGCAGTGATTCGGGAGTAACCCTCCCGGGAGATGCAACCCTCACCAGCGGTACGGGCTCATTCACCGCAACGCTGGTAACGGCAGGAACCCAGACCATCACCGCCACCGATGTCGTCATTACGGCAATTTCCGGGTCATCCGGCACCATCACGGTCAACCCGGCGCCGGCAACACACTTCACTATCATCGCACCGGCATCCGCGACAGCGGGAACTCCCATCAGAGTCGGGGTCACGGCCCTTGACCTGTACGGCAACTGGGATACCGGCTACGCCGGCACGGTGCACTTTACCGCAACGGACAGTGCCGCTACCCTGCCCATCGATTCCGGGCTCACATCCGGAAGAGGAATCTTTTCCATTACGATGCGAACCACCGGCTCCCGGACAATAACGGCAACCGATAGCGTATCATCATTTATCACCGGGATATCCGATCCCATTACCGTGACGGCGCCCGTCGTGCCCACGCCGACCCCAACGGTCATCCCCACACCGATCCCCGGGCCCTCTCCGGGTTCTGGAGGGTACAGCGGCGGAAACGGCGGTGACGACGGTCCGGATACCCCGCTTCCGCTCATGACCGTCACGGTCAACATCGGCGGGAACTCGAAAGCCTGGCAGGTGATCGTGACCGGCACAAAACTCGGAGATCTGGTAGTCACGGGCCTCCTTCCGACCGGGCCGCTGGCAGACAGCATCGGAGTCCCGCCGGGAACGGTCTACCAGTACCTCACTCTCACCCCCGCAGGGTACGACTCGATCACGAACGCCGTGATCCACTTCACCGTCCCGCAGGCATGGCTGGATGAGCATCACATCGTCCCGGGCAGCATCGTGCTGTACCATAAGACCGCAAACGGCTGGGAAGCGCTGCCAACCACGGTACTGTACACAAAGGACGGGATGGTATACTTCTCGGCACAGAGCCCGGGCTTCTCGCTCTTTGCCATTGCCGGAAAGCCGGCAGCAGCAACGGTAACCGTTGCGGCAACGCAGGGTATCCTTACCAGTGCTGTGCAGGAGCAGGCACCCGTGCAGACAGCAGCAAACCGGTTGCCGGCGGTCACCGAGACCACCGCAGCCCCGGTGCAGGTACCGGCCGGCTCATCCGGCTTCCCGTTCATGACGGCTGCCCTGATTGGGGCTGGCTGTATCGTCCTCATTGGCTCCGGCTGGTATGTCCGGCGCTGGTGGATCCGGAGACAGAACCCGGCACTGTTCCGGGAGTATGATTAAAACATTACCTTTTTCTGATAGTGCAGAAACCCTCATAAGTGTCTTTCTAACCCAAATTGGGTATAAAGAAGAAAACAGAGTGGAAAAAAAAGCCGGCCGGGATCGATGCCCGCTCACATCTCCCATCCGGGAAGAATAACACCCGGTAAGAGCAGGTCTGGTTTTTTATTCCTGCACAATCCGAACCTTTGCCTGCCGGAAATGCCGGTCAAACGTATAGATCTCATTGATTCCCTGCCGTTCCATGATGATGAGCCCAAGAGCATCGTTGATGCTGATGGCGCTTTTCTGGGCAAGCCGGATACTTTCCCGGTAATCATCAGCGGTAACCGGTTCAACCTGAAGAGAAGATTTCATGAGCAGTGCAGAAAGGAGGTCGCAGGCAAAAGCCATTCCCGCAGCATCCTCAAGCACGTTAGCCACTTCACTTAAATGCACAGTCGTTGTCGTGACCGGCTCACCGTCATTCATCCGCAGGAAGATCTCTTTTGCCGCATTCTTCTTCTTTAAGATTGCATCCGGCAGGGTTGCTTTTGGTTTCAGGACCGCGTAGATGAAAACATTTGCGTCAATGAACCGCATCTTTTCTCAGGCCCCTGCGGAGTTTGTGGTAATCGTCAAAATTTCTCTCTTCGGTTTCAACGGCATCCACAAACCGGGAGAGGTCTACATCCGCAGGCCGGATCTCCAGCCGATCATCTTCGTCAATGATGATGACGGAATTGGTCCTGAGCCGGTTCCGCCACGCTTTGGGCAGGATGATCCGTCCCTGGAGATCTACCGGTTTAATTTCCACTTTTGACATTTGTCACCAGAATTACATCGCATCTCCAGATATTAAAATTTCCCCAATATCCGTTACAGCCTGAATGATGGACAGAACCATGATCCACGGCAATATATTTACAATCCCATAACGAACCTGTTGCTATGCAGGATGACAATGAATACCTGGCAGTCCTCAGCCACCTGTATGAGAAATCGCTCATGCTCCACGATACCGGCAGCTTCAATAAGACACTCTATTTTTTCTTCATCGATGCCTTGGCCCATATCGACTATACGGCCAGCATCTATGCCTACCATTACGAATCCCCGAAAAATATCATGGGCGGGGAATACCTCCGCTGGCGCATTGATGAGGAGAAGAAAGGCGATCGCACGAAATTCAAAGGATTCGTCAACTGGTTAAAGGAGAACCACCCGGACCGGTTCGACCGCCTGCCCTCCCTCTGGCAGATGATCTATGATACAGAAAACACGGCCAGCTACCGGAGTTTCCGGATCGTGCCGGATCCCGACAGTAAAACCCCCCTGCTCCCGGCCTTCTTTTATATAGTCATCGACGAATTCTTTGACCAGGAGTTCCTAAAGAGCCTGTACGAGGATGCATCGCTCTCGAAATTATTCATCACCTATACCACCAGTAATTAAACGATTCAGGTACCCTCATGAGACGAGTCAGCCGCATCTGTTCCGAATTAGTCGCCATACGGAGTGAAAACCCTCCCGGGCGCACGGATGAGGTCATCGAATATATCCGGTCGTTTCTCACATCAATTGGCATTGAGTCCAAAGTTTCCGGTAATGCTGAGGGTATGTGCAACCTTGTCACGTGCGGGCCGGGGAAAAAACTCCTCCTCTGCGGGCATGTGGATGTCGTCCCTGCGCTTGACAGCGGCTGGACAAAACCCCCCTTCTCGGGAATCATTGATGATACCTGCGTGTACGGGCGGGGTGCTACCGACATGAAGGGGGGCTGCGCATCCATCCTTTCTGCCTGCGAAACGCTGGTGGACCAGGGATGCGATGTACCGGCTACCCTTGCCTTTGTCTGCGATGAGGAGACGGGCGGGGAGAACGGGATTCGCCGGCTCCTGGCAGACAAGGCAATTACCCCCTGCGACTGCATCATCGCTGAACCCACCCCGGCCCGGCACCCGTCCATTGGACAGAAAGGACTCCTGCGGCTCGATCTCGAGTTCACCGGCCGACCCGCACACGGATCTCTCTACCCGGCAGTCGGTGTGAGCGCCATCATGGAAGCTATGCAGTTCTTAACCTCGGTAAAGGAGCTGCACCTGCGGGAATACCCGGTGGATGAACACCTCAAAGAGATCATCGGCCAGTCGTCCGGTGTCCTTTCTCAGGAGTTCGGTCTTGACGGGGTACAGAACATCCTCCGGCGGCTGACCTTCAACCCGGGCACGATCGCAGGAGGGGAAAAATCCAATGTCGTTGCCCAGCGCTGCAACCTGGAACTGGAATTGCGGGTGCCGTGGGGCTGCCATATCCCTGCCCTCATCGCCGATCTCACTGCCCGGGCCGTAAATGGCAGGATCCTGGCCCAGGAATCCCACGAGCCCTCAGTCACGCTGCCGGAAACTCTCCTGGTGAAGCGGACCTGCAAGGCGATCGCAACGGTGTATGGAGGCAGCGTATTTCCCATTGTGCAGTGGGCGGCGAGCGATGCCCGGCATCTCCGGAAATACGGGTTCAATGTGATCGAGTACGGTCCCGGGGAACTCCCCCTGCTGCATGCCATTGATGAACGTGTCCGGATCGAGTCGCTGGAAAAGGCGGCTGAGGTATACCGTGCGGTGATGCAGAAATATGCCTGATGTGATGATCGGCAAAGAGTGGGATTTCGATCATTAGCATTTTCGATATTGTCGATAAGGAAAACATTGCACAATTCACTGAACAAAGGTGAATTACCCTTTTTTGTTGAAATTACGGCTTGATAAAAAAAGCACATGAAATGGTGTTCAAACCAGAAGCATAAAAATTCCCAAACGTGCGAGGGTTCCCGGCATTCGTGTCCCTTTTGGTACCGTGGAGCAAAGCGGTCTCAACTTTTTTGCCCGCATCGGGAGCGCCCCGTCGGGGTGCAAACTCCGTTAAGGTACCTTTATCGAGAAAAAAAAGAAAATTGCCGTTATTTAAAAAAAAATGAACGGACCAATAAAATTTAATCTGCTCTTCGTTTCCCAATAAGAACAAGGCCACAGGCAACAGCCAGTGCACCAAACGCAGTAACCGGGGATATCGGGGAATAGGTGGTTTTCTTCACCGGTGTCGTCACGGCAGTTGCAATCACCGTGACTTCCAGCGTCACTTCCGGTGCAGCAGGAATAATTTCCCTTGGCTGCTCCACCGGGGTTGCGGTGGTGAAAAACGTCCCAATCCGGCTGATGGTGGGAACCGGCGTGACTGTACCTTTGATTTGTACCACCTGGATCTGGCCGGCAACACTGTCCCGGTTCTTCTTTGCCTCCTCAAAATTGGGATCTATGCCAAGGGCTTTCTTGAAACACTCCGAAGCATCCTGGGGTTTTTGCAGCTGGATATACGCCAGTCCCTTGTTGTTCCAGACCGTTGCGTTATTGACGGTGATCGAGGTCGCCTTGTTGAAGGCTGTCAGAGCCTCATTATATCTTCCCAGGTTCATGAGGGCGATACCTTTGCGGTTCCAGGATTCAAGATTCGTAGGATCAATCGCAGTACAGGGTTCATAGGATTTGACCGCTGATGCGGACTGGTTGAGTATGAGATAGGCATATCCCTGGTTGCAGTATGCATCCATCCGGTTGGTCTGGACGGTAAAGAGTTTGTCATAGGCCTGTATGGATTCTTCATATCTCCCGAGCTTGAAAAGAGCCTTTGCCCTGGCATTCAGCGCATTCGGATCCTCTGATTTTATGGCAAGGGCCTGCTCCGAAACGGTGATGGCATCAGTATATCGCCCCAGTTCGTTGAGGACCGCAGCCTTTCCGGCCATGGCAACTGCATAATTCCGGTCGAGTGCAATCGCATTATCATAGTAGGTCAGGGCATCCGGATAGTTTCCCGCTATTGCTGCATTCTGAGCTTTTGTATACCATTCAAGAGCATCCTCAGCATGCACACACGGTATGGCAAGGACAGAGAGGAGAACGAGCAGAATAATTGTTTTTGATCTCATAATTCCATGACGAAGTTTTCCTTAATTACAGATGAATCTATTCATTTTAGCGGAGTTCTCATGAAACGGTCTCCTTCCTGCAGGCACATTGGCCAATGGAAAGAGCCACGGTGACTGCACAAAAAGCAGTTGCACAGAACGCAAAGAAAAAACCGGAAGAGTCTGCGATCAGGCCGGCGATGAACGGAAGCACCGCCATCCCCAAGTAACTGGTTGTCGAGAACAGCCCCATGGCGATACCCTGGTGTTCCTTAATCTCTGCAAGAAATGCCATCTGGGCGATCATCACGACACCCGCAAGGGCACCTATCACGATGAAACCTATGGGCGTATAAAAAGCGATAAGTACGCCAGGGACCATCAGGACGGCACACCAGCGTATCGCCGGGACCGGCAGCAGCGATGTGCGGGATGCCACAAGAACAGCGATGATGGTTGAAACGCTCATCAGGGCAATCCAGATGCCGACAGTATCGGATGACACGCCGGAAAATTCCGGGTACAGGGATATCACCACCCCGGTAATGCCGACAAGAATCACGGAGGAATACCAGAGATAACGATATTCCGTTATCATGGGCATGAGAGCGCGATTCCCACGATTCCGTGCAACCTGCAGAGACTCGCAGAGGAAAAAGGAAGTCAACGCGGGAATTACTGCACAGAAGGAAAAGACAACAATGCCCATCGCAGGCTGCCGGGAATATGCCGCCAGCCATCCGGCTGCGATGAGACCGGCAACAAGGCCGGCATTCAAGAGCGCCATGAAGTACCCGCTCAACCGCTCATGCGCAGGCGCGGAATTCACCAGCGACATGGCTGCAGCAACGAAACATCCCGCCCCGACACCTTCAAAAAAACGGATGCCCAGCACGGGAAAGGGAGAGGTGGTTAAAGAGAGGAGCATGCCACTGATTACCGTAATGACGAGACCCAGGCGGATGAGGGGAATGCGCCCGAACCGATCCGAGAGCATTCCTGCAGGAAGGGTACTGACAACAGCACCGAGAAAATAGGCTGCATAGATGGCCCCCTGCAGGGATGAACTCTCGGCAAATGACGGGAGCACAGGAACAATGGCATTGGATAACGCCATCACCACAAAGACGCCGAAAAAAAGAGTGAGCCGGGTCCTCATGGTCACCGGTGATTCAGACCAGGCGGTATGTCTCGAGGTTCATGGGTGAGTGCGTCTCGATATGGTACCGCTTGTAGATGGAACTCGCTAAGTCGATCGTGTTGTTCTCATCGCCATGGATGCAGAAGATCTTTTCGGGTCGGGGCTGAATCTGGCCTATGTAATTCATCAGCTGTCGCCGGTCCGAGTGACCCGAGAACCCGTCAACCGTGACAATCTCCAGGTTGATGGTGATGGTGCCTTTGCGTCCCATCGGGACTTCACGCCACCCTTTCTGGATGCGGCGGCCGTAGGTTCCGTCTGCCTGGTACCCGACGAAGATGAGGGCATTCTTCTCGTCCTGTGCAAGGTTTAAGAGATACTCCATGACCGGGCCACCGTTGAGCATACCGCTCGTGGTGATGATCACGCAGGGATCGCCGTTGATGACCTTCTCGCGGAGATCCTGCGAGTCCACCTGCTGGAAGCATTCGGCCAGGAACGGGTTCATGCCTTCGCGGAAGATCTGGTTCCGGAGCTCCGTGTTGAGATACTCCGGGTAACAGGTGTGAATCGCCGTTGCCTCACGGATCATGCCATCGAGATAGATCTTCACTTTGGGGATCTTCTCAAGTCGCATACCCTCCTCAAGCGCCAGCATGACTTCCTGGGAACGACCAACGGAGAAAGCCGGGATGATGACCTTGCCGCCCCGCTCTACGACCGTGTTGATCGTTTCGTACAGTTTTTCTTCGGCATCGGTCCGGGGCTGCTGGAAGTCGTTGCTGCCGCCGTACGTGCTCTCCATGAAGAGCGCTTCGAGGCGGGGGAACTGGTTGATGGCCGGATTGAAGAGACGGCTCTTGGCATAATTGAAATCGCCGGTAAAGGCGATGTTGTACATGCCATCGCCAATATGGAAGTGGGCGATCGCAGAGCCAAGGATATGGCCGGCATTATGGAAGGTGAGTTTGACATCCGGGGCTATGTCGGTGACGCTGCCATAATTGAGGGTGATCGAGTGCCGGATATAGGTCTTGACCTCATTTGAGGAGTAGGGGATCTTCCGGTCTTCCTTGTGGATTACATCGAGATAGTCCAGCTGGAGCATGGCCGAGAGATCGCGTGTGGGGGGTGTTGAATAGACAGGGCCTTCGTACCCGTACTTGTAGAGGAGGGGTACAAGGGCACAGTGATCGAGATGGGCGTGGGTGAGGACAACCGCATCGAGCTGGGCTAACGGGTGGATCTCCGGCACATAGAGGTACGGTGTACCGCCCTGGTTGTCCGGCTTCTCGCCGCAGTCGATCAGGATCCGGCTGTGCGGGGTGGTGAGGAGGAATGCGGCCCTCCCGACTTCCCGGCAGCAGCCGAGCATGGTCACGCGTGCCCAGTGATCCCGTTTGGCGGCATCCTTGCTGGTATCGTCTTTACCGGGAAGATCGCGATGGATCCTGCGCCCGATCGTCCGCAGGAAGGCTTTTCTCTCTTCGTTGGTGGAGCGGAGGTACTGCCGGATCTGTTTTACGGTCGAACTCTCGATGGGGGGGGTCCGCACGACCTTGGGCGTCCAGCCGATATGACGGGTGATATCCCGCAGTGTGGTGCCGTTCTTGCCAATGACCACGCCGGGTTTCTCTGCCTCGATCAATACTTCCCCGGTATCGGGATCAAAAAAGATATCGGTGATACCCGCAGACTCCGGGACAACGGCTTTGATGTCATTGTACGCTTTTTCAGGGTCTTCTAATATGGTCGGTCGTACCACAATCCGCTTGCGTAAATCCCGGGCCAGGATCTTGATTAAGTCTGCCTCATCCGCAAACCGCTTCGGATCATCGGTATAGATGACGAGCTCGGGTCCTTCGAATTCAACCTGCGTCACCGTGATGCCATGGGGCACCTTTTCATTGATCTTGTCTTTAAGCTCTTTGAGCCGCTCTTCAATTATCATACAATGAACGTCCTTAAAAAAAGTTTTATGCAGGAGATTTTACAAGATATTTTGAAAGTGCGTCTTCTCCCATTTCCTCGTACCTGTCTTTTGTGATGACTACGACATGGATACCTTCTCCGGATCCGGCATCGCGTTTCATGGCAGATTTCAGGGCACGCACAGCGAGATCAATCGCTTCAGCCTCATTCATATCCTTGTGGTACCGGTCTTCCAGCACACCGTATGCCATAGGTGAACCGGAGCCGGTGGCAACTATCTCCTCTTCCTTGGTTGCGCCACCCATTGCATCCACCGAGTAGACACTGGGCCCGGTCTCGTCAATACCTCCAACAAGCAGCTGGACGTAATACGGGAAGGACCGGTTCTGGTTCAGATGATTCGAGAGCAGGGTAGCTGAAGCACCGACCGTGATGGAACGGGACCTGCGAATCTGGTAGAGATTGCACTCCACCGTAAGGATTCGCGCAAGCTGCTGGGCATCCCCTACGCCACCTGCAGTGGTCAGGCCGATCCGGTCTGCCACCTTGTACACTTTTTTCGCTTTCTTGCTTGCGATCATGTAGCCCATGGTCGCACGCTTCTCGGTCGCAAGGATCACGCCATCTTTAAAAACGATGCCGAGGGTCGTTGTTCCCTTCATGGACTCCTGTAACTGTTCAGGCATAGTAACACCCCAAAAACAAATGAACGCTAAAATTCTTACTAAAAGCGCTGTAAGGTATTAGATGATATTTGGAAATTTAAAGGTTTCTAACGGTACAGTGACGCGGAGGTTTTCCGGTACTGAATTGATAAAAAATTTCATTGATGGTAAGGTAATTGATTTTTCCCGCAGGAATGCGGCAGGAAAGATGTTATTCCGACCCTTCCATGCAGATGGCCCGGATAAGTTCGCGGTCGTAGAGCATGGCAACAAGGCGCTTGTCACCATTGATGACCGGCAGCTGGTCAACCCGTGCCCTGCGCATCTTTAAGGCACATTCGCTGACTTCGGCATTGTAGGGAACGGCAACCACATTTTTTACCATCGCCAGTTTGACGGGACGGTTGGGCAGCTGGACTTTTGATATGCCGAAACTGATCGTGTGGTTATCCCGGATACTCTCCCAGGTCCACTCATCATCATCCGTGCCGTTAGAAAAGTCACTCACACCCACGGAATCCTCAATAGTGGAATTCCTTATGAGATCGCGCTCGGATATGATGCCCTTGAGTACATTTTCTTCGTCAAGGATGGGTATTGCATCCACGCCGGAGATCTCCATAACCCTTCCCACTACCGGAAGCGGTGTCTCTTCCCAGAGCGCAAAGGTATTGCTGGTATAGGTTGTCTTAATCTCCTCTTTTATCTTCATCTGGGCGAGGGCATGAATAAGATCGGAGACCGAAAGAAGGCCGAGCAGGTGTCCATCCTCAACTACCGGTAATCTTCGTATATGGTTGTTGACCAGGAGACGGGCTGCCTCCCGGATATCGGCATCGGGTGCGATGCTGATGGGTTTTGCTGTCATGAGAAGACCGAGCTGGGTCTCCTCTGGCTTCCTTAAGAGATCCTTTCTGGTGATGATGCCGACTATCTTCTTGTTCTTGACGACCGGTACACCGGAGATGCCCGTGCGCTTTAAGATTTTTAATACATCATCACGGTTGCCCGGTATCTCAACATGGACGACTTCTGAGGTCATGTAATCTTTGACAATTTTTTCGGTTATGATCTCACCACCAGGGTTGCGGTTTTGCTGTGGGCGACAACGAAGGTACTGACACTGCCGATAAGCAGCCTGTCGGCATTGCTCTTACCGTGCGAACCGACAATGATCAGGTCAACTTTTTCCCGTTCTGCAAGGGTAATAATCTCGCTGCCGGCATGACCCTGTTTCATGTGGGTTGTGAGAGCAAGACCATGGGTTGCGGCAAATGCCTTTGCCTGTGCAAGTTTATCCTGTCCTTCTTTTTCCAGGACCCGGTACATGATCTCTACGGTATTATCAGTAGGAAGGGAGGAAAAAAGCCCCGTCTCCACCACATAGACTGCATGGATCTTCGCATTCCAGATCCGTGCCTCATCAACAGCCCGGGTCAATGCCCGATCGCTCACTCCAGAGCCATCAATTGCAACGAGTATGTTAGTAAACACCGGAATCACCCAAAATAAACATTCCCTTTTTATTTGGGTCTACGAATTAAAAATATTATGGACAATAGTGCCGCTGGATACTCTTTTTGTGATGCTGGCGACCGGATCGCGGCTGAACCGGAGTGCAGACAAGGAAGGATCGATCGTGAAAAAGTTGGCCTGCGCACCTTTGCGGATAAAGAAGGATTCCCCGGAGAGTTCTGATCCCCGTATTGCTGCACGCAGCAGGGTTCCGGGCTCCAGACCATAGACCGTTGAGACAAAGGCCATCTCAGAGAACATATCCGGCGGCACAAACATGACATTATCTGTTCCGAGGAGAAGTGTGCACCCGAGTTCGTGCATGAGCCGCAGGGGGGGGTTCTGAGCGGATGCTGTCACTCCCAGAATCCAGTTGGACCGGGGGCAGACAGCAATGGGGATCGCCATGTCGGCACAATACCGGAGCTGTTTTTTTGTCGCATGGGTGGCATGGATGATGAGGTCGGGTTCGTAGGCAAGGGCTGCATCCACATCTTTTGCATCCCGCTCACCCGCATGAAAGGCAATCTTCTTTCCCCTGCGTCTTGCCTCTGCAACAAGGCGTTCGGTGTCCTTTACATCCCGGGCACTGCTGATGCCGAGCCCGTCTGTTATGTACTCCCCGCCCTCGCGGCCAAAGATGACCGGCGTGAAGGAGAGTCCGTCTGCGGCTTCCTTTAAAGCAGTAACCCCTTCCGGCCCACCCTCCCGGAAGTCAGCACACCCGGCAACGCCCCCGGCGATCATTCCCTCTATACTTCCCCGCATACCCGCGACAAGGTCTTCCCGGGAGGCTGCGGCAAGCAGCCGGTGCTTCAGCCCGTGCGGAGGGGTGACAAGAGCGGCGAGATCACCGGTTACGCCGCAATCCATGGCAATCGTATCGCCAAGGTGCGTATGGGCATTGAACAGGGCCGGGCAGATCCAGCACGGTGGCGCCCGGGGATTCTCCTCAATTGCCGTAATGCGACCGTTTTCTATGATGATATCGACGGGTGTGAGCGTGAGCTCGTCGCCAAGGAGGGCTTGTCCGGAGCACTGGTGCAGGGTCTTTTTCATACGGCGTGACTCTTCTTTATATATCCAAAAATCAAATATATTTGCATGGCAAAGAAGCAAGGTGGAAGATTATTATCATCAGCAGGTCTCGTCAATTATTATGAGAGCGAAGACCGGCGGGCAATTCATATCGATCCTCTCGTTGTGATGGGAGTTGCAGCAGGGATTGGTATCATCATCATGGTATTGAACTATATTTACTGATAACATTCCTTTTTCAACACTTTTTTGAAGATATCCTCATCATTCCTGAAGTACAGGTTGTCATGACCTGTCCATTTCGGGCAGTTGCGGAAGACCACGGCCGGGACACCATTGTTGCTCTCGCCCATCACGAAGTTGGCAAAACCGGCTATCTCATCGGCAACTGCCTCCTCGGTGATCTTGAGCACGTGGCCGAACAGGTCGGTATCCCCACGGAAATCCCGGATGGCAGTAAAACCACTCCACCCGATCGCATGACCGGTCTGGCCGCGACGGAAGGAACGACCACAGGTGTCGGTGATGATGATGCCGACATCGTGACCGCTGCACTTTTTTATCTCATCCCGCAGCCCGGAGGCAGACTTCATGGGATCGGGCGGCAGGAAGATCACCATGCCATCTTCGATATTACTCTGGTCAACACCCGCCCGGACCCCGATATGACCGCATGCCATCTCGGATAAGATGAAGGGGTGCTCCATGATGATATCGGTCGAGGCATCGAGGACCGCCTGGACAAATCGCGGGTCTTCGCCATTCATCTTCCCGAGGCGGACGGCCCGCTCGGAAGGAGTGATGGCTGAAAGTTTTTTCGTGTAGCCTTTTGCCTTTGAATAGATGGTGGACGCAATGCAGAGGATATCTCCCTCCTGCAAAGGCACATTTTTGCAGATCATCGCAGCAATATCGTCGCCCGCATGGATGAGCGGGAGATCCTGCACACCCATGACCTGAATATTTTCCATAGTAACATCTCTATCAGATGATCTGATGATATAGGAGTTTCGTTTCGTGTCCCGGGAAGTTTTTGAAAGAACCTGGTTGGGCGAGATTCAATAAAAAAAAGGATAACCCGGATATTTGTATCATTTCACTGATGGGGGCTGATGCCCCCATACCCCCCAAATATGATGAGCCCCGCCGCCCCCGACGGGGCGCCCCCGCGGCGGTTCAAACGGTTAAGGGTGTTGAGGTTTTTTGTTGAATCCTGGCCTTCTCCAACCTTCACGATCTATGGAGTAGGATTAACCGCCCTGCCCAGCGAGGCCCCGACGAGGCGGCCGAGCGACCCCATAAGGGGTGGGAAACATCGCAGGTGCAATGCAATCAGGGAAAATCCGTTCGCTCCCGGGTATTTTGTGCAAAAATAATCCGCTTCACTGCCAGGGGGAGATTTTCAAAAGTGAATTATCACCCGATCTCTACCAAAAAACCACCGATATATTTTTAAGAGGATAACGCACATCACCTGATTACCATGTACCTCATTATCCGGTGCCCGTCCTGCAGTACCTTTACGTACGTGGATCATTTCCAGAAATGGAAACTCTGCCCGCAGTGCGGGCATGCACAGGAAGTAGTAAAGGCACCCCCCTATCTTGAGGTTCACGATTTCCACGAAGCCGAGCATATCGTAAAACAGATGCAAAAGCACCTGCACGCCAATAAGAAGAAAGATTTCTCACCCGAAGAAACTGACGAGCTCCGTCACCATTACACCGAAGCGCTGCGCAAGCGGGTCACGAACCATCACGTGCACTGAACCATAGTTCTTTTTTTATCGGAACCTGTTGAAAGGTAGGGATGCATCTCCCATTTTTCAAACTACGGCTACCCACTCATTCGTCCGGATGACAGGAAAACAGTAAAAACATTACGAGTCGTGGATCGTTCCCCGCACGTACGAGGTCCCGACTCCTGCAATGCACAGGCAGGTGAAGGCCAGAAAGGAGATCGTCACGCTGGTCATCAGGGCAGGGAAGACAGCCGGCGTGATGGTGACATTCCCGATAAACAGGGAGAAACAGAACATGGCAATTGCCATCGAGAGCACCTGCCCGAGCGATCGCATGGTGGCATTCATCCCGGATGCAATCCCCAGATACCGCGGGTCAACCGAACTCATGATCGCATTCGTATTGGGCGAAGAGAAGAGAGCGTACCCAAAACCAAGCACCATTAAGGCAATCACGATTGCATACAGCGGGGTTGCCGGCGTTAAGAATATGAAAAACGAGAGCCCGATCGTGGTAAGTGCCATGCCTGCCGTAGCAACGATGCGGGGCTCGATACGATCCGATAGTTTTCCGGCAACGGGTGAGAAGAGGGTCTGGACCACCGGCTGGGCAACCAGGATGAACCCGGCAGTTTCTGCAGAGAATCCCTGGATGTACTGGAGGTATAAGGAGAGGAGGACCGCGACGGCAAAGGTTGCTCCGTAGTTGATCATCGCTGCAATATTGGAGAAGACAAACGTCCGGTTGCCCGAGAATATCTTCAGATTGAACAGGGGACTGGCGCACCGCTTCTCCCACCAGACAAAGATGCCGGCTGTGCAGATGGCAACAAACAGCCATACCAGGGCATACGGATCCGGCAACAGGAGCATGCCGAAGATCCCGGAAAAGAGCATGATCCCGTACACCAGGGCACCGGCAAGATCAAACTGTTCGCCCGCAGCGTCAGCCCATTCATGCTTTATTCCCTTCAGGGTTAAGGCAATGGTGAGAAGCCCGATCGGCACGTTGATTAAAAAAATTGCCGGCCAGCCAAAACGATCGGTAAGTATGCCGCCCAGGAACGGGCCTATGGAGAGACCGGCATAGACCGCGGCAATAGTAATGCCCAGCGCCCGTCCCCGCTCGCCCGGACCGTAGACCTGCGTAACGATGGCAACTGACGTGGCAAAGATCATGGCTCCGCCGATTCCCTGGATGAACCGGGCAGCGATCAGGATGCCGGCCGAGGGAGCCAGAGCGGAGGCAAGAGATGCGACTGAAAAGATCAGGACACCCAGCAAAAAAATCTTTTTGCGCCCGCAGATATCAGCGAGCCGGCCGAACGGGACGATGAAGAGGGCTGCTGACACGATATAGGCCGAGGTGATCCACCCGAGCGTGACGGCATCGGCATTGAACTGGGAGGCCATGACCGGGAGTGCAACGGTGATGGAAGATCCGGTATAGGGAACGAGAAATGAGGCAAGCGATGCGACAAGAAGGATGAGCTTCTTTTCCCGTTGATCAACCATGAGTACCAGATTTTTGTCCTTAAAAGGGATTAAGGATAGGGTAACTTTGCCCGGAGAGGGAACCGGAAGCAGATTCCCATTACCTTAAAAGTGCCTGTGCAATACTTCAAGAGGTTTACGGGTGGCAGTAGTATGGAGGATACGTGGGGAGATGGTGCAGTACGATATTGCCGTGATTGGCGCAGGACCGGCCGGGCTTTTTTGTGCAATTCATGCAGCGGCACCCGGCAGCAGGATAATCGTTCTCGAAAAAATGGACGGGCCGGGAAAAAAACTCCTGCTTTCGGGCACCGGCCAGTGCAATATCACCCATATCGGCGAGATGCGGGATTTCCTTGCCCGGTATGGCGATCACGGGAAACTGGTGAAACCGGCACTCTTTTCATTCACCAACAAAGCGCTTCTCGCTTTTTTTGAGGAACGCGCTCTCCCAATGCAGGCTGAGGAGAATGGCAAGGTTTTCCCCAGAAGCCGGCAGTCGGCCGATGTGCTGGCAGTCCTTCTGGCGGAATGTAAAACGAAGGGGGTGAACATTCATTGCGGGGAGCCGGTCACTGCGGTTACCCGACAGACTGCGGGATTCGAACTCGTGACTCCCCGCGCAGTATACCGCTCAACCGTACTCGTGATCACGACCGGGGGCTCTTCCTACCCAAAGACCGGTTCGACCGGGGACGGGGTCCGGTTCGCCCAGTTGCTGGGACAACCAGTCACAGAGACTGCACCCGCTTTAACACCGCTCCTGATCAAGAATTTCCCATTCGCGGCTCTTGCCGGGATCTCGTTTGAGGAGATGCCGTTTACGGTCTGGCGGGGAGGAAAAAAAGTCGGGGAGTACAGAGGAGATGTGCTCTTCACTCACCTTGGCGTATCCGGCCCGGGCATTCTCGATGCCTCACGGCACATCCAGCCGGATGATCTTCTCAAGCTCTCGTTTGTGGGAACGATCAAGCGCGAGGAATTTACCGCAGATCTTTCCCGCCGAGTGCAGGAGAACCGGACATGGAATGTCAGCACGATACTTGCGGGATACCCGATCCCCGAGCGGCTTAACCGGAAACTCCTCAAACTTTCCGATATCCCCGACGAGCTCAAGTGCAATCATTTCTCCGCAGAGCAGCGGACCCGGCTGGTCACGAACTGCACGGAATTTCCCCTGATCGTTACGGCACCGGGCGGGTATGCGGTTGCCATGGTGACGCGGGGCGGTGTGGCGCTCGATGGCGTGAACCTGAAGACCATGGAATCAAAAACCATTCCCCGCCTGTATTTTGCCGGCGAGGTGCTGGACATCGATGGCGATACCGGCGGCTATAATTTACAGGCTGCCTTCTCTACCGGTTTCCTCGCTGCGGAAGGAATCCGGAAGCGGGCTGAAGAGAAGAGCCGGATGGCGGGTGAGTGATACCACCCCAAAAACAGGGATTCTTTCTGGTTACAGGGAATTACCGGCGACGGGGAAAAAGGGGCGATTTAAACGCTGCTAAATTGGCCGGTTTATTTCTTTTTTACAGGCTTATTTTCAAAAAATACTCCATTATAAGGGGAATTTTGTCGGGCGTTGGCACCATTTCTACTGGACCGAAAACCGGGATCCCCGGATTGACAAAAGCAGGGCGGGATGAACCCGGAATAGTCCGGGACTTCCAGGTGCAGGAACATCTGCTGGGAGCAGGATCTCCATAATTGCGAGATGCGATCCGGGCCACCGACCCACAAAAGACCATCATAAACCACCTACCCGGTTCTCCATCGGAGTCCCCCCCTCCCGGAATATCTGTATTGAGACATCCTTATCCGGGCCCTGTAAGAGCCCGGTTTGCCTATCCGGGAAGATCATTTCCGGAATTATCGCAAAAACGGGTACAGTTTTACAAACGTTTGCTCAATACCGATTTTGCGCAGGATTCAAGGCAAACGGAGCATTTTGCGTGGCGCTAAAGAAACCCTAATGGATGCTTTTGGAGGGCAAAACTCAGAGGGGCTGGGGGGGTAACACGGTCAAAGGGAAAAGAAGGCCTGTTTTGGGGCTCATACCGGGAGATCCCATCGTCGGACACCGTCGTTAATTTCTCGCATCTTACCGGACCCCCTCTGCATGCGAAATATCCAGGAGTTTTCGATCGAACAGGGGGTGATCTGATCGGAAACAGGGCTCAATTTGGGCTTGGTTTGGGAATTTTGTAGGAACGGGGGCCGTTGCGAGCCCGGATTGGAGAGGTAGTGAAGTCAGAAAAAGGGGGTGTTTAGAGGGGGGGGTCGGACGGGGTGCGAAGGGATTTTTTTGGTACGGAGGAACGGGTAAAAAATTTATTTCTGGATCCGCTTGAAATTTTTTTCAGCAAGCTCTGCTTACAATGTTTCAAGAAAATCCGGTTGAAAATTTTCCGGGAAAAATCCGGCCAGGAAATTTCCTGTCAGGCCCCACCCGTCCTTGCTGAGGCCCGGGGGCTGGCCGGGTCTCGCGAAGGGGGCAGCGGGAGCCGGTGATCGCATGGCGTTTGGCAATAGCCCGGTACTCGAAAGGCACCGGAACGTGAAAGTACCGGAGCGTTTGGGAGGTTGAACGAGGTTTGGCTGAAATTGAGAGAACAGATTCAGCACGTTTAATCTCTTGTGATTATTAATATCAGAACAATGGCAGTACCCGAAACGATCCAGCCCCTTGTTGACAAGTACACGTTTCACCGCGATGCCTACATTCGCGGGCAGGAGAAGTACAATGAAACCCAGCTCCGGCAGGATTTCACCGATCCGTTCTTCCACGCGCTGGGCTGGGACGTAAACAACAACAAGGGACACTCGGAAGCCTATCGTGAGGTGCTGCACGAAGAGCCGGTCCGGATTCGCGGGACCACCCAGTTTTTTGATTATACCTTTCGCATCGGGGGCGTCAGGAAGTTCATTGTCGAGGGGTGCGGGAAATGACCGGACATGAAAAGAAACTGATACGAAACAGCACCGCCGAATTTCTGATATTTACCTCAACCGCCGGTGAAGAATCGATTGAAGTCAGGTATGAGGATAAGACGATCTGGCTGAGCCAGAAGATGATGGCCGCCCTCTTCGATGTGGGTCTTCCAAATATAAACGAACACCTGAAGAATATTTTTGAAAGCGGGGAACTGACCCGCGATGCAACTATTCGGAAATTCCGAACAGTTCAAAGTGAAGGAAACCGAGACGTATCACGGAATCTTGAATACTACAGTCTTGATGCAATAATCTCGGTCGGATACCGCGTCAATTCAAAGAGAGCCACCCAGTTCCGCCAGTGGGCAACCCGGGTGTTGCGGGAATTCGCCGTCAAGGGATACGTACTGGACAAAAAAAGGATGGAAAACGGTACGTTCCTTGGAGAAGATTACTTTGAGCGCTTACTTGCGGAGATACGGGAGATCCGCCTCAGCGAGAGACGGTTCTACCAGAAGATCACCGACATCTATGCCATAAGCATTGATTACAACAGGGATGCCCCGACAACCCGCGATTTTTTTGCAAAAGTCCAGAACAAATTGCATTTCGCAATTCACGGCCATACCGCAGCCGAACTGATAATAAAGCGCGCTGACAGTAGAAACGACCACATGGGACTGACCTCGTGGGAGAACAGTCCTGAAGGAAAAATTCTGAAGACTGATGTAGTGGTTGCAAAAAATTACCTGACTTCGCACGAGCTCGAATCCCTTGGCAGGATTGTCAATGCCTGGCTTGATCTTGCTGAAGATCGTGCCAGACGACAGATACCCATGACCATGGAAGACTGGGCAAAACGTCTTGACCGGTTCCTTGAATTTGATGATCGGAAACTGCTTGAAGATAGCGGGAAAGTAACGGCAGAGATGGCAAAAGAGTTTGCAGAGACGGAATTTGAAAAATATCGTATAGTTCAGGACCGGCTTTTTGAAAGCGATTTTGACCGAATGCTAAAAGAGACAAAACTGCCGGAAAAAATATACCGGGACGATGAGCCGGATAATCCTACTGACATGTAACAGGGTGATTTACGTTCAATAACCAGAAGTTCTGGCCTTCTCAATCACTCTCTCTTCTGCACGTTCCCGCAATGCTGACATAAAGGGGACATGAATGGGACATACGTCACAGCCAACAAGACAAGGCTAATACAGTAATCAGCTCTTTTTCATTCCAGTTCAGCGAACCATCGACCCTACCGACCCCGCAGACAAAGCCCGGCACGATCGCAGGGTTGCGCTCGTCACGCAGATGCTGGAGTTAAACAAAAAGTTGCAGGACGCCACCCTCGATCACGAGAAGACGCTGCTACCACGGCAGGTTGAGGCGGCGGATGGGGCGATCGATAAGTTGGTGTATGAGTTGTACGGGCTGACAGCGGAGGAGATTGCGATTGTTGAGGGAAATAAAGCCTCTTAAATACCGGAACCAAATATCTGTATACGATTTGGGGAGCAGATATGGATTTCAAGATTGCCATTGAACAGGATGAGGATGGCTGGTACATTGTCACCGTACCGGCACTACCGGGCTGCATCTCCCAGGGAAAGACTGAGGAGGAGGCAAAGAAGAACATTGCAGAAGCCATTGAGCTGCACCTCAGCGCACTCGCACGCGATGGTATTCCCCTTTATCATCGCCCGGGCGTGAAAGAAACCTTTGTCGCCGTTGACATATGACGGACAAACTTCCCATCCTTTCCGGTAAGGAAGTGGTAAAAGCGCTCGGAAAACAGGGCTACACGATTAATGACCCGAAGGGAAGTCATATTCATCTCAGGCATCAGCTCAGGCGTCCGCTGACGGTACCCAGTCATCCGGAAATTGCCCGGGGCACATTGCGTGTCATCATTAAGGATGCGGATCTGACTGTCGAAAAATTTCTGGAGTTGTTATAACTCCCCATCGTTGCAGATCCCCGGCCTGAAAAAGCAGTAGCAAAGACACCACCCGCGATCGCGGGATGACGCTGCTGTCCCGGCCGGCTCAGCCAACCGCGCAGTCACCTCACGACAGCGGGGGGCATTCCTCATCCTTTTCCATGGTTGCAACAAGGTGCCGGGTTGCAAGGATAATGAAGATCCCGATGGCAATGATCGCATAGCCCTGCGGTTCGTCACCCGCGGGGGGGAATGCGATAACATACATCCCGTTCAAAAAAACAAAGAGTCCGATTATGTACCCTTCGATAGTGAGAGTTCTCATCAACAACCCTTTTTCCAGAGCAGAATTAGGAGAGATGAGGGTAAAAGCTCTTTCCCCGGTTCCGGGAAATACAGTCCAGGATCCGGATCGCGGACAGGGATCCCATGACTCCTGCGGAGAAGGAATCAGGCGGATAGTATCCGGGAATGGAGGTAAAAAAATATATTATTCCGTCTTCTGTCTGGCCGGATAATGCAATAATCCCGCTTTCTTGATCAGGTAGTACCCTGCCCCGAGACCAACAACAATCACACCGATTCCCATCAGCTCAAACCCAAACGCATAGGGGTCTGCGGCCGTGGGATCCAGGAGGATCACTTTCCTTGCCATGGCAATAATGGCCAGCAGGATCACGATCTCAACGTGGATGGTGTTTTCAATGAAGTAGGCCTTGATGGTATCCAGCAGCTCGACGCCGATGAGCACCAGCAGGAACGCCCCCAGCACGGCGATAAGTTCATGGGATTTGAGGAGACCCGGGGTGTTAACCCAGAGGGCGTCATACATGATCGAAACAAGCTCAAAAAGAGACGTTATCAGCACCACCATCAGCATGATCATGAGCACGGCATAAATAAATTTTTCAAATTTATTGATAATCTCAATCATGGGTTATTACTCCACAGGTATCAGATCCGGGTTCTCCGGATTATAAAGCTTCACTACATCCCCGATCACGATGACGGCCGGGGGCATGACACCGGCGCTTTTTGCAGCATCAGCAATGGTTGCCAGTGGGCCGGTGGTGACCCGCCGGTCTTTCCGCAGGCCGCGTTCGATGATCGCAACCGGGGTGTCCGGGGACTTGCCGTTCTGTATGAGCACCCCGGCAATCCTGCCAAGGTTTGCCACGCCCATCAGGATCACAATCGTACCCCGGCTCTGCGCAAGGAGTTTCCAGTCCAGCGCAGGTTCGGCCCGGGTCGGGTCCTCGTTACCTGTGAGGATCGTGACCTGCGAGGCGTACTTCCGGTGGGTGAGCGGGATTCCCACGGAGGCGGGAACCGCAAGGGCACTCGAGATCCCCGGCACCATCTCGACTTCAATACCGGCAGTGCGGACGGTCTCGAGTTCCTCGCCGCCACGCCCGAACAGGAAGGGATCGCCGCCTTTTAACCGGACAACCGTCTTTCCCTTCCGGGCCCGGTCCACCACGAGAGCCTCGATCTCGTCCTGTTCCAGCATATGTTTTCCGCCATACTTCCCGCAGTCGATCTTCTCGGCCCGGGCGGGCAGGGAAGCAATAATTTCTTCCCCCGGGAGCTGGTCGAACAGCACCACATCCGCGTTATCGATCACGGTCCGGGCCCGCTGCGTGAGCAGCCCTTCGCCACCGGGGCCGGAGCCCACCAGATACACTTTACCCTTCATTGTTAATCCCCAGTTGTCTGCAGGCATCCTCAATCAGGTCCTGTGCCCTGGCTTTGAGCAGCCGGCCCTGTTCCCGTGCCTCATCGATCGTCCTGACATCCGTCTCGATCCGCTCAGTACGGGTGCCATCCAGCGAGAGCACTTCTGCGATCAGGTGCCCGGACAGGCAGTAGATCCCCAGCGGCGTATAGCATCCCCCGCCCAGTTGTTCCATCACCGCCCGTTCAATCAGTACATCGTTTCGCGTAGGCGGGTGATCGAGCGCCGAAAGCACTTCCATGAGCGAGGGATCGGCCCGGCTCACGACCGCAATGGTCCCCTGGTTCGGGGACGGGACGAATTTTTCCGGCGGGAAGCGCTCGCCGGGAATCCTTATATCCAGCCGGGTGAGACCCGCCTCTGCCAGGATGATCGCATCGTAGTCCCCTTCATTCAGTTTCCGGATGCGGGTATCGACATTCCCCCGGAGATCGTGTATCGTAAGGTCAGGGTCATGCCGGAGCAGCTGGGCTCTCCTGCGGGTGCTCGATGTGCCGATCACCCTGACCCTGTCAAGCGGGCCGTTATGGGCAATATAATCGGCCGGCGAATCGCGTTTGAGCACTGCGGCAGTGAACAGTCCGTGGGGACGGTACGCGGGAATATCTTTCATGCTGTGCACCGCACAGTCGATCTGTCCGGCAAGGATCGCATCGTCGAGTGCCCGGACAAAGACCCCCTGCCCGCCAATCGCATGCAGCGGAACCTGGGTGGTGGTATCGCCCAGTGTATTGATGATGGTCTTCTCTGACGCTATACCGAGAGCCGAGAGTTTTTTCATGACCGTCTCGGTCTGGGCGAGTGCGAGCTTGCTGCCCCGGGTTCCAATCGTTATCGACATTGTGAGTACGCCTGTGCTAGGGTGACGAGATCCTGATCGCTGTGCGCTGTCGAGATGAAGTTGGTCTCAAACTGGGAGGGGGGGAGGAAGATACCGGCTTTAAGCATCCGTTTCCAGAAGCTGCCAAAGGCATCGGTGTTGCACTCCCTGACCTCGCGGTAATTTTTCGGGGGAGTGCTGCGGAAGAAATACTTGAACATAGAGCCGAGCCGGACAAACGAGCCCCCGTCCAGATTCAGCGACTCTTCGAGCTCCCGCGTCTTGGCATCGAGCTCCGGGTAGAGCATCTGGTTGTCGTGAAGGTACGTGAGCGTGGCGATGCCGGCTGAAAGGGAGAGCGGGTTTCCCGAGAAGGTGCCTGCCTGGTACACCGGGCCCTGCGGTGCAACGAGCTGCATGATATCCCTGCGCCCGCCAAACGCACCGATGGGAAGCCCCCCGCCAATGATCTTGCCCAGGGTGGTGAGATCCGGTTTAACGCCGTACAATACCTGCGCCCCGCCAATGCCGAGACGGTAGCCGGTGATCACTTCATCGAAGATCAGCAGCACATCGTGTGCCCTGGTGATCTCCCGGACGTCTTTGAGATAATGAGGATCCGGTAATACCGGCCCTATGTTGCCGAGCACCGGTTCGATGATGAGGGCTGCGACATCGGTATGAGCGGTGAGCAGGGACTCAAGAGCTTCCGGGTCATTATAGGCGACCTGCCGGGTGTGCTTTACGAGATCGGCCAGCACACCTGCGGAGTCCGGAACCCCCATCGTAGTTGCCCCGGATCCCGCCTTGACGAGTACGGCATCATGGGCTCCATGGAACCCCCCTTCGATCTTTACGATATCCTTTTTCCCGGTAAACCCGCGGGCAAGCCGGATGGCGGCCATGGTGGCTTCCGAACCGCTCGATACGAACCGCACCATGTCCATGCCGGGGTGATCCCCGGTGATCATCTTTGCAAACTGAGGTTCGAGCGGTGAAGGGGTACCATACAGCCACCCATAATCCAGCTGGGCTTCCACTGCCTGTCGTACCTGGGGGGCTGCATGCCCGAGAAGGAGCGGGCCGTAGGCCATGCAGCAGTCGAGCAGGGTATCCCCGTCAACGGTGGTCAGGTAGGAACCGCTCGCGCTGGCAGTGTAGAACGGGTACGGCCTGATCGCCCGTACCGGGCTGCTGACGCCACCGGGCATCAGGGTCTTTGCAAGCTCGAACAGGTCACTGCTGGTATTATTCATCGAGCCACCCGGCAACATCTGCTGCAAAATAGGTGATGATGAGGTCTGCTCCCGCACGCTTGATGCAGGTCAGGCTCTCGAGCACCGTCTCTTTCTCCTTTATCCATCCGCGCCCGGCTGCGCTTTTGATCATCGAGTATTCCCCGCTGACCTGGTAGGCGGCGACCGGCAGGCCGATCTCGGCAACCTGTGCAAGGATGTCGAGATAGAATCCCGCGGGTTTCACCATGAGGATATCGGCGCCCTCATCCGCATCCATCTGGGATTCGAGGATCGCTTCCCGGCTGTTGCCGCAATGGATCTGGTAGGTGGAGCGATCGCCAAACGAGAACCCGGAGCCGGCTGCTTCCCGGAACGGGCCATAGAGAGCAGAGGCAAACTTGGTCGAATAGGACATGATCAGCACCTCTTCATACCCTGCATCGTCGAGCGCTGCACGCAGGGAGCCGACCATTCCGTCCAGCATACAGGAAGGAGCGATGATATCGGCCCCGCTCTCCGCGTGGCTGACTGCGATCCGGTTCATCAGTTCAAGCGAGGGATCGTTTAAGAGATCGGGGCCGTTCCTGCCTTCCCCGACAATCCCGCAGTGGCCGTGATCGGTATATTCGCAGGCGCAGACATCGGTGATGACAACCATCCCCGGCACCTCTGCCTTGATTCGCCGGACTGCCTGCTGGACTACACCTATGGCATCGTAAGAAGAGCATGCTTCGGGATCTTTTACTTTCGGGATGCCAAAAAGCAGCACAGCGCGTATCCCGCGTTTCCAGAGGTCTGCGGCAACTGCGGCAATCCCTTCAATGGGGTAGTTGAACTGGCCGGGCATCGCATCAATCGCCCGGGGTGAACAGATCGTCTCATTCACAAAAAGCGGAGCGATAAGATCGTTTTTTGTTAAGCAGCACTCGCGCAGGAGCGGCTGGATATGTCGTGTCCGGGTTCTTCTCATCCGTCGCTGGGGAAAAATGCTCATGGTACCACCACCTGCTGACCGTTTGATAACATTTTCTTATATCCATCGTATTTATGGATGCAGTACGGGTACTCCGGAAAACGCCGGGGTAGTTAGTTTTGGACACAGAAATTTTCCGGGCTTCCAGCGGTCAGCTCTGCTCTGTGATGAACAGGTGTTTCCCGGGAAACGGGATGCTAATAGATACGAACCTATGAACACGATCGGTAACATTTGGAAAAATGGGGGAACACTGCTGATTTTAACCTCGTTTTCCGTAAATGTTATCAGGGCCACATCGCGGGTGTTTTCGAGGTATCTGGTAAACAAGCACCTATACAACTAGTCCCGATGGGGCAGACATTCCCACACTCCCCGCAGTTAAGGGAATCATTCGCCAGGTTCACACAATCGCTGCCGCAGACCGAATAATACTTCGGGCACATGCCGAACCGGTCCAACGGAATTTTGATACCGGTCACCGCGACAGCGATCGTTGCGGTCGGGGCTGGTGTTGCCAGGGTTGTTGTTACGGCAGCTGTTGTTGTGGGTGTTGGAGTTTTTGAAGTCGTGGAGATGACCGGAGCTGTAGTTGTGATAAGGGGCACACCCGGCAGGGGGGTTGACAGGACCGTTCCTGTCATGACCGGGGCGGCTATCGGGACCGGGCAGATACTGCCTATACAATCCGACGCGGGTTTACAGACTCCGCCACTACAGCCCTGTCCGGACGGGCAGGCACTTCCGCAGATGCCGCAGTTGTTCGCATCCGTACGGAGATCGCGACAGTAGCCGCTGCAGAGGGCAAGCCCGTCAATGCAGGTCCCGGTGGTTGCAGGAACTGCTATCGAAGTTCCCTCAGGAGCCGCAGGTGTGGCTGAAACGATACCGGCACCATTTTTTGCCGGCCCTGAATTTGGCAGGAACGTACAACCTGCAATGATCAGAAATGCAAACAGGACGAGAACAATACCAGTGAACAGACGTTTGCCATGCATGAGAGGAATCAGTCAGAGATAGGCATAAAAACAATTTAACCGTGCCTGTTTGCATCTCCCGTCAGAGAACAAAAAAACGGTTATGGTTGAAAAACCGTCTCGGTTGAAACCCTTATGAGAAACATGCAGTCGCTCACGGGAATCCCGGCATTTCGTGCTTTTGATCCCCGCTGCTTCAGACATCCCCCCCACAGGGACGGAGGTGCAGAAGGTTAGTGAAAATTCTGCATAAAAAAGGGGATCAAGGGGATACTCCCTTGCGTTGCCTCCCCTTAGGGGAGTGAGAGGGGATCACTCCCACAATCACCTAAGAATATCACTGACGAATCTCACCGAATCACCGGATGAAAGAGGATTTTTTAATCGTGCTTTTCTGATATGATGATGGGGGTTGATACCCCCATACTCCCGGATATGATAAACCCCGCCGCCCCCGAAGGGGCTTCCTGTGCGGTGGATTAATAACTAAAAAATACAGGAAACCACTTCGCCCCGCCGTGCCTCTGATAGGCCCTGATGCCTGGGGGGAACAGTAAATACTATTTTTATGCTTCGGGTGTGAACCCCCGTTTATGTGCGCTTATAAAGAACAAAAACTCAGGTTGCATTGCCCGTCTCTTCTGCGGTATGGCTCTTGAGAGCGCAGGCAAGCCGGAGCGCACTGTTGACCATGTTATGCAGGTCTTCCTGCGTGTATTTGTTCATCTCGATCAGTGCCCAGTCCTTGGTTGTGTCCTCGTCATTCTCGCCCACCCAGGATGCTATGGCAACTTCAGGGATATGAAAACCCAGCCAGGAAACAAAGTTTAAGAGATTGCCCGCTACGTGCTGGATCCCGTCCACGTGCCCGATGATGATGAGGGCTGCAACCTTGTTCATGATCATGCGGTTGCCAAACCATGAGAACTGGTTCTCGATGCTGTTCATCCGCTCCACAAATTTCTGGACCAGGGCTGAATGATTGTTCCACCGGATCGGGGTGGCCAGGATCAGGATATCGCAGGCAAGCACTGCATCATAAACTGCCTGCATCTGGTCATCGTCATACTTCATCGAGGACTGGCAGGGATAGGTGCAGTAGTCCGGGTTCTCGGAATAGTTCCCTTCGCAGTCATGGATGACGAGATCCTTGAGCCGCAGGAATTGTGTTTCGCACCCGTACCCTTTGTACAGGTCAAGGGCCCGCAGCAGCAGACGTTCCGATTTGCTCATCTTCGGCTGCTGACGGCTCGAACCCGAAAGTCCCAGCACCCTGATCTGACGGCAGCTGTTCTTATCCGGGACAGGGATGATGTTGAGGCCAAACTTCCTTCCAACCAGTGGCGCAGGCATGAATTAATAATCTTTAGTCCTGATTATCTATCTGTTGGTTTTGTTCACCAGCAGTATCCGGAACAACAGGGACCGGTATCGGATGAAAAGGATGTGTGCGATGACCGAAGAGCTGAAAAAAATCATAGACGGGAATATAAAGAAATGTATCTGCGAATCCTGCCCTTCCTACACCGAATGTATGCGGGCAGGCAGGGGACTGCTGTTCTGTGTTACCGGAAAGAGCGCTAACTGTATCTTTGAGAAGAAAGGCTGCATCTGCCCGGGCTGCCCGGTTACGACCATTCTCGGGTTGAAGAGAGCCTATTACTGCATAAAAGGTGCTGAAACAGAACAGAAATAATACCGAAAGAAACAACCCGGCCGGCGTTTTTTAGGATTGCCAGCCTGTACTTTTTATTGCCGTTACGGTGAATCTTAATTATGCACCTGTCCCGCATACTGTTTGTTTCACTCACTATCTGTGCCATGGTTGTGTGTACCGGATGTACGCAAAATCAGGCATCACCGGTACCGGTAACCCCGGGTACGGCACCAGTCCCGGTGCCTCCACCTGCCCGGCTGGCCCTCACCCAGTCCGAGATGCCGCAGGGTTTTACGATCGTGGAGAGCAGGGCAAAGATCAATGCCGATGTCAGTAAGATGGCCCTGGAACTTGGCTGGCAGAACGGGTACGGGGTCCGGTTGACCCACCCGTCACCGGACGGAGGGGAGATCGAGATCGTGCAGAGCATCGCAGTCTACCCGGCACGCACTATCCCCGAAGTGATCGCCCTTGCAGACAAGCAGGGACGCTCTGATGGCGATCTTACCTACACCGATTTACCGGTAACCGGGCTCGGGGATAATGCCCGGGCGTTTTTTGGAAAGGCGGGCTCACAGATCCTGATCAACACCGCGGTTGCCAACCCGGTAATTGACGGCCTGAATACCAATCAGGCCCGGGCAGTCTCGAAGAACGAGGTTGCAGAGATTTTCTTTTCCAAAGGAGATACCTTTGAAGTATTCAGGATGACGGGACCATCGACCGATACTGCGCTGCTCATTGCTCTGGCACAGAAGGCCTATGCAAAGATACCCTGAAAAAAAATTCCTTTTTTCACCATCATTTTTTCTAGCGGAACAGCCAACAAGGAAATCAACAGCACACTAAAACAGGTGCCGGAGACAGGAATGGAGTTCAAAGATATTGTCATGCAGAGATATGCAGTCAAGCAGTTTGACGGGAGGATGATCGATGATTCCCTGCTCTATGCACTGCTGGATATGATCCGCTATGCACCGTCGGCATTCAATCTCCAGCCATGGAAGATCAAGATTGTCTCTGCAAGCAGGATCAAGAACAACCTGCGTTCCTTCTCAAATGACCAGCCGCAGATCACCACCTGCTCCCACCTGCTCGTCTTCTGCGCAAACACCGAACTGGAACAGCTGGTGGAGCGGGCAGAGGAGGGGCTCAAAGCCTCCGGTATGCCGGCCGAAGGAATCTTACAGTACAGCAGGATGATGAAAGAGTATATCCGCTCGATGACCCCTGAACAGCGCATGGCCTTTGCCCGGGAACAGATCCACATCGCTCTTGGCAATGCGGTGAATGGTGCAAAGGCACTGGGTATCGATTCATGCCCCATGGGAGGATTTGACCCGGCAGGGTATGCAGAAGTGCTCTTCCTCCCGGATGAATACGTCCCCGTGGTGCTCTGCGCGGTCGGGTATGCGGCAGACAAGCCCCCGGCCAAATGGCGGCTCCCCCGGGAAGATGTCTTCTTTTAATTTTTTTTGCCCGGGAGAAATTCTCGTTTTTCTTGGACGCTCTTCCGGGATATGTCCCCATGCCCCCACCGTTATGGCACCCCTCCCGAAAGTGAAATGATGCAAGGGATTCGGGGAACCTTTCACGAAAAGGGGGTCAAGGGGGTGCTCCCCTTGGGTGAGACAGGGAGTCACACTCGAAATTTTCAGAAAGCATGAACGCAATTTTCGAGAATGGGATTTCTCCCCAGCATTTTTACCGGAACTTTTTTTCGTTTCCGATTCTTTCACCCTGCGTGATCGCTTTCATCAGCGCATCAACAGCCTCAAGATCCCCTTCTTCCGCACTGGCCCGGATGGAGAAGGTCAGGTCAGTGAGCAGTTTCTTTGCCAGCACCCGGCTTAAGTCATCGACGATCTCTGCCGTCTTCTTATCCGGGGCAGCCAGCCGGGACAGGGCCCGATCCCGCTCCCGTATCCGCACAGATTCGGCCCACGTGTGAAGGGAAGCAAGGGCATCGTCAGCGGAGCGCCGGTTCTGGTGCCGGAGGAAGAGCCCGAGTTCCGCGTCCACAAACTCGTGAGCCCGGTCCGCTTCGGCCTTTCTCGTGCTCATCGTCTGTTCGTTGATGCTGCGGAGATTGTCGATCGTAAAGAGATGAACCCCGTCGATCGTCTCTGCGCCTTCCTCGACATCCCGGGGCTGGGCTATGTCGATGAGGATCAGCGGGCGGGGATGCCCCTCCACCGGCCAGCACCGGTCCTTCATGGCATGGGCGAGGTCTTTCCGGTGAATGATCGGATGTGGCGCGGAGGTGCAGGAGATCACCACATCGGAGAGGGTGATGTAATGGTAGAGCTCGGAGAGTTTGACCGCTTTGCCGCCGATCTTGCCCGCAAGGATGACCGCCCGCCCGTAAGTCCGGTTCGCCACGTACATTGCGGTCAGGTGCTTTGCCGCAAGCGCCTGGGCAACGAGCAGCCCCATCTCCCCGCTGCCGACAACCAGGATGTGTTTGCCGGCAAGGCTGCCGATCTCTCCTTCAGCAAGAAGCACAGCGGCCGAACCCACGGAGACCGAACCCCGGTTGATCAGGGTGCGCTGCCGGACTTCGACACCTACATGCACCGCCTTGTTGATGCAGATCTCCAAAAAACTGCTCGAGGTCTGCGCTTCCTGCGCATCCGAAAGCGCCTTTTTGAGCTGACCGATGATCTGGTCTTCTCCGACAATCATCGAGTCTATGCCCGATGCTAACAAAAAAAGATGGCGCAATGCATCCCTGCCTTCGTGGACAAAGAACTCTGTTCGTCCCAACCCGGTTAAGAAAGACCGGAGTTCATCCCCATCGCCTTCCACCATAACCTCAACCCGGTTGCAGGTCTGGAGGAGAAGAACGCCTTTGAATCGTGCAGCTGCAGCCTCAAGGAACTCTGCTTCACCGGCAAACCGGAAAGCTTCGAGTGCGGTCACATTCGCGGTATGATGACTGACACCGGCGCTGGCGAGGGGGATATGTTCCGGTTCAGTCATGGAGATACCTCGTGCAGACATCTTCCCATGCATCAGATCCGCCGGATTCAAGGGCCGCCCATACCGCCTTATCGTGCAGGACTGCTGTCAGGATCGCGGTGCGCTTTTTCTGATCGGGTTCACGGGATTTCAGTACCTCCCGCAACCGGTTTTCGAGTGCGATCATCTGGTCGAGAGCCGGGAAATCGTGTTCGATCTGCTCTCGTATGAACCGCGAGACGGCCGGGCTGTTCCCGCCGGTACTGACAGCGATCGTGTAGTTGTCCTTTCGGGAAACTGCAGGGAGGATCACGTCACCGGCCTCACCATTGGCATTGTTGAACAGGATGCCGGTTGCCCTGCAGAGTTTGCCGATACGGTTGTTGATTTCAGGACGGGAGACTGCGGCAATGACAAGGAATGCTCCCGTCAGAAGTCCTGCGAATTCCCGGCCGTCAGCCGTATCGAGATCGAGTTCCTTTCTGGTGATCTTCAGGTCATCAAATGCCGGGACAAACGACCGGCTGACAACGGTAACTTCCGCAGTTTCTGCAAAATAGGCAGCCTTTCGTGCGGCCACATCCCCCCCTCCGAATATGACAATGCGCCGCCGGGTGCAATCCACAAAGAGAGGGATCATCTGCTATTAGATAGAGCAGGATATTTAAAAAACCCTGTCGTTTTTGTTCAGGAATTCTTTGGACGGGGAAGTGCATGAGGGCCGTGGACCGTCGGCAGGAGGGCAAGTCCTGTTTACCGGACACGGATTCAGGAGTTCATGAAGAACACAATTAAGGAGAATCCGGCATACCTGTACCTGGTTTTGATCCGCTGGAGAGTTCCTGACCCTGCATCCGGTATCCGGATACCGGGGGGATTTTGTGCGGTCACCGGTGCACCGGGTTCCCCGGAATATTCTGCTCTCACCGGAGAAAACGGAATCCGGGGTTCCCCTCTTCGATATACTTAAATCGTTTGAATTCCCACATTGTAGAGCACACTGCGCCGATAGTGTAGTGGTTATCACTAGGCGTTGCCAACGCCTAAACCCGGGTTCGAGTCCCGGTCGGCGCACTTCTTTTGCTTTTGTTGTTTCGGGGAACTGACATTTTTTAAATACTGCAGTTTTATGACTGGACTGATTCATAGACCGCCGGTACAATGTTTGACAAGCCAGATCTCTGACAGAGTCCGGTTCGCTTCATGAAAAACGGCAAGTGCAAAACGCAAAAATTCCTCAGGGTTTTTTTAAAGTGACAACCGGTAAACAGGCATGAATTTATCGGGGGTCACACTGGAAAAAATAAAAATAAAATCGTCCGTAACGATTCTCCCCCGCTTCAGGGCCTCTTCGAGGCACGGCGGGGCAATGCTGCTTCACCCCTTAGTCCCAAAAACCGCCGCACAGGAAGCCCCTTCGGGGGCGGCGGGGTTCATCGCAATCATAAGAGAGAGAAACAGGAACCGTTTTCAAAATCGTTCCGGACAACTACTCCCCGCAGCATTCAAAGTACCCTGCCTGACCCCCTCCCACCCCTCCGCTCACGCTTCGCTCGAAACCACGGATTGAAAATAACAAATTACTTCCTAAAAACCAAAGGGAGGCTGGGGGGGTCGGACCACTTTTTTTAAACAAACGCGGTCTCGGTGATGCTGGCAAAAATGAAAATTACGACAGCGACTTTCCCTGTATTCCCCTCACGAGCCGGGCAGGACTGACCCATCCGACCCCCCGACCCTGCTCATTGAGTCACCCGGCCCCGGGATCCAAACCGTCCGGAAAACTTATGAAACCAAAAACAGATCGCAATTATTACCCGACCGTAAACTAATCACGAAATAAAAAATGAAAACCGATAACCGGTTGAACAGAGAAAATAACAATCCCGGAAAGGAAAACGTTAAAACAATATACAAAAATAGTGTTGGGATTCAGACATCACTTCTTCTGTTGTTTTTCCCCCCCGGTTCAGTACTTCATGTCATTTCTCCTCATCCCCGTCTTTAAGTATCACCATAAGACAGGGATTTATGTCCATTGTTTGTCAATAGGTACCAGATGATATCCCGCATTGCCGGAACTGTACTCGTTCGGCTCCGTTCGCTCTTTTTCAAGAACCCGGGTAAACCCGGCTCCCTTTCGCACGCAAAGATCTGCCCCCTGGACATTCCGCTTCTCCCGGATGAGAAGAGCGGCTTCCGGCCCTATCCGGTCTTCTCGGGCCTGACCGGAAGTGACAATTTTCTATCCACCCATGTATCCGTGCTGAGTCCCGGAAAGATTCCCCATTCACTCCATACCCACCAGGAGGAGGAGATCCTCCTGCTCCTGTGCGGGGAGCTGGACCTGATCACCACTCCCGAAGGAGAGACTTCCGGTTCCGGCCGCAGGCACCTGGAACCGGGCCACCTCCTTTTCTACCCGGCACATTTTCCCCATACGATCCAGTCTGTTGGCAGTGTCCCGGCGAATTACCTGATGGTCAAATGGTCTGCCATAAGGAAAACCAGTGAATCACCGCTCGCTTTTGGCCACTACGACCTGGCAGGATATGGACTGGATCCCGCGGAGATCCGAAATTTTCATCCCCGGGTCCTTTTTGAGGGGGCCACCCACTCCCTTGAAAAGATCCAGTGCCACCTTTCCCTGCTGGGCCCGGGTGCAGGTTACGAACCCCACGCGGATCCCTATGATGTCGTCATGGTTGTGCTGGAAGGCGAGGTGGAAACCCTGGGGAAACAGGTACTGCCGCATGGAGTGATCTTCTATGCATCGGGCGAACCTCACGGGATATTTAATCCGGGTGAACTGCCGGCCCGGTATCTCGTAATCGAGATTCACTGGTGACGTTCCGGTCCTGGTTACAAAAAAAGGACTTTGTCCCGTATCATGAGAAGATTTTTTTCCGGACAGCGGCCAAAGCGGGATCCAGTTCTTCCCGGTTGCTGATACTGTTATCGAATGCCCGGTAGTAGTAATTTACCAGAACATCCGGGATAAATACCGGTTCGTACTGTGCGGTAATGCGCATGATATAATCCCAGTCCACAAGACGTTTGAGATGTTCATCCCAGTACCCCACCATCGCAATACAGTCCCGGGCATGAACAAAAGTATTGATATCGATGTAGTTTTCCACAAGAAGATCCTCAAAACAGAAGGGTTTTCCCCGGATTTGCCGGTTCCAGGGAATCTGAAAGATGGGCATTTTGATGTAATGGTTATACCGGCAGTATGCCGCACTCTGCTTCCGGCCACGGTGTGTCAGGGCTGAATACATGCCGGACAAAAACGAAGGATGCCAGGAATTATCCGAATCAAGGTAAGCTATGAATTCACCCTTCGCCATCCGGAGCCCGTAATTCCGTGCCGCACCAACACCCCGGTGCGGGGTATGGAAGAGGTGGACGATGTCCCCGAGAAACGGAAAGACCGCTTCTTCCAGTTTGTCCGTAGACCCGTCATCCACGATGATCAGTTCGAACCGGGAAAAATCCTGTTCCATGACGGACCTGATTGCACGGGTAACAATCGTGGCCCGGTTCCAGACCGGCATGATCACTGAAAAGACGGGGGGTGTCATATGAGGAGGTCCCACTGAAGATGAGATCAGCCGTCCGACCTGATCGTTTTGATCCATTGCCGGAAAGCCAGGCCCGGACCAGAGACCAGGCATTTTTTACCGAGGCGCAGGGTGAGATAGCGGGAATACCGGTAATATCCCAGCAGTTTTTCCCGGACCGGCCTGCGGTTATGGAAATCAATGGATTCAACAAACCATCCGCTGGAGGAAAGGGCAAAATTGGAATCACAGTACTGGCATTTTGCCATTGCCTTATTTTTTTCATGCACCTTCTTTCTCGTTGCACAGTACGCCGGTCCGTTCCAGAGTTCACTGAACTTCTCCTCCCGCAGGTTACCGATGATCATCTCACCATTATAATCGCACGTGCAGGGAACAATATTGCCGTTGGACTGGATGTTGCTCATGTGCCAGATATAATTGCAGGGAATATCCACCCGGATTCGATCGAAGGTTCCCTTTTTGTACTCGTAGCGGCGGAATCGCGGGTTTTTTGGGACAATTTCCTGATCCATGCATACGGTTCCGCAGGTAGGGTTTGCTGTTTTTACGATAAACCGGTCAACCCCCAGAAGCTCAGCGGTACGGCGCATGGGGATGAGCTCATGTTCGTTCTGCTTCATAATGACCATGCGCAGCACAATCTGGGTTTTGGATCCAATGCGCTTTTTTACCGCGATCAGCCGCTTCAATCCATCCAGGGCCTTGTTGAGATTGCCATTTTTCCGGTACGCTTCATAATGTTCTGCCGACAGCGAATCGATTGCAACAATAATCGTTGTGAGACCAGAATTCAGCAGCTCCTCAAGGTACGATTCATTATTCAGGAAATGGCCATTTGTACTGGTAACGGTCTTGAGATCCCGATCACGGGCATACCGTATCATAGCCGGCAGCTGCGGATTCAGCAGGGGTTCTCCCCAGTCCCACATAATCAGGAACAACAGGTAATCCCCCATATCATCAACCAGAGCTTTGAACTCCTCAAGCGTGAGGTGCCGCCGCTCCCGGTTCAGTTCATTCCTGCCGGAGGGGCATACTGTACAGGCTAAATTGCAGTAATTGGTGGGTTCAACCTGGAGCATGAACGGAAAACCGGGTGCAGTAAAACGGTCGGTATCGGGTTTTGCTCCCTGCATTCTGACCCAGTTCTGATATTTTTTCTCAGGTATATCGGGCCAGTCATAGGGGATATCATCGTGAGTTATGGTAACAGATCTCGACATACGAACCCTCTCAAAAGATGCTTGACATTTCAAAATAGATTCTATACCACTACTTAGTCTCATAAGTTTTAATGGTTAAGGAAAAATGCTGCTTTTTCGTTGTGAAAGTTGAAAAACGGATTCTCACATGCAAAATTTTAAAAAAGCAATAAGCATTCGGTCTTGAGAACTCAAGTAAAAGAATCTTTCAATCAAAAATAGTGTTGGGATTCAGACATCACTTCTTCTTGGGTGCTGCCTTCTTTGCTGATTTCTTCGGTTCCGGCTTCTTTGCCGCTGCCTTCTTTGCTGCTGCCATGTGGTTTTTCACCTCCTACCGGAAAGGGTTATATCTTGTGTTAATTTATGAATAGATAAATATTTTGGTCGCAACACCATTTTCCCGCATAGAATAGGGGTAAACAATCACTTTGGTCCGGTAATTATGGCACGATCCGACCAAAAACGAATTAAAGGTAGGATATTTTTTGAAATGCGCAATCCTGCTAAAAACCTCCGGATTTCCTCTAATTGGAATATCTGAACGAATTATAAAATCATTTTTTCGTCCTTACTATGAACGGTATATTAACGGTACACACATGCGCCATACGAACCACAGCATTTTTTTCCGGCAGATGACGACAACATTTATTCTCGATCAGATACACGGTAAGAGTATGAAGAAGCCGTTTGTTATTGGACTTGCAGGGGCACTTTTTGGATTGGTCACTGCATTCTTTGTGATCTTTTCTGCAACATCCAGTGACATGTTACTCTCGGGAGTCCAGGCTGCATTGTTCTCAAGTCTCGGGTTGGGAGGTGCGGCAATTTCAAGGAAAGAGACCCGGTTTGCCGGCTGGATGCTGCTCTCATCAGCGGTGTGGATTACCCTCTCGGTTCCCGTAGCGGGCACATTCAATCTCCTGTATTTGTATATGCCGACAATCCTGCTGCTGGGAATTGCCGCGGTGCTCTGTTTCAAAGAGCCTCAAGAAGCGCACCTTGACGAGAATGAAGCTGCAGGATCTTAAAAAAAAGCAGGTAAGAAAAAGGAAATACGATATTATCTTTTTTACTAAAAAACTCTGTAATTATTTTTTATCCCCGGCTTTGCGGGATTTTTCTTTTGGTGCCGGCAGGTCACTGATCGTCCGGGTCTGTTCGAGGATTACACGGTACACAACAGGGTTCCCGACTGCTATGACGGCAACCAGGAGAAGCGTGTGCAGGAGCAGGGTTGGGTATTGGTCGCCACCGGATGTTTGCAGTGCGTTTACCCCGAAGAGGATCGCAGCCAGCCCGGTCGCACCGAAGCTGATCAGGCCTGCCCGTACCGCAGTATACATCCTGCTTCGGGTATCGGGGAAGAGCAGAAGCCCGATCAGGCTGATCAGGCCAAACCCGACCCCGATGAGGAGAAGGAACCAGATGATGAGATCGATAACCAGGGAACTCATTGCCCTTCACCACCGCAGAATTTCCCCCAGGCAATGATTCCGGCAAAAAGGATCAGCACGACAACGATCGCAGCGTCAAGGATGAAGAGATCTCCGGATGCGATACTGAGGACGAGTGCTGCTGCTGCGGTCAGGGTGAGTGCCGCAGTGAACGAGACAATCCGGTCGTTTTTCTCTGGCCCGGGAATCACCCGCAGGAGAGCACAGAGTGCCAAAAAACCGAAACAGAGTGCAGCAAAAAGCCAGGTATCTATCATTTCTACGTGTACTTTTGGAAAGCGGGGTATTTATCAATACTGCCGTCTCCCTTCCATTTTTATTTCTCCAGCGCGAATGTATACACAGATGCCCCCGTCCTATCTTGGGAAGATCCTGCTGCGCTGGTGCGATCACTGTCATGCACCGGTCCTTTCTGAAAAATGTGCCTGCGGGGCGGAGACACGAAGTGTTCCGGTAACCCCGCCGGGAGATGCCCGCCCCGCATTTCCGGCTGATGTCGCCCTCATCAACCGGATCTATACCGACCATTTCGGTGCCCCCCTGATCCCTGAGGGGCATCTCGCCCTGCTCAACAAAGTGCCTGACCTGGACCGGATGGAAGAGATCATTGTCGGAGGAGGTATAGCCGGCATCATCCGGTATTTTCCCGAGCAGCGGCGCTGGGAACCGGTCCCCCGCCCGGAAGCCTGCCTCCTGTTCACCCCAAAAAAGCGTTTTATCGTTGTGGATGACGGGGCAGTCCCGTTCATCCGCGACCAGGGCATGAGCGTGCTCGCACCGGGACTGGTATCCATTCACGAGGATGTCCGGGCCGGCGATGAGGTGTTCATCCTGACAAAGGATGACACCTGTATCGCGGTCGGGCGCGCAAAAGTGGACGCAGCTGCCGCCCGGGAATTAACCCGGGGCCAGATCGTAAGAACCCGCAGGAATGTTGCCTCCACTATCGTGCCGGGCAAGGCCAGCTGGGCTCAAGCCGTGCAGGCAAATACTGACGTCCTGAAAAAGACCGAGGCATCCGCCATGCTCTTTGTCCAGGAAGTGGCAGGACGCAACCGGGATCTCGTGGCAAACGTCTCGTACTCCGGGGGAAAAGACAGTCTTGCCACCCTGCTGGTCGTGACCAAAGCGATTGGCAAAGTCCCGATGCTCTTTGCCGATACCGGCCTTGAGTTTCCCGAAACCTATGCCAATATCGATGAAGCCGCCAAACGGTACGGGTTGGATCTCATCCGTTCTGACGGAAACTCCACATTCTGGGAGACCTTTGAACGGCAGGGTCCTCCCGCAGTGAATGCCCGGTGGTGCTGCAAGGTCTGTAAATTAACTCCGGTTGGCAACCTGATCCGAACCAACTGGGGGCAATGCCTCTCGTTCATCGGCCAGCGCAGGTATGAATCGGCTGCCCGGGCGCAGAGCGAACGGGTCTGGCGTAACAAGAATGTCCGGGAACAACTCTCTGCTGCCCCCATCCACAACTGGACTGCACTCCATGTCTGGCTGTACCTGATGCAGGAGAAAGCACCGCATAATGTGCTGTATGAGCGGCACCTGGACAGGATCGGATGTTTCATGTGCCCTTCGAGCGATATGGCTTTAATCCACATGATCGAAGAAGACTTTCCCGAGCTCTGGAAAGGCTGGTTAAAAAAGCTCGAAGAGTACCGGGCTGCTCATGGATTGCCCGCGGAATGGATAACGGAAGGAAGATGGAGACTGGTTGAGGGCTCTGCAGATGACGAAGATAGCCATTATTGATTACGGACTCGGAAACCTCCGCAGCGTGATTCGCGGCCTGGAGAAAGCCGGGGCACAGGCTGTGATCACCTGCGATGCCAACGAGATCGCATCGGCCGACGGCCTTGTGCTGCCGGGTGTCGGGGCATTCCATGAAGGTATGGAACAACTCGGAAGCCTCAAAGAGACGGTCCTGGATTCAACCCGCAACGTTCCCCTGCTCGGGATATGCCTTGGCATGCAGATGCTCATGGAGACGAGCGAGGAGCACGGGATTCATCAGGGGCTCGGCCTTATCCCGGGCAGTGTGCGGAAGTTCCCCCGGGTTCACGGTATGAAAGTACCCCACATGGGGTGGAACTCACTCACGATCACCAAATCCGATCATCCCTTGTTCGCCGGATTCGGCCAGGACGAGTACGTGTATTTCGTTCATTCGTATTATGCGGATACCGCACCGGAAAATACGCTCACGTCGACGCACTATATCTGCCCGTTTGCCTCATCGGTTGGCAGAGGAAATACATTCGGGGTCCAGTTCCACCCGGAGAAGAGCGGAGCTATCGGGCTGCGCCTGCTGAACAATTTTATCGGTATGTGCTAAAGGCTCCTGTTTTTTTTAGAGACCGGCCTTTCATGCCGGTTACGAAAATCCAAACAATACCATTTTATTTTCTGCCATTCGATGCTGTAAACATGAAACGGATTATACTCCTCGCATTGTGCCTGATGTGTATCGCAGGAACGGCATCTGCGTACGGGCTGTACCTCAAGTGTCCTGAGAGCGTCCAGTCCGGTCTCCCGCTGAAATGTTCCATTGACAGTGATTTCCCGGCCGGGACATCGTTTAATATTGTCTTTTACCAGACGCAATACACCTCAACGGAAGTAAGCCGCCAGCCTGTCACCATCCAGGACAACCAGGCCACCCAGTACAAGATCGTGGATACCAAAGGGCTCCCGGGAGGCAATTATAAAGTGGAAGTCCAGTACATGGGTGCAGACGAACCCCGGCTTCGCTCCGATTCCGTAACCCTGCAGATGATAAAGATTATCGACCGTTCCAGTGAGATCACCATCACCTCACCATTGACCCAGAGTCCCGAAGAGCCGCTCCGTATCGAAGGGTCCATCTACAAACTGGGTAACAACGGGGTTAAAATTGAGGTCAGAGGACCCGACGGGGTAGTATTCGACAACTGGATTGGTTCGAAAGAGAATATCCAGTCCGGTGCCGGTGTCTTTACCAAACAGGTAACCGTATTGGGACCCGGCGATTACGAAGTCATGTTCACGGACGCGAAAGGGTATATCGGCACGGTAACGTTCCACATGCCGGCACCGGCAACCCCGGTAATTACTGCCGAGCCTGTGACCATCACCCCCACGATAAAAACCACCACAAAAGCCCCGACCACGGCACCAACACCCTGGCCAACTGCCACGCAATCTCCCCTGTCCCCTATAACCGCGCTCCTGGGTATTGCGGGTGCCGGACTCATTGCGGTATTCGTGATGCGTCGCACCTAAAAGGCAAATACTTTTTTTATCAGGTTAACAGGGCTGAACTCATCGGGTTTTGCCGTACCTATGAAAATCGCCGGGTTACGGGAATTCCTCACATCAGTACCTCTCCGGGGCAAAAACAGGTGAGCAGGTTTCAGGTTCTGTTGAAACCAACTTTTTTTGTGGTTTGCCTATACTCTTGCGGATGTCAGGAGAGTGACCTCCTCTCACCCCTGAGGGGGAGGCTGACGATGGGGTGCATCCCCCTGACCTCCTGTTTTTTGGGTTTTTCATCAACATAGTCAAAGGTATCGCAACAGGGAATATGCCCGGGCAGCGGGGGTGGAAGAACGAGTGCTAGAGCATTCACGACAACTTTTTTCATTTCAGGATTTGGACAAAGCCCATTTCTGGTCATGCAAACCGCCGCGGGGGTGCACAGCGGGGAGACGGCGGCGATCATCCTGTCGGAGGGTAGGGGGGGGATCAGCCCCCATCCTGGAAATCCGCACAGTGCATTCATTATCCAAAAAAAACAGCAATGAATCACGATTTTGTATCCTTAAAAAAAGATCCGGGCGCTACCCTTTTTGATGAATAATCTTTTTAAAAACTATAAAAAAAATTCCCGCCCTGCATCTAACTTCGTTTCCAGAGATACGCCTCGTAACAGAGCAAGACGAAGATTACCATCGCTCCGCCAAGGAAGAATGCGAGAGCAGTATCCGGCAACAGGGGAAAGACGGATGTTGCAGCATCCGGAGGGATTTGCGAGTACTGGAGAATCACCTCCGGCACCGGAGCGGGTGCGGGGGTGAAATTTGCCGCAGTGCCAACAGCCCCTTTCGCACCGGCCATTATCATATCCGGAGCCATGGTGACATTTGTTGCATACCCGTCAGCAACCGCTTTGGCGGCATAGGAACCCCCGGACTCCTGGACGGCCACCATGCGGGGAACAGCATTGAGGCTGCTGCACATCATGCTCTCCGGTCCAAAGAGCGGGGACATGGCTGCGATAACAAGAGAGCCAAAGGCAATGATCCCGAATAATGAGGCATATTTCAGCAGGAGGGAACGGACATTGGCGTGCCGGGGTGCTACGATGAGAAGCTGGTTGGTGAGCGAATAGAGTTTCACCTCGCGTCCTTTGACACTGTATTTTGTCTCTGCAACCGAGAGCAGCCCGGCGTCGAGCAGGTTCTCCACATGGTATTTAGCCGTGGTCATG
>JANXYM010000103.1 GCA_025350045.1 Methanomicrobiales archaeon | reverse complement strand
AGAAGAAATCACTAATCATCCATGATCTAGAATGAGCGCGGATGCAATAAAATTACTTAAACCCAAAGGCTTTGACAAGTCCAAGTGGATGCAGCTTCCGAGGGACGTGGTGATTGGCCATGATGTGCTCGGACAGCTCCCCGCGGTCTGCGAGGATCTCAAACTGGGGACATCTGCCCTTCTCATATCCGGCAAAAGCACCATGAATCTGGCCGGTGGACGGGTGAAGAAGATCCTTGATGCTGATTACGAGGTTACCACTTTCCTTGCCGAAGAGATCAATATTGCGATAATCAAAGACGCAGAAGCCGCTGCTGCTGATGTGGATTTCTTAATCGGGGTCGGCGGCGGGCGGGTGATCGATACCGCAAAGATTGTTTCGTATAATCTCGACCGCCCGTTTATCAGCATCCCGACCGCGGCTTCCCACGACGGTATAGCCTCTGCCCGCGCATCCGTGCCCACGTTTGAGGGTCATGCCTCGCTGGAAGCACAGCCCCCCATGGCGATTGTTGCAGACACCGGAATCATTGCCTCCGCCCCGCACCGGCTTCTCGCGGCAGGCTGTGCGGATGTGATCTCGAATTATACCGCAATCCTTGACTGGGAGCTTGCCCACCGGGTGAAAGGCGAACCGATGAGCGAGTATGCCATCACGCTCTCGAAGATGACTGCCGAGATTCTTGTCAAGGATGCTCACCTGATCAAACCACACCAGGAGCAGTCAGCCTGGATCGTCATAAAAGCGCTCGTGTCGAGCGGGGTTGCGATGAGTATTGCCGGGTCATCCCGCCCGGCAAGTGGCGGGGAGCACAAGTTCTCCCACGCGCTCGATAAGCTGGCCCCCGGCAAGGCCCTGCATGGCGAGAGCTGCGGGATTGGCACCATCATCTCCATGTACCTGCATGGCGGGGACTGGCGGGCAATAAGAGCATCGTTAAAGACCATCGGAGCCCCGACAACCCCGGCGGATCTCGGGATCGAGGATTCGGTTGCCGTCGAAGCCCTGCTGATGGCAAAGACTATCCGTCCCGAACGCTTTACAATATTCGATATGGGCCTCACACGGGAATCCGCAGAAAAACTCGTGCAGATGCTCTACAAGGAGTGAGTGGTTTATGACGGAAACAAAAACAAAGGTAACGCTCATGGGAACCGTGCTCGCAAAGCCGAATGTAGAGTTCATCTATGAAGGTGAAGTGGCTGAATGCGAGACCTGCAAGGTGAAAAAGGCGTGTCACAACCTCCAGAAGGGACGGAAGTACCGCATCGTCACGGTCCGGTCCACCCACCATGATTGTGCTGTGCACTTAAACGGGGCAACCGCAGTCGAAGTGATGGAGGCGCCCATCACCGCGCTTATCAATGCGGATATGGCGATGATCAACTCGAAGATAAAGCCCGAACTTTCCTGCAACAAGTCCGACTGCCGCAGTTTCCCGCTCTGCCGGCCGGACGGGGTTACGGATGGCGAGAAGTATATCGTTGTGGATGTGCTGGGAAATGCTTCCGATATCTGCGACAAGGGCCGGGCGCTGAAGCTGGTTGAGCTCAGGCCGGCGTGAATGTTTTAAAAATAATAATAATCTTCACCGAATGAAAATAGTTTTTCATATGCCATAGCGATGAACGCCGCCGCCCCCGACGGGGTGCCCTCGCGGCGGATCAGTGACGGAAAAATTCTGAAACCCTCATTGCCCCACCGTGCCTCGGAAAGGCCCTGAGGCGGGGACCCTCGTAATCGGATTATATTAACGGGCCTGATATGAACTTGAAGAGTCCATTTCAGTTTAATAAAAAAATACTCTTGGAAAATTTTTCAGATTAACCAGACTATGAAAAATTTTTAGGCAGACTTTGATTTACATTCTCAATTGGATCTCCTTGAAACAAATACACCAGACCTTGCTTAAACAATTTCTATCGAACCCTGATTTTAACATTTTAACCAGACTTTGCTTGAAAAAAATACATCAAAGCTTGATTAAAAAAATAAAACCACACTTTGATTTTAATTTTCAAATCACAACTCGCTTGAAAAAAATAAAAATGCAATCCACATCATGATCCCGGAACTCAAAATGGAACAAACTCCGTGCGGACCTCCGACGTAAACTATCTCCAGCATCTCACCCAAACCGCACATACGGCCGGTCAGCCGGATCAATCGAACCCTGATTAAAAAATTAAAACCAGACTTCGTTTTTCATTTTCAAATCACAACTCGTGTAAAAAAATAACATCGAACTTTGATTTAAAAAAATAAACCAGACTTTGATTTTAAATTTTCAACCGGACCCTGCTCAAAAAAATTTAATCGGACCTTGATGTTTTTTTCCATTAAACTTTGATAAAGAAATGTTTTAGCATACAATCTGCCCACATCAATTCACTTGCCCTCCGCATTGAGCCAGAGCCGCTCCGCCAGCTGCACCAGCCCGTCATACCCCTCCAGCACCCGGCTCCACCGCACCGGCACCGCCTCCACCCCCCAGTACGCCCCCGCCAGCGCACCACAACAGGCACCAACCGTATCGGCATCCCCGCCAAGATTGATCGCAGAGAGGATCGCTCCCTCAAGGGACCGGGCGTTCATGAAACAGTGAAGGGCAGCATGCGAGCACAACACGCTGTCTAAAGAGGGGTCCGGCGTATGCACATCATAACTGCCAAGCATAACATGTACCTCCGGATCGGAGCAGAGCGATCGTGCATGCCGGAATGCCCGCGACCGGGACATCCCCCGAACCATATCGCTGACCATCACGTTGAGGAATGCGGAGCAGTGGCCGGCAACCGGATCATAGTGGGTAAGCCGGGAGCAGGCCATGCTCATTGCATAGACTTCAGGAGCAGGCCAGAAGATTCCCACCGGGAACCCCCGCATCACGCTCCCGTTCGTCCTGCTGCCGCCGCGGCGCTGGTGCACAAGCCATGCAGCATGGTGCGGCACGGTCCCGGATCTGACCAGATCAAAGAATAATGATGATGTGGGACCGTACCATTCCGGTCGTTTTATATATCCAAAAGATAATCGAGATATAAGGTCTTTTTGGTTGAAGCCCCTGCATGCAGCGAGCGATTCTGCAACTGCCATGGCCTGAAGGGTGTCGTCGGTGATGGTCCCCTTTTTACGGAAAAGGCGCCCACCGGGACGCATATCTGTCACCCACGCTTCAGATTGCAGAGATCCTTCCAAAGGCGCACCCATTGCATCCCCAATTGCGAGCGCAACAAGGGATCCTACGTGCCGCAGGTTTCCAGATATAAATGTCATCAAAAAACTATATGTGTTGATCAAAAAATAGTATTTCTCCAGAGAAGGTGATAGTGTGCAAAAAGAAGAGTTGCTACATTTACATATGCTGATGATTCACATCAAGAAGTATTACGAAGGCATCACCAACGAGGAAATTGACACCGGACGATATGCCTCCCTGGAAATATCTCCTGTTCATATTCATAAAGATAAAAAAGCCCACAAGGATGCTCTCCTCACGCTGGGGGATGAGATCGTATCCCATATCCACGGCAAACCGCTGCCCGTGGTGAACTATTCTTCAGAAACTGCATCCCTGAAAGTTGCAGCAGAACATTAAATCTTATGGATGAGGCGCTGGCATTCCGGGAGATGATCTCCCGCATCCTCACCTTACCGCCCGGTGATGATGCGATTGTTGCCGTAAAGATCGACGTCTGCAAGAAGTACCGGCTCCCTGCGGTGCCGAAAAATTCTGCGATTCTTGCCGCAGCTTTACCGGAGGAGAAGAAGATTCTCCGGAAGATCCTGCTGGTCAAACCCACCCGCACTCTTTCTGGAGTTGCTCCTGTTGCAGTTATGACTTCGCCGGCCGCTTGTCCGCATGGCAAGTGCCTTCCCTGTCCCGGAGGACCTGAGCACATCTTCCAGTCCCCCCAGAGTTACACAGGGGAAGAACCGGCTGCGCTCCGGGCACGGGAGCACAATTATGATCCGTTCATGCAGGTACATGCCCGGCTTGAGCAGTTCGAGCTGCTCGGGCACCGGGTGGACAAGGTGGAACTGATCGTGATGGGCGGCACCATGACCGCCCGCACTCCCGGGTACCAGGAGCAGTTTGTCTCGCGCTGCATTGAATCGATGAATACCTATCCTGGCGGCACTCCTGCAACTGACCCCCCTGATGTCATGTCTGTTGAAGACGAGAACGAGCTCTCTGCAATCCGCTGCATTGCGATCACGTTCGAGACCCGGCCCGACTGGTGCAAACGTGAGCATATCGACCGGATGCTGGGTCTTGGCGTAACGAAAGTTGAACTCGGTGTCCAGCACGTTGACAATGCGATCCTCACGTATAACCGGCGCGGGTGCACGGTGGAAGATACCATTGCGGCCAACACCCTGCTCCGCGATGCCGGTCTCAAAGTCGGGTTTCACATGATGCCCAACCTCCCCACCTCTACCCTGGAGTCCGACACAAAGATGTTCGATACGATCTTTACCGATCCCCGGTTCATGCCGGACTTTCTCAAGATCTATCCCACGCTTGTCACCCCGGGCTCGGAGATCGAGCAGCACTGGGAGCAGGGGATCTATGCCCCGTACCAGGAAGAGGAGCTCATCGATCTCATAGCATATGCAAAGTCCAGGATCCCCGAGTTCATGCGGCTCCAGCGGATCCAGCGGGATATTCCTGCCAAGCTGATCGTTGCCGGGTCCCGGCACTCCAACTTCCGGCAGCTGGCCCAGAACCGGATGAAAACCACGGGAAGAACGTGCCGCTGCATCCGCTGCCGGGAGATCGGCCGGCTCCCTTCGCTGGCAAAATCCGAGATGCGCCTGAAAAAGTACGAGTGCTGTGGCGGGACCGAGCATTTCATCTCTGCGGTTTCTGATGATTCCCTGATTGGGTTTACCCGTCTCCGGTTCCCCTCGATGGTCTACCGCCCCGAACTGGAGAATGCAGCGCTCATGCGCGAACTGCATGTCTACGGGAGTATCGTGCCCGTTGGCAGCGATGCGGATTCCGAAGAGTACCAGCACCGGAATTACGGGCGGGCGCTGCTGGCTCTCGCAGAGGAGACTGCGATTGCTGCCGGGTACCCCCGTCTCGCCATCATGAGCGGTATGGGTGTCCGACCGTATTACCGGAGGCAGGGCTATGAGCGTGCAGGGCCATATATGGTCAAGGAGCTGCCATGAACCCGGCCACAACTGCATTTGTACGGCAGCGTTTTACGGACTATTACAAGAAGACGGTGCTCGTAGCACCGCCCGCGCTTGAGCAGCGCGAATGGGGTTTTGTGCTCTTCAATCCAGGTGCAACTGAGATGCGCATGCGGAGGCATGTGGGGTTCACCGGCCGGGACGAACTGTTCGAGTACCTCAAAAGCGTCGTACCCCAGCACACCTATTACTCGACTGCGTATTACGAGAGACCCGATGCAGGCACCATGGCGGACAAAGGCTGGTGCGGGGCGGACCTGATCTTTGATCTCGATGCGGACCATATCGTGCGGGGCGCCTACGATGTGATGCTGGCCCGGGTCAAGGAGGAGACCGAAAAGCTCCTCGCAATACTTCTCGATGAGTTTGGCATGGATCCCAAAACCATCGAACTGGTCTTCTCCGGGGGCCGGGGGTACCATGTCCATGTCCGGGATCTTGCATTCCGGGGCTGGGGCAGTGCGGAACGACGGGAGCTGATCGATTATGTTTGTGGTATCGGGATCGATCCTGCGGTCATGTTGACGGGAAAAAATACCAAAATCCCCGGCTGGCCGAACCGGTACCGGGCAGCGCTTGTCGAGTACATCAAGTGGATCGGCACGCTGCCCGAGCCGGAAGCGATGGCGCATCTCACCGGCATGGAAGGAATAGGGAAAGAGTCAGCAACCGGTTTTCTGAAAAAGCGCGAAGAGATCCTTACCGAGATTGATCACCATCCCTCTCCTGGTATCTTAAAAACAAACCGTGTCCTGTCGGTAGTCGTTGCCCAGCAGGAAGGCGAGTTCAAAAAACACGTGCTCGCCCGTGCTGCCCTTGCCGATGAACCGGTCACGACAGATACCAAACGGCTGATCCGTCTCCCCACCTCACTGCATGGCGGGAGCGGTATGCGGGTGCAGCCGCTCGAGCTCCGTGAACTGCACGAGTTCGACCCACTCACCGATGCTGTGGTCTTTGGCACGCGGGATGTCCGGGTGGACTGCCGTATTGCACTGAAGATGCCGATGCTCGGAAGTACTTATGAGCTCCAAAAAGGCATCATTACAGTACCGGAAGCAGTAGCCGTTTTTCTCTGCTGCCGTGGCATGGCTGAGATTGCCTGAGGTACACGATGACGCTTGACGATCTGCGCAGTATCCTGCTATCTGAGCGGGAGACGGGGAGGCTGACAGCAACAGCCCCGGATATTTTTGAGCGCGGGCACGAAGAGCTGGCATCGCTGATGGCACAGGTGTACAAGCTTGATGATCCCCTTTCTGATGAAGCCCGATCGTTAATCGAAGAAACCCTGTCGATCAAAGAGACCCTTCATGATCTCTTCGCAATCCGGTCCCGCAAGATCCTTGCCCTTACCATCATGCATGCCGAGGGCAACTATTATGATCGCGAGGAAGTAAAACGTACTATTCCTGCCGAGAGGGTGATGTTTGACCAGATCACTGCTGCGATCGAACAATGCCAGGGAGTTCTCCTGTACAATGCTCCACCAGTTCCTGTAATTACGGAAACCGATGCAGATGAATTCGGTGAGCCGGAACCTGTCTCCTGCGATGAGGGTACACCAACCATCCCCGTTTCTGCCTATGTCACCGTCCCTGCGCAGCACAAGGCTCACCTGCCCCATACCCACCCCTGTGTCCTTGTCCGCGCACTCGAAAATATGGAATCGTTCATGGGAGTGGATGGGAGGATTTATACTCTTTCAAAAGGAGATATAGTGACGCTTCCCGAGCGGAATGCTGCGGTCTTAAGTGAACGCAACATAGTCTTAAATATCAATCTTTGCAAATAATATTGGTATTCTATATCCAACTTATCGGTGAAAATTTTATGAAAATGCCAGCGAAATTCAACACCTATTGCCCTTTCTGCCGGAATCACCAGATTCACGAGGTTGAGAAGGTAAAGAAAGGCAAAACAACCGGCCTCCACTGGATCGACCGTCAGAAGGCACGCAGGGGTAAAGTAGGCAACATGGGTAAATTCTCCAAGGTGCCCGGCGGCGATAAGCCGACGAAGAAGATCAACGTCCGGTACCGCTGTGTCACCTGTGGAAAGGCACACCTGCGCAAGGGTTACCGTGTCGCAAAGTTTGAATTAACGGAGTGAGCGATAATGGTACGCGTAATTCGGGAGAACCGGAGTAAATTCTACAAGGTAAAGTGTCCTGACTGTGAGAACGAGCAGACCGTCTTTGAGAAGGCAAGCACAACGGTAAAGTGCGTAGTCTGTGGACATGATCTGTCTACCCCCGCCGGGGGCAAGGCAAGCTTCAAGGCTGAGATCATCTCAGAGCTCAAGTGATACTACCCATGCAGGACAGAGAGTGGCCACAGGAATCAGAACTTGTCGTTTGCACAGTGGTAAACGTCAAGGACTTCGTTGCGTTCGTATCGCTGGATGAGTATGGTGGCCGCCCGGGTCTCATCCCCATCTCTGAAATTGCTACCGGCTGGATCAAGTATATCCGTGACCACATCCGCGAGGGTCAGAAGATCGTCTGCAAGGTGCTCAATGTTGACCGGAGCCGCGGTCACATCGATCTCTCCTTAAAGGACGTCAATGAACACCAGCGGCGCGAGAAGATTCGTGAGTGGAAGAACGAGTCGAAAGCCCAGAAATGGCTCGGGTTTGCCGCGGAACAGTCCGGTGAAGATGCGAAGAAGATTGAAGACGAGATCTTCAGCAAATACGGTTCCTTCTACCCGGTCTTTGAAGACCTGGTCGTCGAACCCGAGACCACGCTCAAGAAACTGGGATTTTCCAAGAAGGTCTCCGATGCACTCCTGCATGTAGCCCAGGAGAATGTCAAAGTTCCGAGTGTTGAAGTCACCGGTCACCTGCATCTGACCTGTTCAGCCCCGGATGGTATCTCGATCATCAAGAAGGCATTAAAAAGTGCAGAACCAAAGATTGCCGGTGTTGCCATTGAGCTTCTGTATCTCGGAGCACCGCTCTACCGGATCAAGGTGACTGCTCCGGACTACAAGAAGGCGGAGAAAGCGATCGAAAAGGCGGCCAATGCAGCTATTGCAGTCGTCGAGAAAGCTGAAGGCGAAGGCAAGCTCATCAAGAAACCGAAATCCGGGAAGAGTCAATGAGTGGCCGGATCCGTCGTTGCCCGGCAGACCGGATCTATACCCTTTCTTTAACCTGTCCAGCCTGTGGCAAGCCAACCGTTGTGGCCCACCCGGCCCGTTATTCACCTGAAGACAAATACGGTAAGTACCGGAGAATGGTAACCCATGATTGAGGATATCACGGTCAGCTACCTTGAGAGTTTCAAGGACAAGCACCCCGTAGACCCGATCCTTATTGAAGGTCTACCTGGGATCGGCCAGGTGGGCAAACTCGTGGCCGAGTACATGATCCACATGCTCAAGGCCGAGAAGATCGGGGAGATTCACTCGATCTATTTTCCTCCCCAGGTGCTTCTTGATGAAACTGGTCTTGCCCGTCTGGCACGAAACGAGCTCTTCCTGTACCAGTCTGAAGGACGTGATATTGTTTTTCTTGTCGGCGATCACCAGAGTACTTCGAATGAAGGGCACTATATCCTTGCCGACCAGTACTGCGAGATTGCCGAAGAACTCAAGGTAAAACGCATCTACACCCTTGGTGGTTTTGGTGTCGGACACCTCGTGAACGAGCCCCGGGTGCTGGGTGCCGTAAACCGTGCGGAACTGCGCCCGGAACTGGAAGAAGCCGGTGTCACCTTCAACCGCGATGAACCCGGAGGCGGAATCATCGGGGCCGCCGGTCTCATGCTGGGACTGTCTGCACAGCGCGGTATCGATGCCGTCTGCCTGATGGGTGAGACGAGCGGGTATCTCGTTGACCCGATGAGTGCGGCAAATGTGCTGGGCGTGCTCTCGAAACTCATCGATGTGCCCGTAGACCCCACGAAACTCAATGACCGTGCCTCCGAGATGGAGAAGGTCATCGAGGGCCTGGTTGAAGGCGAGAAGCTGAAAGACGAAGAGCTCAGTTATATCGGGTGATGATACCACGTTCTTACTAATCTTATTTGATTCTATTTTTGTGAAAACAAATATATGATCGATTAATTTTATATCATCTATTTTTTTATTATAAGCATATGAAATCCAGTGAGGGTTCATGTGAACGAATTTTCAATGAGTTAGTAAAAAACGGGGGTGTCGCCGGTTCGCATAAAATTGAAGCCTCTGAAAAATGGGATTACTTTCATGCAGGTCTTTGTACAATTCATTACAATCCTAAAATGAATGTGTTAGATGAAAATTTTATAAGAATCAGCCTTCTTCATGAAGAAGGACATATTAGATTACAATATCGAACAATTCTTTTTTTAACTCTTCTCTTTATTGTGATTTTATTAATTTTTTTTACCAACATAGATCAACACTTAAAACTCTTATGCTCTATTATTCTGACACTCTTTTCATGTTGGTTGTTCGTTTTGATGGACGAATATGAAAGTGATAAATTTGCATCAATAATGCTTCGAGATAAATATAATATTTCAAAACCCTCAAAAATTTTAGAGAAAACCTTGGAACAAATGCCACATTCATGGTTATCTGCATTCACTCATCCATCTGTAAAAAAAAGAGTGAAAAATATTGTAGAGAAAGTAGATAGAAATAATTAAAAATACCTTTTTCTCTCAGTACTTCCAGTTATCTCGCATTACTTTTGTAAGAATGCGATGATCTCCTGGATATCCGGCACAGAATGTACCGGGTAGATCTTCACGAAGATCACCTTCTGTTTTTCATCAACGATCACGTTCGCCCGCTCGGAAAAACCGTTCTCGTCCCGGAAGAGCCCGTACTTCCGGGCAATGGCCCCGTGCGGCCAGAAATCACAGAGGAGGGGGGTGTTTACCAGCGATAAACTCTTGGCCCATGCCTTTTTGCAGGGCACCGAATCGACACTGATCCCGACCGGCACACAGTTACCCGCAAGGAGCTTGTTCCTGTTCTCCTCCAGCGACTTCATCTGGGCTGCGCAGTACTCCGTCCACGCGAGCGGGTGAAAGGAGAGGAGCACCCGTTTTCCTGCCTGTTCATAGAGATCGAATGTCTTGTCGTTCTGGTCTTTCAACGAGAAATTCCGTGCAGTATCCCCTAGCTGCACCATACCTGGTTGTGTCAAAGGATCACCTGTATTGGTGTTCTGGCGCTTGGAGGGGATGAGGTTTTGCATCAGCGCAATTGCCTGTACGGGGGGGTTTCATGCAGTGGGAAAAAATATCCTCCGACCCCCCCGGTCCCCCTACCCCTTCACTCATAATTCCGCGAACTCACCGCCTGCTTCGCCCTTTGTCACGGTAAGCGCATTCATGCGGATCACTGCGTCTGTTTCTGCCTTTACCCTCCGCACAAACGCATCCAGTGCCGCCTGTTCACCTTCTGCCACCATCTGCACGGGGCCGTCTTCTTGGATTCTTTACCTATCCACTCATTCCTGACGCTTGTGTATATCCAGTCACAAATACCCGTATCCTGCTTCCGGGAACTCTCCGCGTGCAACTGCCGCGATTCGTTCCATTATCCGGATGATGTCAAGGCAGGAACGTAAATTTTGCTCCTGAACACCGGTTTTTCCCATGGATCGCGATTTAAGGATCCATATTTTCGCCTCCTGTTCCGATACCCTCATATCGGCTGGTACAAAATATCCCTGTAGGATAATGACTGACGAATTTTCTGATATCCCGGTATTCATGGAACAGATGGCAGAGTCGATAAAAAAGACAGCCGTCCTGCTGGATAAGGTTGAGACCTCGGCATTCTTTCTCCAGATGCTCAAAGCCAAACGGGTGTATGTCGCAGGAGCCGGCCGCTCCGGTCTTATCGCCCGGGCATTTGCCATGCGGCTGCTTCATCTGGGGTATGAAGTATATGTCGTTGGAGAGACGGTCACACCCGCCCTTGCGCCGGGAGACACCATGGTGGTCTTCTCAGGATCCGGTGAAACGGTATCCATGGCAACGTTTTGTGCAACAGTAAAGGGACTCGGGGGCACGATCTGCCTCATCACGGCCTCGCCCGAATCGAAGATCAGCAGGATCGCAGACTGCGTAGTAAACCTCGGGGATCTCACCGGGTATTACCACGGGGACCAGTCCTCGTATGAGGTCCGGCAGATGACCGGAAAATACCGTTCAACTGCATCCGCCTTTGCCCCCTTAGGGACCCTCTTTGAGACCCTCGCCCTGATCTTTTCCGACGCGGTTATTTCAGCCCTCATGGAAGCAAAAAAAGAGGATGCGGGGGAACTCAAAGGACGACTTACCAATATGGAGTAAGGGCAGAAATCACCATAACCCAAGCGGTTATGCCGGGAGTTATGCAAAGCGTATTTTTTGCCAGATTCCAAGGTGTCATCGTACGACATTTAATAATATACTGCGATCAGGTATCAACAGATGAATGCAAAGCTGGTCATCGTCATTGCACTATGCCTTATCATTATTTTTGGCGGCACGATTGTTCTTCTTAGGAATCCGTCATCCCCTGTCACTCCGTCACAAAGCGGACCGGGTTCTCTTCCTGCAGTCGAAGTCAGGTCCTACCAGGGAAAAGATCTCTCTTCGATCACTGCGTTCCGGGAAAATTCCATCAAGGGTCCCCAGTACATCAGAGAATCCGATTATCGTCTGACAATTACCGGGATGACCAACACGACCGATATCTACACGTACCCCGAAGTGCTGGAGAAATACCCGCACTATACCAAGCTCGTCACCCTCCATTGTGTGGAAGGCTGGGATGCAACCATCCTCTGGGAAGGTGTCCAGGTCCGGGATCTCATCAGGAATGCCGGGCCGGATCCCCGGGCAAATACCGTACTATTTACTGCTCACGACGGGTACACAACGTCATTACCGCTCGATTACCTGATGAACCGGGATATCATCATGGCATACTCCATGAACAACGTAACGCTTCCCGCGGAACGGGGGTATCCTTTCGAGCTGGTGGCAGAAGATAAATGGGGATACAAGTGGGTAAAGTGGATCGAGAAAATAGAGCTGACCGCCGATCCCAGCTACCGGGGAACCTGGGAACAGGCTGGATATTCCAATACCGGGGATTTGGACAAGGATTTCTATTCGCGGTGAAAAAGCAGTGTGATTACCATGGGGTTTTTACTCCCCGTTTTTTATTTCATCTCCCTCATACCTGCATACACTTTTCGTGTCATCGACAGTATCCAGGTACGGTTCAGGAACAGGTGGAGGAGGACAAGGAACCCGAGGGTAATGCCTGCCCAGTCATGGATTTCGCTCACCCGTGCTGATGGCATGATACCGATGCCCAAAGTCCGCGTGAGCAGCGTGAACTTGAAGAACCCGGTCACGACACTGAAGAGGAATACGATCCCCATTGCGAGATCCACCCCCCACTTGACGACCTGCATATTCACCCTCATCCTATCTTTCTCCGGTAAGCGGAGTATGGCGGGCAAGGTTAAGGAGATTTCTAAAAACGGGTAATTTTACCGGCTTTTCCTTGAACGCAGTCCGGCTAATGCGCCGCATTTCAATCCCGTAAAACCGGCCCTTTTTCACTTTCGCCACGCCCTCTCCCCCGGGTTATATCTCCCTATTTCCAATGGTCAGATCCCTCAAAAGGAACTGATCCAGATGACTGCACAACGAATCGAGACCGGCACAAATGCGGGTGATGCATTGGGATTTTCTGAACGGCTTTTTTCCGGGTGGCTCGAAATGTATGGGGACAACCGGCTCTATCTCCATTTCGTCATTTCAAAAAAACGCAACGAGGGCCATACCCAGGCCCTGCTCCGGCAGTGGCTGTCGGAAGGCTATGATATCCGGGTTGTGATGCCACGGCCCATTATGCAGCATATCTTGCAGAAGTTCCAGTTCGTCCCGTCCCGCGAAAAGATATCCGATCACTACGAAAACGATGTGGAAGTCTGGTACCGGCCGGGAGTGGGGCATTCCGGTCAATCCTCATTCCGCCCGGCAGTACCGGCTGGATCGGATTGATATCAGAAATGATTGCCTCCCTTTTTCTCTTTTCTGCATGTCCTAATAGCACAAGGGGCTGGCTCCCGTGTGAGATCCATTTCCCCGCCTCTCCCTGCGGCAAGATCCCCCGCTAACCTGTGAAAATATATCCCGCGAGGAGCAACTATACACGTACCCATGCTCGTAAATGCCGACCTGCATATCCATTCCCCGTACTCTATGGCGGTCTCCCGCTTCATGCAGCCGGAGCAGCTGCTCGCAGGGTGCGTAACAAAGGGCATCCATGTACTGGGTACCGGTGACGCGCTCCACCCGGTCTGGCGTAAGACCTGGGAGCCCTTTCTGGAGAATGATGCCGGTATCGTCATAGTCCCCACAGCCGAAGTTGAGGACGAACGGAGGGTGCACCACCTGATCATAGCCGAGGACCTCTCGCAGTTTGCCGCATTGCAGGACCTCATGGAAGGCACCTGCAAGAGTTTTTCCACGAGCGGCCGCCCGCATGTCTACCTCTCCGGCGAACAGATCGCGCGGTATGCCCACGAGGTCGGGGCACTGATCGGTCCTGCCCATGCGTTCACCCCGTGGACGGCGATGTATGCGTATTGTACCGGTGTCGCCGACTGCTACGGCGCTGAACCTATTGACTTCCTCGAACTGGGCCTGTCAGCGGACAGTTCGTACGGTGCGGTAATTGCGGAGCTTGACGCTATTCCGTTCCTTACCAACTCCGATGCCCACAGTCCCTACCCGGACAAGCTCGGCCGCGAGTTCAACCGGCTCCGGCTCTCCCACGCTTCTTCAAAGGACGTGCTGGCGGGCGTGAAGAACGGCGCAATTGAGATGAATGCCGGATTCTTCCCGGAGGAAGGGAAGTACAACCGCACTGCCTGTACCCGGTGTTTCGTCCAGTACACGCTTGATCAGGCCATGGATCATGCATGGCGGTGCCCAGCAGATGGCGGGATCATCAAGAAAGGTGTATTCGACCGGGCAAAGGAATTATCGGGTGGGGGCAATCCCCTTCCCCGCCCGCCGTATGTGCACGTGCTTCCTCTCGGCCAGATCATCCAGACCATGGAGAAGGCCTCGTCACCGAACACGAAGAAATGCAAGGCGATCTATGCCTCGTTCATCGCCACGTTCGAAAACGAGATCGCCGTGCTTATTGATATTCCGGTTGCGGATATACATGCGCTTCACCCGAAGGTTGCCAATGCCATAGCCGCTCTCCGCAACGGGACGGTAACCCTGCACCCGGGTGGCGGCGGGAAGTACGGCACATTTTCGCTTGAGAAAGTGGATGGGGATGTTGCGACAGAGAGGTAAAAGGAAACACCTCTTTTTATTACCAAAAACCGTTCCCTTGTTGGCATACAAGTGCGTTACTTCATCCAGAACTACATGATTTGTTCAGTTTTTTTTGTGCTTCTCCCGTTGTATCTTCCGTGCGGTTTTTTGGCATTTCCTGCGGGCATTTTTTCTCATCCTTACTTTTGTGGGGTTTCCTGCTGCACAGCCGATGCTTTTCTGTCCTTCCCCATATCCCTTCCGCGATCGGTAATCTCTTCCGGCAGGTCTGCCAGTTCAGCCGGATACGGAGCAAAGAATGTCTGGTTCAGCAGGGCCGGTTCCCCGAACCGGATCACCCAGGATCGGAGCAGATCCCGGGGTTCGGCCAGTGTGGCATGCCCCTCCTTATAGCGACCGATTAATCTGAGGCAATAGGCTTTTTCTTCTCCTTAAAACCCGATTGCTGAAAATAACCCAGGGCATGCTCAAGGACATTAATATTGCTGGTGTAGCGGGGGACCTGGGTGAGTGCGGCACACAGCAGATGCCGGTAGTGGAAAAACAGCTCTGCCGGTTCCTTTTTTGCCCGGGATGCAACAAGCTGCCCCATCTCCCGCATAACGGTCTGGCTGGCGGCAAGCAGGAGGAGCTTGTTGGCTGCATGGAACGCTACGAGATCTTCACGTTCACCTTTCTCTTCCACGGAACGGAATGCCGCAAGGGTATAGATCCCGGTCAGAAAATGTTCACGGATCCGGGCATTATTGAGGCGCAGTTCATCTTCTACAGGAAGATATGAGAACCGCTTCAGTACCTCCCGTGCAAAAAAGCCCGCTGTCTTTTCGATCACCATGGATTTTTCCGCGGACTGGTACACCTTAATCCCGCCCGTTCCTGACGTGGGAGACCCGCCTTTTAAGATAAATCCGTCCACGGGTGGCAGGGTGTCGTAGAAACTTCGTCGCGAACGCGGACATCTCACCGGTCACATCCTTCCCGGTGGCGGGTTGGATGAGGTGATCGATCCCGTCCACCCGCACGATCCTGACCGTTTCCCGCGGGATGCCAGGGCCAGTCTCAACTTCCGGACAGACCGGGATACAGTCAGCAAAGGACCTGATGCGTGCCACGGCGGGAGACGGGATCTTCGAGCCATCGTAGCGGCACGGGTCGAACTCAATACACCGGCTGATGACAATGCAGGGTCGGGGAAAATGGCGTACCATAACCTATCACGTTACCTTTCAGTTGCAGGAGCGTGGATATGAGTCTTTTGTGCCTTTGATCATCATTATTATCCTGCCGTTCAAGAAGAGTAATTCAGAGGAATGATGATTGTATGGATCCGGTAAAAATTCCAAAAATGCCCAAAGCCGAGTATGATGCCCTGATCGAACGCCAGTATGTATCAAGGATCTCGTTTGGCGCGTGTGACCATCCCTATATAGCGCCGTTCATGTATGTCTTTGACAAAAAATACCTGTACTTCCTTTCCACAAAGTACGGCAGGAAGATGGAGTATTTTGCCAAAAACCCGAAGGTCTCGGTCGAGATCGAGGAGTATGCCCCCGACATGTCTGTCTTTTCCTTTGTGAGCCTGCAGGGGACACTTGAAGAAGTGAAGGACCGGGAAGGGAAAAAGAAGGTCAGGCAACAGTTCGTGGAGATGGTGGCAAGGAAAAAACTCTCGCCCCATGTGCTCACCGCGCTCGGCCACGGCCCCGATGATCCCCCGGACGTACTGGTAAACGAGGAGCGATCGCTTGTCTGGAAACTGGTGGGGGTCAAGGATATCGTTGCCCTGAAAAACGGGTAACCACTCTCACTTTTTTTCCCTCCGTTCTTTGGCAGGAAACACCATTTTAATACCAGCACCGTCCCATGAGGCAGTATGCGCACAACGATACTGGTGATCGGTGCCCTTGCAGGTATCCTGCTGCTGGCCCTGCTGCTCGCCCAGTCTTCTGGTGAAGCCATACCGTATGCTGTTAAAGGAACGACCGGCGGGATTGAGTTTCGCCAGTACCCTGCGCTGGTGCTTGCCACGGTGGATAGCTCCGGCAATGACGCTGGTTTCAACCTGCTCTTTGCCTATATCTCCGGCAGCAACAAACCCCGGGAAAAAATCCCGATGACAGCCCCGGTAATAACCTCACAGAAAATTCCCATGACCGCCCCCGTAGTTTCTGATGCAACCTCGATGTCGTTTGTGATGCCGCACACAAAAACGCTTGAGGAGACCCCCGACCCGCTGGACGGCCGGGTGCGTATAACAATGCTGCCCGCACGGGAGGTAGCCGTGATCCGGTTTTCGGGATATGCACCGGCAGAAGATGTGGATGCGGCAACGTCACGGTTGCAGGCGGGGCTGAATAACGTTGGGATTGTTACGGCAGGCCAGCCGTTCCTGATGCGGTATGATTCCCCGTGGACGCCCGGCTTCCTGCGGCGGAACGAAGTGGCAATAGAGATCCGGCGGTAGCGGTCCATCCTGCATACCGGTTTTTTTGCCTTCATATCCCTTTGTGCAAAAAAAAAGCATGAAGTGAGCCGCGTTGATCCTGTCAGAGGTGAATGACAACACCTCGAGTCCGGGTTATGCCCTGTTCACAATCCTTATCATCATCCACATTCACAGATTCAACATAACCATAAGGAAATCCTGATACCATGAAACCGTTCCTGCCCCACCTTGCCTGCCTCTTTTTTTTTCCTGCTCCTCTGTGTTGTTCCGGTCCATGCTGAGAGTCCGACTGTCATTGTTGCCGATTATGTCATCTCGCCATCTGTCCTGCAGCCAGGCGATGTCGGGACAATAACCGCGACCATCCGGAATACCGCCGCTTCGGCAAACATCAAGGAAAATACCGGCATCCTGACGGGGGGGACATTTGAGAATACCAAGGTTACGGATATCGGCATTAATATCGAAAGTGTCCAGCTGGAGTCCAGTGATGTGGAAGTCATCTCCGGCAATTACAAGCGGATAGGTGCAATCGGGCCCGGGCAGTCGATCTCCATCACGTTTTTGATCCGTGCCCCGGCAAAGGACGGGATCTACTTTCCCGAGATCTGGATCGATGTGACGGGAGGCCAGAGCGTGCGCCAGCCTGTTCCGGTCAATGTCAACACCCAGATTGCGCTTTTGAAAAAACCGGCCCTGACGGCCATCAAGACCGTGCCCGATGGTGTTAATCCCGGTGACGATATCAGCGCACAGCTGGTCCTGAGAAACGATGGTCTCTCCCGGGCTGACCAGATAACCGTCAATGTCAACAGCGCAAGTCCCTCTCTCACCCAGAAGACTTCCAGCACGTACAATGTCGGGAGCCTCCTCAGGGGAGAGAATGCAACCCTGAACATGGTCTTTTCCACCGACAAGAAAGCCCCCCTCGGTATCAACCGTGTCCTTTTTGCCATATCCTATGTAAGCCCCGATGGGACCACAATCACGCAGAGCGAGGTCCTCGGGATCCATGTCAAGGGCAAGGCAAAGATCGGCATCGCATCCGTTTCTCTGGATCCGGTCCGGATCAAAAAAGGCGATCCGGTCTCGCTCATCATCCGGCTTGAGAATACCGGCACAGCAAATGCAGACTCGGTCAAGGCAAGCATCGATATTCCGATGAGCGGGGGAAAGGATGCCTACGTAGGCAAGATCGAACCCAACAACGATGCCCCGGCAGTCTTTGCCCTGCAGGCCGGCAACCCCGGGACCTACCCGTACACCCTGACCATGCGGTACGAGGATGATTATGGTGTGCAGACCCAGACCGAAACTCTGCAGGTAACGGTCATGGACGGGGATTCCACTGGCCTTATCGTTGCGATTCTCCTGATCCTGATCATCGGCGGCGGTGGTGGATACTGGTACTTCGTAGTCCGTAAAAAGGGAAGCAGCGATGCTTGAGGAAGAGCAGGTTGCTTTTTTCCTTGCTTCCCGGCTCATCACCCGGGGAAACAAGGGCACGATCCTGTTAACCATCATGATCATTGCGATGGTCTTTGTCAACCTTATCTTCCTCCCGTCTATTATTGCCGGCATTGTGGTGCTCTTCAACCAGCAGAATATCGATTACAGTTACGGGAACCTGGTTATCGAGCCAAGGGAGGACCAGCTGCTCATCACCAATGTTAAGGAACTCCAGCAGAAGATCAACCGGGTTCCAGGGGTTGTTGCAAGTACTCCACGGTATACCGGTGCGGCAACCATTGTCAGCAAGGGAAAATCCACGACACCGCTCCTGATCGCGATCAATCCCGAGGATGAAAAACAGGTGCTGAAGATCCATACCGGAATTGCCAGCGGGGATTACCTGAACGATGGCGATACCGGGCAGATACTGATAGGCACCACCCTTGCCGGCAACAAAGACCAGAAAGTGGACCGCACGCCAACGCTCGGGGGGGTCGACGTGGGAAAGACCGTTGAGGTCACCTTCAGGAACGGGATAACCCGGCAGTACCGCATCAAGGGAATCATTGCATCCGGACAGTTCAGTGTCGACTCCAGTGCCTTTATCACGAGGAAAGAACTGGAATCCGTGCTGGGTACAACGGACACGGCAAACCAGATCCTGGTAAAGACTCAGATGACCGGCAATGAAGATGCAATGCGCATCACCCTGATGCAGTACGGGATCCAGGAAAAGATCTGGACCTGGCAGGACAAATCCGCTGATTTTTTAAAATCCATTGTCGGCAGCTTTGATATCATCAACGTCATCAGCACGATCGTCAGCCTTGTTATCGCCGTTGTGGTCATCTTCATTGTCATCTTCATCAATACCGTGTACCGCCGGAAGCAGATAGGGATCCTGCAGGCAATCGGGATTGACCGGTCGATCATCATCAAGTCCTATATCTTCCAGGCGCTGTTCATCTTTGCCAGCGGTACCCTCGCGGGATGCGCCCTGCTCTTTGTGCTGCTCCAGTATCTCACTGCATCGCCGCTGGTGTTTCCCGGAGGACCGGTTGCCCCGGTTCTTGAACCAATGCTGCTTTTCCGGGCAATTGTGAGCCTGTTTATTGTATCGCTGATCGCCGGGTTCCTGCCATCGTGGCTGACCACCCGGGAGGATATCCTCTCGGCAATACGGGGGTAACATGATCATAGGCAGCAACCTTGCAAAGATCTACGGGAAAGGAACGGTCGAAGTCCGGGCACTGGACGGTGTGGATATCAGGATCCGTAAAGGGGAATTCGTGGGCATCACGGGAGCGAGCGGGAGCGGCAAGTCGACCCTGCTGCACCTGCTCGGGCTCCTTGACCGGCCTACCACGGGGACGCTTGTCATCGATGGAGTGGATGTCGGGTTGCTGGGCGAGCGGGGGCGCACCCTCTTTCGCTTAAATCGTCTCGGTTATGTTTTCCAGGACTATGCCCTTGTGCCTGAGCTGACGGCAGAGGAGAATATCTATCTGCCGTCCAGGGTTCGGGGCATGACGGTAAAGGAATGCACCCGGGCCTGCCGGGATATTCTCAGCCTTGTCGGCCTTCGTGACCGGGTCGATTTTCTCCCCGGTGAGATGTCCGGTGGCGAGCAGCAGCGGGTTGCCATTGCCCGTGCGCTGGTCAACAACCCCGCCATCATCCTCGCCGATGAGCCCTGTGCGAACCTTGACACAAGGAATTCCACGATCATTCTCGACCTGATCCGGAAACTCAACAGGGAACTCAAGCAAACCGTAGTCATGGTCTCGCATGAGGAATGGCACCAGAAATATTTTGACCGGGTCATTGTTCTGAAGGACGGGAAGATCGTGAGCGGCGGGGATTAGGGAGAGATCCTGCGGGAAATTTCCCTGCCGGTCCCGGAAGAAAAAATTTCAACCAGACTTGCGCTGAATTTTTTTTTAGTTGCTCATGGTTAAGAAAATGGTACACTATCCCCTCAGAACGAAAAATTCCGCTTTTTCCCCATAAAACCACTTCCCCAGACCCCCTTTTTTCAGACTTAACAACCCCTCCAATCCGGGCACACCACGCCCCCCGTTCCCGGAAAATTACCAAACAAAGCCCAAAATAAGCCCCGTTTTGGGGTAGATAACCCCTTGTCCGATTAAAAAACTCCTGGAGGAATTGCATGAACAGGGGGTCCGGAAAGGTGCGTGAAATTCACGTCGGAGTCCGGCGTGAGGCATATCCGTTACGGGCTCTAAAACAGGGGTTTCTTTCCTGTTGACCGTGCTACCCTCCCCCCTCAAAAAAGGGGCTGCTGCAAGCCCGCTATATTGCAGGGTCAAAATCCTCTTAAATCCGTCAGTTAAGGAAAATACCTGTTTTAATCCTTATTTCATTTGGCCGGGGACACCATTTCTCCTGGTCAAAAAACCGCCTTTGTCCGATTGGCAAACCGGGCATTTTACGGGCATATTAGAGATACACTCCTGCCGGGACCGGCAGGAAACAGGATCTTGGTTGCAGATCTCACACTTGCTTTCAGCATGCGGCAGGATCCCCAAAACAGGTGTTCTTTTCCTTTTGACCGTGCTACCCTCCCCCCTCAAAAAAGGGGCTGCTGCAAGCCCGCTATATTGCAGGGTCGAAATCCCCTGAAATCAGTCAAATAAAGAAAATACCCGTTTTAATCAGTATTTTTCCTGAGCGGGGACACCGGTTTCACTGAGATAAAAATAACCTTCGTCCGATTGGCAAACCGGGCATTTTACGGGCTTATCTGACATCATCTTTTTTTGGGGATAACAGGGGAATGTCGATCCGATAGGGTGCCGTCTTCCACTTCTCTTCATCATAGTGGGTGTTCCAGTAATTCTCCGCAGTGTTGAACTCGATCTCCATGGTCGTTTCGGGCAGGATATAGAACCGGCGCCAGGCCCGCTCGTTCTGCGTCCGGACCCAGAGCTCGCGAAGAACCGTCTGAGGTAGCGGAAGGGATCGCAACCCGTCCACTGCATCCGGGAATTTATTTTCTATAATGACATCGTCATCGATCGAGTACCGGGTTTTTAATAATCTGACCGCGGCAATGACGGCCGGCCGAAAGGTAAACCCATCGAACGGAAGATCTGAAAGCGTATTTTTCAGCCAGCGAAATCCCATCTTCCCTGCGCAGCGCTCTGCTTGTTCATTGAGAGTTGTTGATCGTTTGCCCCGCATAGTTTCACCCAAAATCTGTGCGGATTTTTCCGCATTGTTGTTCCGGAAAAGAATGCAGGGCAGGTAAATACGCTTTGTTGTCGGAGGGTTTCTGCATTGGGGTATCTGGTGCATCCTGGCACAATGCATCCAGCGGGCACAGCCGAAAAGGGGAAACGTTCAACGCTGATCTGCCATGATGGAACCTCGTATTTTCCCCCATGACCCATACCTCAAAATATGAAAGAAGACACCCGGTGGAAACTATTAGCAGGGATCGGACTGGTTACGCTGTCCCTTGCAATGCTGACCGCCCACTACCTTATCTTCCAGGACTCGAAATCACCTGTTCATCTTTTTTATCGGCGATATTGCCTTCATACCGATCGAAGTGCTCATAGTCACGCTTATCATTGACCAGATGCTCGAATCCCGCGAAAGGCAACGACGGATGGAAAAACTGAATATGGTCATCGGTACGTTCTTTTCCACGATCGGAACGCCGCTCCTTGCCCCGCTGGTACCGGCAGATACTTTTATTGGCAGGGTGAAAGAGCGCCTTGTTATTCGTGCAGACTGGCACAATGATATGTTTCGGGATGTGCAGACCTGCCTGGAAAACCATTCATGCTGTGTCGCCGTTGATCACATTGATTTGGAAGCTCTGCGAAGTTTTCTTGTCAGTCATGAGGATTTTTTACTCCGGCTTGTCGAAAACCCGATGGTCTTTGAACACGAAACCTTCACCGATCTCATCCTTGCCATAAATCACCTGACCCAAGAGGTAAAGGCCCGGGATGATCTGTCAGTACTCCCCTCTTCAGATAAGAGCCATCTCGGAAAGGATATCGAACGTGTCTATTCACAGCTGATTCCCCAATGGCTCAGATACATGGGATATCTCAAAAACAATTACCCCTATCTCTTCAGTCTTGCGATGCGGAAGAACCCGTTTAATGATTCGGCTTAAGGTCATTGTCCGGCAGGCCCCGTAAGTCCATATTTTTACTTGAGCCCGGTAATACCCAGGATCTTCGAATGTTTTTGTGCTTTATGTCACCGTTCATCCGGATCTGCTCGAAGCACAGTACCGGAAAGGATATCTCTTCGGTAAATCGGATGCCGCAGAAAGCCTCTGATGATGATCCTGTCCTCACCGAACTCCTATTGTTTTAAATACGACCGTGGCAATTCTAGTTTTGATCAACCATGGCCCAAAAAATTCTCACAACGGATCTGGGTGTTCCGGTGTCTGATAACCAGAACTCCCTCACTGCCCCCGGGCGTGGTCCGGCCTTTCTGCAGGATATCCCCCAGATCGAAAAACAGGACATGATGGTATGACTGACGAGAGCAAGTGCCCGGTAACGGGCATGACAAACAAACAGGCAACCGGGCAGGGCAGGTCCAACCGGGACTGGTGGCCGAACCAGGTGAACCTGAAGGTTCTTTGCCAGCACTCTTCCCTGTCAAACCCGATGGGCGGGGAATTCAACTACGCGGAGGAATTCAAAAAGCTCGACCTGGCGGCTGTGAAGAAGGATCTTAAGGCGCTGATGACCGGCTCGCAGGACTGGTGGCCGGCGGACTTCGGTCACTACGGGCCCCTGTTCATCCGCATGGCATGGCACAGCGCCGGCACATACCGCATGGGTGACGGCCGCGGTGGCGCCGGTGCCGGCCAGCAGCGCTTCCCGCCGCTCAACAGCTGGCCCGACAACGTGAACCTTGACAAAGCACGTCGGCTGCTCTGGCCGATCAAGCAGAAGTATGGCAGAAAAATCTCCTGGGGCGACCTCATGATTCTTGCCGGGAACGTCGCCCTGGAATCAATGGGGTTCAAGACGTTCGGCTTTGCGGGCGGCCGTGCGGATGTCTGGGAGCCGGAAGAAGACGTGTACTGGGGTTCTGAGAACACGTGGCTGGATGACAAACGCTACTATGGTGACCGGGACCTTGAAAATCCCCTCGCTGCAGTACAGATGGGACTGATCTACGTCAACCCGGAAGGCCCGAACGGCAACCCGGATCCGATCGCGGCAGCGAAAGATATCCGCGAGACATTCGCCCGCATGGCCATGAACGATGAAGAGACCGTTGCGCTCATCGCCGGGGGTCACTCATTCGGCAAAACCCACGGCGCCGGTCCCGCGACCCATGTGGGGCCTGAACCTGAAGCAGCGGGTATCGAGGAGCAGGGCCTTGGCTGGAAGAGCAGCTTCGGCACCGGCAAGGGCGGGGATGCGATTGGCAGCGGCCTGGAGGTCACCTGGACCAACACTCCCACGAGGTGGAGCAACAACTTCCTGCGGATCCTGTTCGAAAACGAGTGGGAACTGACAAAGAGCCCGGCCGGTGCGCACCAGTGGAAGCCGAAGGGCGATGCAGGCGCCGGCACGGTGCCGGATGCTCACGACAAAACGAAGCGTCACGCCCCGGCCATGCTGACCACGGACCTTTCCTTAAGGTTCGACCCTGCCTACGAAAAAATATCACAACGCTTCTACGAGCACCCGGACCAGTTGGCTGATGCATTTGCCCGGGCATGGTTCAAGCTGACGCACCGCGACATGGGTCCGCGTGCACGCTATCTCGGCCCGGAGGTTCCTGCCGAAGTGCTCATCTGGCAGGATCCCATCCCCGCCTCCAGTCACCCGCTGGTTGATGCACAGGACATCGCTTCCCTCAAGGGGAAGATCCAGACATCCGGCCTGACGGTCTCGGAGCTGGTTTCTACTGCCTGGGCTTCAGCGTCCACGTTCCGTGGCTCCGACAAACGCGGCGGTGCGAATGGTGCCCGCATCCGCTTATCGCCGCAGAATGACTGGGAAGTCAACCAGCCGGCCCGGCTCTCGAAGGCGCTCAAGACGCTGGAGGACATCCAGAGCGCGTTCAACAGCGCCGCCAAAGGTGGCAAGAATGTCTCGCTGGCGGATCTGATCGTCCTGGCCGGCTGCGCAGGTGTCGAGCAGGCGGCAAAGAACGCCGGTCATGAGGTGACGGTCCCCTTCACGCCGGGACGCATGGACGCCGTACCGGAGCAGACCGATGCGGCCTCCTTTGCCGTGCTCGAGCCGAAGGCAGACGGCTTCCGCAACTACGTAAAGACCCGCTATGCCGTTCCCGCCGAGAACCTGCTTATTGACAAGGCACAACTGCTGACCCTGACCGCGCCCGAGATGACGGTGCTCATTGGCGGTATGCGTGTGCTGAACACCAACTTCGGACAGACAAAGGCCGGCGTTTTTACCAAGAAACCGGAGGCGCTCACCAACGACTTCTTTGTAAACCTGCTCGACATGGGCACGGAGTGGAAGCCGGTGTCGGATGCCAAGGAAATATTTGAAGGGCGCGATCGCAGGACCGGTGAAATCAGGTGGACCGGCACGCGTGTCGATCTCATCTTCGGTTCGAACTCCCAGCTACGGGCTCTGGCGGAAGTCTATGGGAGTGCAGACGGACAGGCAAAGTTCCTGCACGACTTCGTGGCGGCCTGGACCAAAGTGATGAACCTGGATCGCTTCGATCTGGCAAAGGAACTGAAGCTTTGAACGGTGCAGCAGGTGCGCCGCGTATCATTTCGTGGAACATCACGCTCAGGTGTCCCCTGAAATGTGCCCACTGTTACGTGGATGCGGGCGAACAGGAAGCAGAAGGTGTACTCAGTACGGAAGAAGCATTCTCCGTCATTGACCAGATCTGCGAAACCGGGAAACCGGTCGTTGTGCTGAGCGGTGGCGAGCCCCTGCTCCGCGAGGATGTGTTCGCGATTGCACGGTACGGCACGGAGCTGGGCCTCCGGATGGTCATGGGTACCAGCGGGTACCTCATAGATCGCGAAGTTGCAGTGAAACTCCGGGACTCCGGGATCCGGGCTGTGGCCATCAGCCTGGATTCGAAAGAGCCGGCAGTTCACGACTCGTTCCGCGGCATTGACGGGGTATGGGAGAGAGCTGTGCAGGCAATAGGGCACTGCCGTGACGCAGGAATCACGGTCCAGATCAACATGTCGGTGATGCGATCTGCCATAAGTGAGGTGGAAGACCTCATCGGCCTCGGGACATCCCTTGGCGTCCGCGATTACCAGCTCTTCTTCCCCATCCCCACCGGAAGGGCACGGCAGATCGAGCCCCGCAGCCCGGAGGAATACGAAGAGCTGATCCGGCAGATCCTCATCCGTTATTGGAGCTTCGATCTGAACATACGGCCGACCTGTGCTCCGCAGTTCCGCCGGATCGCGGAAGATCTGGGCATCATTAACCCTGCATGGGGACGCGGCTGCCTTGCGGGTATCACCTATTGCCGGATATTTGCCAACGGGGACGTGACACCCTGCCCGTACCTGCCATTGAGCGCCGGCAATGTGCGGACAACCTCATTTTATGAGATCTGGAACAATTCCCCGCTCTTCGCCGCACTCCGCGATCCGTCCCGGCTTACAGGAAAATGCGGGAAGTGCGGGTACAAAACCTCCTGCGGCGGGTGCCGGGCCCGGGCATACCGGAAGGAGGACGCGCCCTCCCCTCTCTGGTGCGACGGCCTTGCAATGCCGGAGACGTTCACGGGGGAATGCTGCGGCGAAGACCCGTGGTGTCCCTACCAGCCCGGTGAGGTGCCGTCATGATCGAATCCTTCCGGCCGGACAGGACCGATCTGGCCATCCTCAACTGCCTTCAGGATGACCTTCCGCTGGTACCAAGGCCTTGGGAAGCGATCGCCGGCCTGCTGGGAATTGCGGAGCCGGAACTGCTCTTCCGCATGAAAAAACTCGGAGATTACGGGATCATAAGAGGGATCTCCCCGGTGCTCGAGTCCCGCCCGCTCGGCCTGCATGCCGCAACGCTGGTCGCCCTCCATGTACCGGAGGAGCGGCTCGACGAAGTTGCCGCCATCATCAGCAGCTATGCCGAAGTGTCCCATAATTTCCAGCGGGACCATGATTATTCCCTCTGGTTTACGATATCGGCAAAGGACGAGGCGGGTGTCGAAAAGGTTGTGGACGAAATTTTAAAGCGGTCCGGGATACCCGCATCGGACATGCTGGACCTGCCGACAATCAGGCGGATAAAAATTGATGTGCGGTTCTCATTCCTCCCCGCACAGGAGCCAAATCGTGGACAAGACTGATATTAGCCTGCTCCGGGAACTCGAACGCGGTCTCCCTCTGGTCCCGGCCCCGTTTGAAGCCATCGGGAAAACGCTGGGGATCACCGAACGTAACGTAGTGGAACGGATCCGGCTCCTGAAAGAATCCGGCATCATCCGGAAATTCCGTGCCCGTATCGACCAGCGGAAGATGGGGATCACCGCAAATGCCCTCGTTGCCTGGAAACCGTCAGGGCCGGCCGGAAACCTGGGTGATCTTCTTGCAGCGGTCCCATCGGTCACCCACTGCTATGAGCGCAGGATAGTACCGGGACGGTGGGAGTACACCCATTACACGGTGCACCACGGCGCCAGCAGGGATGAGGTTCGCGAACAAGTCAGGGTGCTAGCAGAACAGACCGGCTGCCCGGATTATACCGTCCTCTTCAGTACCCGCGAGTTCAAGCGGGTGCCGAATGTCCGTATCGGGGCGAATGGGGGTGGTGTCGCATGAACCGGATCACCCAGTGCATGCACGGGAGGGGAACGGTCAGCGGCGTGATGAAGCACCGTCACCGGCCGCAGATGGATGTACCCAGCACCTACCTTGCATTCTCCGGGATGTACCGGCCGGTGGTCTTCTGGAACCTGACGGATCGCTGCAACCTGAGCTGCACCCACTGTTACAGTAAGTCGGGCCCGGGGCGGACCCCGGAGGGAGAACTCTCGACCGATGAAGCGCTGCGGGTCATCGATGATCTTGCAGGTGTGGAAGTCCCGCTCATACTCTTCACTGGAGGGGAACCTCTCCTGCGTGAGGATATCTGGGAGCTGGCAAGTCATGCCAGGAGCAGGGGGCTCAGGATGGCGCTCAGCACCAACGGGACGCTGATCACTCCTGAGGTTGCCCGCAGGATCAAGGAATGTGGGATCGCGTATGCCGGCATCTCGCTTGACGGGGCCCGGGCAGAGACTCATGACAGGTTCCGGAACCTGCCGGGCGCGTTTGAGAAAACACAATCAGCCTTCGCGGCCTGCAGGGATGCAGGACTCCGGTGCGGGGTGCGGGTCACGCTCACGAAAGAGAACCGGCAGGAGCTCGGGGACCTCGTCGACCTTGCCCTGGTCCTTGGGGCATCCCGGTTCTGCCTGTACTGGCTCGTGCCAACAGGACGGGGAAGCGATTCCTATGCCCGGTTGCAGCTGGATCGGGCCGGGGTGGTCGAAGCCCTCGATGTACTCTACCGGAAAGCAAAGGAGACAGATCCTGCAGTCATGGAGTTCCTGACTGTTGATGCCCCGCAGGACTGCATCCACCTGCTCGGTTCCCTGGAGAAGGACGGGTCGGAGGACCTGGCTGATGCCAGGGAGCTGCTGGCATCCTTAAAGGGAGGGTGCAGTGCCGGTACCCGTGTGGTAAATATCGATACCCGGGGGAACGTGTATCCCTGCCAGTTCGCCCGGGCTGATGAATTTCTCGTGGGAAATGTCCGGCACCAGCCCTTCAGCAGGATCTGGGCCGACCCGGAGAACCCTGTCCTTGCCCGGTTCCGAGAGAAGGATGCCCGGTTCGGGGGTCGGTGCGGGGCCTGCACCCACCGGGTGATCTGCGGCGGCGGGTGCCGGGTCCGGGCGCATGCCGTGGAAGGGGATTTCCTTGCAGAAGATCCCTTCTGTTTTGTTGAGCAGCCCCTGATGCAGCGCCGTTGAGTAAAAAATCCCTGTTTTTGTAATCTTCACCGGTCGCGTTTACTGGTAAATGGTTATTTGCATCGTAACTATTAATGAAGGAAAAAACCAACATAACCACTCAATGCTCAAAGTACATCGGGATATTTGTGGATATTGCGGATGCTGTGTGTCAGTCTGCCCCGAAGGCGCCCTGGAACTGATCGACGCGTACCTCTCCGTAGAGCCAAACTGCACGAGCTGTGGAATCTGTGCGAAAGTCTGCCCCCTGGGTGCCCTGGAGGTAGTCAATGAAAAATAAGTATGATGTGCTCATCATCGGCGGTGGTCCGGCAGGAGCTCTTGCCGGAAAAACTGCAGCCGAGAAGGGTCTCTCTGCTCTTATCGTTGAGAAGCGCCCGGCAATAGGTGCTCCTGTGCGCTGTGCCGAGGGAATCGGCCGGGAAGCTCTTCTTGAGTTTATTGATGCCGATCCACGCTGGATCTCTGCAGAGATGCATGGAGCGGGTATCATCGCACCTGACGGTTTTTTCATGAAACTCGAATCCGATATGGCAGGCAGCAAGGTCGGCTATGTCCTTGACCGCAAGTTCTTTGACCGTGAGCTGGTCTGGAAGGCTGCTGAGGCAGGCGCGGATGTGGCAGTAAAATCCCGTGCAGCTGCCCCTATTATGGAAAACGGTGTTCTCAAAGGAGCAAAGATCGAGTACTGCGGGACAGTCACTGATGTGAGAGCCGATGTGGTGATTGCAGCCGACGGTGTTGAATCCAAATTCTCGAAATGGTGTGGTATCGATACCACCGTCCCGGTCCGGGAGATCATGAGCTCGGTCCAGTACGTGATGGCAGATATCGACATCGACCAGCACTCCACGATCTTTTATCTCGGCAATGATGTGGCACCGGAAGGGTATCTCTGGATCTTCCCGAAAGGTCACCGCACGGCAAATGTCGGGATCGGGATCTCGGGAAAGAAGAGCGGGGAAGGGCACCGGGCAAAAGATTACCTCGACAAGTTCGTGAAAAAGACCTTCCCGAACGGAAAGACCATCGAATATATCCCCGGCGGAGTCTCTGTCTGCCGCCCGCTTGACTGCACGGTGGCTGATAATCTCCTGATTACCGGTGATGCAGCCCGGGTAGTCGACCCCCTGACCGGTGGCGGCATCTACAATGCCATGTATACCGGTAAGCTTGCGGCAGAGGTTGCCGCGGACTGTATCAGCAAAAGCGACACCTCCAAAAAGGCGCTCATGATATATGACAAAACGTGGCGGGCGTCTAAGATGGGAAAAGCTATCGAGCGCAATTACAACATCAAGGAATACTTAATCAAACAACCCGATGAAAAACTCAACGAGATCATCCACTCGGTCTCTAAAATGAACTTAAAGGAATTCTCCACCCTCAGCCTGATAAAAGAGATTATTAAAGTGAACCCGAAACTGATGCTCGAGCTCGGTGCGCTCGCAGCATCAATCCGTTGATTTTTTCAGTTGCTTGTTGAGCAGGCGCAGGCAGTCGTCCTCTGCCTCTTTTTTGGTAAAGACGGTAAATATGTCACCGGGCTGGATCTTCACGTTGCCGCTCGGGATGATGAGCACGCCACCTGCCCTGCGGATAGCGATAAAGACAAAGTCCTTGACCTTGAGTTCGCGGATCTCGTGATCCACGATAGGTGCTCCCGGTTCAGCAACGATCTCAAAGATGGTGCCGCCCGGAATGGAGGCGAGTTGCTGGAGCTGGGGGTTCTGCGTCCAGTAGTAGAGGCGGGATGCCACCAGCTCGTCCGGGTTTTCGCTGATCCGGACGCCGACTTCCTTGAAAAAGTCCGAGTGCGAGGGCTGGTTGACGATAGCAACCACATTGGCTACGCGGAATTTTTTGGCCAGCCAGCAGGTCATCAGGTTGACCGAGTCGTCACTGGTTGTTGCTATCAGGGCATCAGCCCGGTCAATGCCTGCCTCTTCTAATACGGTCTTGTCGGTGGCATTTCCCGTGACCGCAAGTACATCGTAATGCTCAAGGATCTCCCCGCACCGGTCCTCATCCTGGTCGATCACAACGACATTATGGGCGTGCTCGATCGCCAGTTTTGCGAGGTTCCTCCCGATCCCGCCGAGCCCTACGATGATAATATACATAGTTTAAGTTTACCATCATCGGCATTGAAATATTTTGCGCATCCACTATTTTTACGTGTTCTGCGGGGTTGACGAAGCAGGAAAGGGTTCGGTACTTGGCCCGATGGTGATTGCGGCGGTAGGCATAACCTCTGAAGATGTTCTTGCTGACCTTGGAGTAAAAGATTCAAAACTGTTATCCGCAAAAGAGCGGGAACGCCTGTACACCATAATCCGGAAAAAATGCCGGGTTGCCATTGTAAAACTCGACGCGCAGGATATTGATGCGATCCGGCAGGATATGACCCTCAATGCAGCGGTTGCCCGGGCACATGCGCAGGTTATCACCAAATTAGCTCCTGCGTGTGCCTATGTGGATGCATGCGATGTGAACACGTTCCGGTACGCAGAGATGGTGAAAAACCACCTCGATAATCCCTGCGAAATTGTATCCGAACACCATGCGGATGAGAAGTTCCCGGTGGTGTCAGCTGCAAGCATTATTGCAAAGGTGACCCGTGACAGGGCAATAGCCACACTGGGAAAAAAATTCGGGGTTATCGGCAGCGGTTATCCTTCGGATCCGGTCACGATCCGGTTCCTGCATGCGTACATTGACGAGCACCGCGTTCCGCCCCCCATTGCCCGGAAGAGCTGGAAGACGGTGAGTGCAATCCTTGCAAAAAAATCCCAGAGTTGTCTGGGAGATTTTTAACCGTTTTATGTTAACCAACGCAGGATTTGGCCCGGGTGAATACTTTATCAGCCCGGCAATGCCATTGTACTGGAATGGACTGGCTCTTCATCCTCATTCTTCTGGTTGCCGCCTATGCAGCGACGGCGTTTGTCATCCACCGGAATAAACTCTGGCAAGAGCACATCGTTTTCTATGGTCCCATTATGGCGATACGGAGCCACCGTGTCGGATTTTTCGATATACTTACCCGCTTTCACTCCTTCCTGCGTTTTTATGGGACGCTCGGTGCGGTCATCGTAATCCTTGTCTCCATTGCAACCGTGTTCATGCTCCTGTTCTCGCTCCACTTCAACTATGTCCAGCAGACCCCTCCCTCGGCAATAAATGATGTGCGCAATATCCTGGCAATCCCCGGGGTAAACCAGTTTATCCCCTTCACGTTTGCGGTCTGGTTTGCCTTTGTGCTGACCCTTGTTGTCCACGAGTTTGGTCATGCGTTCCTTGCCCGTGCAGAAGGTATGAAGGTAAAATTCATCGGCGTACTGTTCTGTGTCATCCCCATAGGCGCGTTTGTCGAGCCTGACGAAGAGGAGTTTGAGAAGACCAGGGGTCTTCCAAAGGTACGGATGCTGGGCGCCGGAATAATGAATAATATCGTTGTCGGTCTCCTCTGTTTTGGCCTTCTGGTCCTCCTGCTGGGCATGGCCGTTCCTCTCCAGGCGCCCCTGGTAAAAGCGGTGTACCAGGGTTATCCTGCCGCAATTGCCGGTGTGCCTCCTGATTCAGTGATACGGAGTATCAATGGCATAGACATCTCCTCCCGGGATGAAATTGCCCGGTTCCTCAATACCACCCGCCCGGGAGACACGGTAATCCTTGACATTGAAAAGGAGGGAAAAAGAACACCCTACGCATTAACATTGAGCCGGTGGCCGGAAACACCGGGCACTGCTCCCAAAGACAGCGGATTCATGGGCGTTGCATATTATGATGCACCTCAGATGAAGCGTATCTTCGACCAGCTGGGCACTCCCCTGGGATTCTTGGTGATTCTGGCAATCCCTATCCAGGTATTCATTGATCCCGTCAATTTCGGCAATTTCATCATCCTTGTCAATGACACTACGGATGTTGCTGCCTGGTCTGTACCGTTTGATTATTACTGGCTTGTGGTGCAGATCCTGTTCTGGTGCGCCTGGCTCAACATCTGTGTCGGGTTATGCAATGCAATACCGCTGGTCCCGTTCGACGGGGGATATATCATGAAAGAAGGTGTTGAACGGCTGCTCGAACCCCGGGGGCTGTTAAAATATTCCGGCCCCGTGGTTCTCGCGGTCAGCTACTCCATGGTCATTGTCCTTATCCTGGCCTTCACCATGCCTCTTTTGTTAAAGGCAATGGCCGCACCGTAACTTCCCCTCCTCGTTTTTTCCGCACATCCCTTTCGGCTACTAGAGGAGGGTGCCCCCCCCCTCTTGACTGCCGCTGTTTCGTATGAGGCCACCTAAGGCCGATGTGTCGCTATCGCCATATGAGGAGGCTATAGCGGCAGGGGACACTCGTAATCAATGATTTTTATGCTTCGGGTGTGAACGCTAAAGGTTCATGTGCGTTTCTCCCGAGCACAATTTTTTGCAATCTCGGTAATGTTTTTACAATCTTTACTGTTGGGAATAGATGTGAATTAAAAAAAAGGGATAATCTGGTTATACTGCCGGCGGTATGGCAGCGGCATCCATTTCTGCCTCAACTGCAAGTTTGCGTTTGCTGGTATCCTTGAGTTCATCGACCGAGACTTTCGGGACTGCATCCTTGATCTCTTTTAAGATTGCATTCACCTCTTCACGCTGGGGCATATCCCCAAGGATCGTCTCGTCCATAACCGGACGTCCTGCAACGGCTTCTTCTGTCTCGTCAGTTGCCCCGAGGAATTTTGCTCCCTGCCGGATCAGCTGCGAGAGCTCGAACGGGAAGATGATCTTGGTTGCCTGGCCGTCTGCCATGTTCTTAAGCGCGTTTAACGTGAGCACGGTCATGGCCCGGTTATCGAGCGGTGCGGCACCGACCGAGAGAATGCGCAGCCCCTGTGCCTCTCCCTGTGCCTGAAGGATCCGGGAGAGTCGCTCCCCTTCTGCCCGCAGCACCTTGCTTTGCCGTTCGCCTTCAGCTTCAAGAATCATCGACTGCCGGAGACCTTCTGCCTTGAGGATCGCAGAACGTTTCTCACCGTCAGCCCTCAGGATGGCGGCACGACGTGCTCGTTCTGCAGCGGTCTGCTCGGTCATGGCGTTCTTGACTGCAGCAACCGGATCGACTTCCTTTATCTCCACGCGTTCGACCTTGACACCCCACTGGTCGGTCTCACGGTCGAGAATGTCGCGGAGTTTCGTGTTGATCACGTCACGGTTGTAGAGCACCTCATCGAGCTCCATATCCCCGATGATACCCCTTAAGCTGGTCTGGGCGAGCACAACGGTCGCCAGCCGGTAATTGGCGACTTCGAAGAATGCTTTCTCCGGGTCGATCACCCGGACATAGACGATTGCGTCCACGTTCGTTGGGGAGTTATCCTTCGTAATAACTTCCTGGCTGGGGACTTCCATCACCTGGGTACGAAGGTCGAGTTTTGTCACCTCGCTGACAAACGGAACTATCCAGCGGAAACCGGGATTCATCCGCCCGACGTACTGGCCGAGACGGACCTGCAGGCCTTGTTCGTATGGCTGGACAATCACCACACCTTTTGCAAAGATATAGACGATAACCAGTATCAGGAATATGACAACGATCGTTCCAATAAAATCCATATTATTCCACCTCTTCAACTACGATATGTACGCCCTGGGAACTTACCACTTTTACCCGCTTTCCGGCCGGAATTACGGCACCGGTCGAGCGTGCACTCCATTCCGTGCTGCCGATCACGACTTTACCGGAGATGGTGGTCGCATCCACGGATTTTTGCACCTGGCCTTCCATACCAACCAATGAGTCCCGGCTGATGGTTGTGGGGCTCTCGTTTGTGGTAACCTTACTGTACATCCAGACAGTAAAGCCGGCAGCGCAAAGAGCAGTAATAATGCCGATGACGCCGCCAGCCCACGGGTTTGAGATATCCACTCCCATGAGTTGCAGGATTCCCAAAATGATCAATACGGTAGCAGGCACCGTTGCAAAAAACCCCGGACTGGACACTTCGACAAGAAGCAGCAGAGCCCCTGCGGCAATAAGCAGCCATCCAAAGGATAACCCCAGATCAGGAAGTACCATGATCAATGATCAGAGGGTGCAAGATAAAATGGTATGGGATTATAAGCCCGGTGATGAAAGAGAACGGGAAAATCCAGACTGTTTTTTTTATCCGGCGCAGACTGTTGTCCGGGTTGATGCTGGTGACGGTTTTTAAATAAACCCCCGCGTGGTTCCCGGGAGAAGCGCAAAGAGACTCTCTTATGCATTTTACTTTGACAACCGGAGCATGGCGATCTTTGAACCTACCGGCACACCGCCGGCCTCCTCGGCTACCGGTCCGCACTTTGCTGCCATCAGGTAGGCGACTGGGGGGAGGTTATCCATTTCCGAAAGTGACTCGAAGTTGGCCATGCCTTTTGCAATGATGATGGTACAACTTTTGATCGCCCGCTTCAGGTCATCGGGAATGTTCTCCATGCAGATACCGATCTCCGCCCCGCCTCCGGTTGTCGTGAGGCAGTCCACAATGAAATCGAGGTTTAGGTCCCAGGCGTCCTGCAGGGTTGCATCATTGAGCGCTGGCGCATCCTTGACCGCGAGGGTCACGTGAGCGCCCTGGGACTTCAGGTACTTGATGAGCAGCCGGTCAAGAACAATCTCGCCACAGTTATCGCTTAAGTACACCACGCGGGTGCAGAGGGGAAGGATTGCATCCGTATCATCAATGGTTAAGCCTTTTTCAAATTCCCGTTCAAAAAAGACAGAGAAATTTTCAGCAACCACATGCCCTTTTACGCCATAATCAAAAGTATTGCCAATGACAGCAGCAAGCACATGATCCCGAAATGTCACCAGGCTGCCCTGTACTTTTTTGCAGACTTCTATTGCCTGGTTGTTCCCCTCCCTCTTGAGCTTTGCAAAGGGATCGGACGTGCCCAGGATTTCATACGCCCTGCGATGGATCCTGCTTGCGATCTGCGGGTGGCTCAACGGCTCATTTCGGATCTCTTCTAGAAGTGTGGTGCACGCAGCAACCGCTTCAGCAGTTTTTACATCTGTGGCATTGCACAAGGTGCATTCCAGTCGCACGCGGGATATGAGACAATCTGTACAGGTGCCGGTAATCTTCATGACAACGCCTGAAAAACAACAACTAAATGGGGCCACTGAGATTTGAACTCAGGTCAGAAGACCCCCAGTCTCCTAGGATGGCCAGGCTACCCTATGGCCCCGCTCTAATATTCTAGGATGAGATTCCTTATGTAGCTTGTTGTGGGGAAAAGAGAAATGCAGGTCTCTGCATCTCTATATATTGCCCCGTTTGAACTCCTCAACTCTCGTTATGAGATTTTCGAGTTCCGTATCCGTGATCTTGATCTTGCCTTCAATCGCATCAATCTCGTTTAACAGTTGCCGGATCCGCACGTACATCAGGTAAATGATGAACTGCTGAATTACAATAACTCCCCCGAACAACACCAGCATGTAGCCTTCGTAAGCCATTATCTCCCCAAGAATAGTATCACCGGAACACTGACCGGGCGAGCCTGTCTACAAAGCTCTCCACCTTTTGCTCTCCTTGTGAATCATCGTACACAACCCCCGAGATCTGTGCAGCAATGCGACGGAATGCCCGTGAGGCATCCGTTTTGGGATATTTCAGCACACAGGGATTTTTGTAGGCGGCAGCCCTCCGGACATTTGCGTCTTCGGGAACCACATCGATCACGCGGACCCCCAGTACATCCTCAACGCTCTGGGAACGGAGCTCCGTATGTTCGAGCCCGGCCCGGTTCAGGATCGCGCCGTACACCCTGCCGCCCATGACTTCGCAGAGTATCTTCGTCTTCAGCGCATCTGCCATTGAGGCAAGTTCCGGGTTGACAACGAGAATGACTTCATCAGCAACCGACAGGGGCACCACTCCTTCTTTGGATATGCCGCTTGGAGCGTCAATCAGGAGGTATTCACACTTATCGACAAGCTGGTGCATGACATCCCTGAGTTTGTCAGGATCAGCCTGCTGGAATCCCTGGAGCGATATGCCGCTCGGAACCACTTTCACCCCCCCCGGGCCCTCATAAATGGCATCTTCAATATCCCCTTTTCCGGCCAGTACCTCGTGCAGGGTGACCGGTATATCGTCCATACCCAGTATCAGTGCCATGTTTGCCATGCCGATATCAGCATCGAGAATGTAGGTTTCACGGCCCAGAAGGGCCAGTGATATCCCCAGATTCACAGTGAGAGTAGTCTTTCCCACTCCACCTTTTCCTGAAGTTATGGTGTATGCACGGATCATGGGAACTCTTATTTGCACTGGTTGGGGTAAATCATATTTATATATTGTTGATTGTAACGCGGGGACACCTGACGGGCAGGTGCAGGGAAACATTCTGAAAAAGCAGGGAAATCGTTTAAGGAAAAACCGATAACTTTGCCGGGAACTGTTGTATCACAGATGAACATAAAGCAATATGTATATATGCTTCCATCAGGTATTATGAATTAGGCAGGGTAGTGCAACAGGAGCCGGTCCATGTTGAAAGAGAAGATCTCCGTATTTATCGACAAGGTTAAGGCGATTGAAGGGGTTTCAGCATGCGCCCTCGTATCCCGTGACGGGATCATCGCAGGAAAATATTTTGACCAGGATTTGAATGAACCATGGTTTGGTGCGCTTTCTGCGACGATCCTCTCATCGGCGGAATCGGTCGGGAGTATCATCAAGTTAAAGGCCCTTGAGTCAGTCACTATCCGGACTCAGGATACTCAGGTTATCGTGATGGCCGCCGGAGAAAATTTCCTTATCACCGCAATAGTCAGAGATAAAACGAATGCCGACAAAGTGCATACAGAGATGCATGCAGTTGCCAAAAAGATCGGGGAGGTTATGTAATGTTTACGATACTTGTAGTCGATGACAGCCCTTTTATCGTCGATGTCTTCGTCACCATGCTTGAGCGCGGTGGGTACCGCACTGTTGCTGCATACGGGGGTGAGGAGTGCCTTGAGATTTTAAAGACCGTGACTCCGGATCTCATCCTCCTCGACATCATGATGGAACCCATGGATGGTTGGGAGACGCTTGAAAAGGTCAAGGAAAATCCCCTGACAAAAGAGATCCCCGTGCTCATGCTCACTGCCAAACAGCTCACACCTGCAGAAGCGCAGGAATATGGCATTTATATAGAAGATTACGTATTAAAACCCATCACTCACCGTGAACTCTATGATGCCATCGAACACGTTCTCAACCGCAGGCAGTCCATAAAGTCCGATATGGATATGGCAAAAGAGTCAGGTTTCGATGCCGAGATCATCACCGAATACGCCCGCCTGAGCAAGAGTATTGATGTGAACAAGCGCCTGATGAAGATCCTCGAGACCACCTATAACTTCAATGATTCGAAAGTCCGGGTCAGCGATGAGATATCCCGTGCTATCAAGAGCATGGAAATGAACATAAAGTTCCAGGAGAACCGGCTCCAGCAGATAAAAGGGGAACTCTCGGGGACCTCAGCGGAAAAATAATTCATTCACCGGATTATTTACATCAATCTATGAATACTATGGGGGATAATACTAATCTGCATCAGGATCTCAGCTGATGCCGGTTATTGATAGCAAATCTGCTGTTTACGTCAGGTGCATAAGGGACTATTATCGTGGATAATTCAATTCTGATTGTAGATGACAGCCCCTATATTGTGGATGGTCTTGTTGCACTTTTAAAAAGGAAAGGTTTCAAACCGATTGCCGCCCACGGGGGGGATGAAGCGGTATCCCTTCTTCTTACCAGCAAACCTGATCTCATCCTGCTCGATATTATGATGGAGCCCATTGATGGCTGGGAAACATTAGAGAAGATCAAGGCCAATCCGGAGACCTGCGATATTCCCGTTCTCATGTTCTCGGCAAAAAAGATCAGTCCTGAAGAGGCGCAGGAGCACAGTTTCAATATTGAGGATTTTGTCTCAAAACCCGTCAACCCGGCTCAGCTGCTCAACTCGATAAACCGGGTCTTTGAACGCCGCATCAATGTAAAACTGGAGGCCGGGATTGCCCGGGATGCCGGTCTTGACCCGGTAATCATTGACGAATATTCTGCGCTCAGGAAGAGTATTGAAGTGGATAAAAATCTTCTTACTGTATTAAAAAACTCAAGCGGTATGAATAATCTCCGGTGCGTCGTTCCCGAAGATCAGATCCAGGCGATCAACAAGCTGGATGAGAAGATCAGGGCCGACGAGATCCGGTTAAAAAAGATCAATGAGAAGTTTGTAAAAGGGGTCTGATGCATTTTCATTGGATCGAAGGAATTATGGGGAATATTTATATAGTTTCTCTACATTGTTATAACGCTGTACATCCTATTCCATTTGGGTTCGTAGCTCAGTTCGGTAGAGCGCCTGGCTTTTAACCAGGTGGTCAAGGGTTCAAATCCCTTCGGGCCCGTTGCCACGAGCAATCGTGGGTTTTTTGCGGTGATGCATCTGAGAGGAAATCTGTTTATCCGGGA
>JANXYM010000080.1 GCA_025350045.1 Methanomicrobiales archaeon | reverse complement strand
TCAACCGCTTCACGGACTTCCTTGATCTGCTCGACAAGACCGCCGATCTGCGCGTAGCTGATATCCGGTGATTCCTCGAGTTCCATAACGCGGACGCGGGAATCGTAAATATTGCCGATCACTTTTACAATGGAAAGTGCGTTGTTGACAGCAACTTTTGCCCCCTGCTTGATCTGCGGGCGGAGTTCTTCGGATGCCTGGGTAAGGTATTCCTGGTTATTGCCCTGCTGGCGGAGATAGATCTCCCCGTTATCAAGGATATCGACAACCACTGCGACAAAGAGCGGCATGCGCTTTAACTGGTTGTTCTCCCGCTTGAGCTGGCCGTTCTCTTTCAAGAGTTCGTCCGTTTTTACCTTCATGTCGAGCAGGGTAGCCTCGAGCTCGTTGAGCTGTATCTGGTATTTGAGCTCATTCTGAGGTGCAGAGGTATTGACGGCAGTCTCTTCCATATCTATCATATACTGAAATCTTCAAACATTTATTAGGTGTGATTTTGCTAATAAAAGGAAGAGGAATTTCAACGGGGAAGGCAAGTGGTCCTCTCCTCGTAAGCCCGCAACCGATATCGTTCCTGTCGGGGGTGGATCCGGATTCAGGAATTATTGTCGAGAAAGGCCACCCGCTCCAGGGCCAGTCTATTACCGGCAAAGTCCTGGTCTTTCCCTATGGGAAGGGATCGACCGTTGGATCCTATGTACTGTATGCCCTGAGCAGGAACGGGCATGCCCCTTCTGCCCTTGTCAATGCCGAAGCAGAAGCGATCATTGCAACGGGTGCAATCATCAGTGAGATTCCCATGATCGACCGGATTGATGTGCCGATAACCCGGCTCAGAAACGGTACCCGGGTGACCGTGGATGGGGGAAGCGGGGAGATGGAATATGAAGGAGAACTATTAGCCCGGCCTGAACCGGTTAGCACAAGCATCATATAACTCCAACTCGCACGTTCTGGTATGCAGTACAAAATCACCATCTCCCTGATTTTTCTTATCTGCGCAGCACTCGCTATAGCCGGCTGTACAGGACCGCAGACTTCTCCTGCAGCACCTGCTGCAGGTTCAGGTACTGGTTCGCCGGGTACACCGGGAACTTCCGGCACTTCCGGTACCCTGGTCGTCTCACCAACGGATGCCGTGCCTGAGTACAACATGGTCACGGTCGACGTAGGGGTAAAAGATTACCTGGGTTCTATTCCGGTCATCTTCCAGGGCGGCATGGGCCAGATCCATGTAAAAAAAATCGATGTGACCCTGTACCGTTCCGACGGGCAGGTCAAAACAGCAACCCTGGGAATAAAGAAAGGTGACCAGCTTGAACTGGAAGGCACCAAGCAGACGGACAGGGTGGTTGTCTATGTATCGATGGATAACGGTCAGACCTATAAGATTAACGATGCGGTAAGCCTGTACCGCCCCCACTAATCCATCCCTTTCTTTTTTTCCGGGCAGGTAAGGATTCGAACTATGCAGGTCAACTGGCGCCAGATTCACGCGGCACGGAACTCGTATGCAGCCCTCCTTGCTGCGTGTGAACCCGCCGGTTTTTCCCTGCGGCTGGTGGATCTGCCGGCAGCGGATGTTACCTGTTACAGTCTCAATTCGCTCAATGAGTCATACTACCGCGATGAGATTGCAGGGGCGGAGGGTATCACCATTGTCGGGGGGCCCCATGCCACGGCCTGTTACCGTGAAGTTGCCGGGTATGCAGATTATGTTATTGTCGGGGAAGGGGAGCACACGCTGCCCCGGCTCCTGGAAGAGATCGAGCGGGGCGGAACGGGAGATATACCCGGGGTAGCTACTTGCGATCACTATACCCCGGTGAAATCCTGCGTCCGGCTCGATGCCTACCCGGCGTTTTCTGAGAAACAGGGATTTGTGGAGTGCTCCCGGGGGTGTCCGTTCTCCTGCGGGTACTGCCAGACACCGCAGATCTTCGGTCACTGCATGCGGCACCGCTCGATCGACGTGATCGCCGGGTTCTCGAACCGGTACGAGCATGCCCGGTTTGTCTCCCCCAATGCATTTGCGTATGGCTCCGACGGGATCCATCCCCGGTGGGAGAAGATCGAGGCACTCTTCAAATGTCTTAAAAACCAGATCTTCTTCGGTACGTTTCCCTCGGAAGTGCGCCCGGAATTTGTCTGCAAAGAGTCCCTTGCTCTTGTCAACCGGTACTGCACGAACACAAAACTCCATTTCGGAGCCCAGTCGGGAAGCGATGCTGTGCTGGAACGCCTGCAGCGCGGGCACACCGTGGATGATGTGATCCATGCAGTCGAGCTCTGCACGGAATCCGGTATCACGCCGGTAGTTGATTTTATCGTCGGTTTCCCGTTCGAAACTGACGAAGAACAGGTATCGACCGTGAACCTGATCCGCCAGGTGGCACGGTCCGGAAAAGTCCATGTTCACCGGTTCATCCCTCTGCCTGGAACGCCCCTCGCCGGAACAACCGCGCGTCCACTCCTGAAGGAGACCGAAAAAGCCTGTGGAAACCTTGCTTTGGCGGGAAAAATCACGGGTTCATGGAGTGAACCTGCGGTAAGGTTTTTTAGACCCCCTTCAAATGATATACCATGAAAGATGTGCTATTGATAGCAGATCTCCATGGTCAATTCGGTAAAATTGATTCATTTCTGGAATTGAATCCAGAAGCGGTATTTATTGCAGGAGACATCACCAATATGGGTCCAGTTGACGCGGTCGACGACGTGCTTGCACGTATCGATGTGCCGTGCTTTGCAGTTCCCGGAAACTGTGATCCGCGTGAGATTCTCGAGACACTTGAACACTCCGATGCCGTCAGCCTCCATGGCTCCAGTATCAACCTTGGCAGGATGACGATCGTTGGCTGTGGCGGATCCAACCCCACACCCTTCGGAACCCCGTTTGAGCTGACCGACAAGCAGATAGATGACGTGTTGAACAGCGCGATGAAAAAGATGGAGAAGTCCGTGCACAACGTACTCCTTTGTCATGCACCCCCGTTCGAGACACTCGACAAGCCCGGCAACGAGCACATCGGGAGCCACAGCATAAGGAAGCACATGAAATCCTTTGATATCGTGTGCTGCGCTCACATCCATGAGGCCCGTGGCATTATGGAAGTCGATGGTGTGAAAATTGTGAACCCGGGCCCGGCAAGTGACGGGCACTGTGCGATGATACACTTCGGCACTGATGCCAGGGATATCAAGATTGAACTGCTGACCGTTTAGGCAGCAGATGAAATGAGAGGAGAGGATTCTTCTCTCCCTTAATCTCTTTTACTAACCTTAAAATGCCAGAGCGAAGCGCAGTCCGGAAAGGAATTTTTCAGGTTTTTTTTGGCTCTGTTGAAATCCTTTTTTTCTTGTGATTCGCTTCCTCATATCGGCTGTTTGGAGGGTGACCCCCTCTCTCCCTCAAGAGGGGGAAGCAGCCCAAGGGGTGCACCCCCTTGACCCCCCAATTTTTTTGAGGGTTTCAACAGAGCCGTTTTTTTGATAAATAGTCATAGGTGCTTCTCGCTGAGGCTTGGGCTCATATGCAGCATTTTGTTATTCAGGTTGGAACTCTCGTTTTTACCCGAATTATTCGACGTGAGCAGAGCAGGCGGGATTTATAAAAAAAAGAACTAATGTCTGGCTCCCCTCCGCTTTGCGAGCAGGAGTTCAAGGTATGAGGCGAGGATTGGCTCGCCGGATACTCCAATCTCTTGTGCGATTCTCTGAATCACGGCAGCGGCCCCGGAATTCTCATCCGCTGTCATAATCTCGATCTCGACAAAGGTACCGAGTTCATCGACTTCGTCTAACGAGATTGCGGCATCAGCATACCGGAAGTTCTCGCGCCATTTGTTGACTTCGGTGGTTTTGGTAAACCCGAGACGGTCGAGCATGGTTTCAAAAACTTCGCCGGACCCGACTGCAGTGTTGAGTTCTTCGCGTGCCTTGAGCCCGAACTTCCTGATCTTCGCTCCTTTGTACGTGACCACGGCGTGATTGTTGGTGTACCGGACCCGGACTGCTTCATCGGTTACACCGAAGTCGCGGTGGGGGGCATTATAATAGATATCGTGCTCGTGTATCCTGCCTGCAGCCACTGCCTGTTTCTCCAGCAGGTAGTTGCGGACAGGTTCGAGGGAGGGGACCTTGACTTTCAATTCAACTTCGAGCATAGGTGTGCCACACTTTTATCTGTCATCGTTGCGATTTAATATAGTCAGGTGAAGCATGGCGATAAAAGAAGGAGATTTTCTTAAACTGAGTTATACAGGCAGCGTGAACGGCAATGTTTTTGATACAACCTTTGAAGAAGAGGCAAAGACTGCCGGTATCCACAGCCCGAATGCGATCTACGGCCCGGTCACCATCTGTGTCGGCCAGAAGCACGTGATTCTTGGTCTTGACGAGGAACTTGCCGGTAAGAAAGCCGGTGCCGAGGGCGATGTAACCGTTGCTCCCGAGAAGGCATTTGGCGAACGCGATATGAAACGCGTCCAGTCCTATCCCAAGAACAAGTTCACCCAGAAGCCCGTCCGCGGTATGCCGGTGAAGATGGAAGAGCACGGCGAAGGAACCGTTGTTGATGTGATCGGCAACCGCGTGATTGTGGACTTCAACGCTCCTCTCGCAGGCCAGACACTCGTCTATCACTACAAGATTGAAGAAGTGGTCAAGGACCCGCTCGAGCAGCTCAAGGGGCTCATCCGGCTGTACGCCGGCAGGGAGATGGAAGCAACGCTCGATGGCGAAAAGGCAACCATTACCCTCCCTGCAGGGATCAACTATGACCGCCGCTGGATGCTCTGGCGCGGCCGGATCATCCACGAAGGTTTTGAGCAGATCAAGGGTATCTCCGAGATCGTTCTCGTAGAGAGCTATACAAAACCTGAGAAGAAAGAGGAATAATTTTTTTTGATTTTTATCCCAATTTATTTTAGAAAGTTTTCAATTGATATTGTTTTTTTTTGGGTTACAAAGATGGGGGCTGATGCCCCCATACCCCTGATTCAGGATTATCCCGCCCCCGATGGGGCACCCCCATGGCGGGCCGGTCGGCAAAATTAAGGAATAATGATGCAATTCCATTTATTTTTCCACAACGTATGCAAAAAAATGGCTCTGTTGAAACCCTAACGTGAAATGAGCAACTGCTCTGGGGGACTCGAAGCAATCGTGCTTCTGTCCGCACCTGTCCGGCATCCCTCAATTTTGCGATGTACCCCAAAATATTGATGAAAAAAACCAACAAAAGCGAGGGTCAGGGGGATGCTCCCCTTGGGCTGCCTCCCCCTCTTCAGGGAGAGAGGGGGTCACCATCCCGGCAGCCGCAAGTGAATAATTGAATAACGAGGAAAAGAGGGTTTCAACAGAGCCCATAACAAAAACACACCGGATAATCCTCCCTGCCCGGCGAGGCCCCGATGAGGCGGCCGAGCAATCCCCGAAGGGGGCGGGAGACATCACAAAATAAAAAAATTGAGTTTTCAAACAACCTGCATGAAATGATGATAACGTATTCTCATGAATTCATCCGAAATTCCAATGACTTATTTCGAAAGCACCGAGTGCATCAGCGTCATCATCCCCGCTTTCGTTGCTCGTTTCGGCAGTGTTCCAAACGGGGAGAACCCGGGCATCTCCATCTCATCGTCCCCGAACATCTCCCTGTTGACCCGGTCATTCATCTCGTCAAACACCCGTTTGTAGGCTATACAGTGGGGATCGACTCCGGTGATCTCCCCTCCTGTCGGGACAATCGCATTGTAGGGACACCCGCCCCGGCAGTACTTGATATGGGCACATTCTTTGCAGGCAGTATCAACAAATTCCCTGTACTCAGTCATCCGTTTCCCGGCAACCGTGTTTGCGAGTGTTTCTGCAGAGGGACGGTCCCGCACATTGCCCATCACCCACTCGTCCATGCCGACAAAACGGTAGCACGGGTATATGCTGCCGTCCGGGCCAATGGCAAAGGTGCTTCCCATGCAGTCGGCAAATGTGCAGACTGAACCCCGGCGGGTGGAGACGCACCTGCAGAGGTCGTTGATGTTCATGATCTCGATCCTGCCGAAATTCTCGAGATATTTGTCGAGAAGGAAGACGAGCAGTTCGCCATATACGGCAGGTTCAAGCGCCCACTGCTTCGGGTTCCCGCTCCGGAGGGATGGCAGGGCGGGATGGAGTTTCATCACAAACCCGTTCTCCAGGAAAAACTTAACGATCTCCTCTTTCTGCTTCACGGATTCTCCGGTGAATGTGCAGATGAACCGCACCTGGAGGCCATGCGCTTTTGCGAGTTCATAGCCCTTCATGGTCTTTTTGAAGTACCCCTCGCCCCGCTGGGAGTCATTGAGCGCTTCAGGCCCGTCTATGCTGGTGCCGACAGGCACATGGTATTTTGCCAGGATCTCGGCAAATTCCGGCGTGAGCAGCCAGAGGTTGCTCTGCATGGCAAACGTGGGCCTGAGCAGGCTCAGTCCTTCAGACAGAAGGGGGAGTGCGTCTCGGTAAAAATCGAGTCCCCCAAGGAGCGGTTCTCCCCCGTGGAACGTGATGGTGACCTGATCTTTTTTGAAATCCTTAAGCCATGCCACGGTCTCCCTGACGGTATCGATGCTCATCTTCGGTGAACCCGCTTCAGAACTCCAGCAGTAACTGCAGTGGGCAGGACAGCCCAGTGTCGGGATCAGCATGATATGAAACGGGCTTTTCATGGTTTCCTTACTTGTTGATCTTTTTTTTAAAAAGGTATAATCGTTATTCTTTTACCGGGGGTTTATGGCAGATTTGCCCGGGAGAAATCATCCGTTTTTTTCTGACGTTCTTTTGGATCATGCCCGCATGCCCTCATGGCGATAAAGACGAAAGGAGTGGATACTTACAGGGAAATGGGGTGGAGGGGGGTGCTTCCCCTGGTCTGCCTTCCACGTTGTTGGATATGGGGGGACACTTTTCGAAATCTCCGGAATGCATACACGTACCAGACAATTAATAATAGGATTTTTCCAGAGCAGGTAAATTAAAAAAAAACTTTTCTCTTACTGTATACGATTCGCCCTGGTTCCTGAATGCTTTTTTTTTCTTTTTGGCGGCTGTCCCGCAAGGTTGATATTTTCCTTCACATCATACTCAGCCAGTAAGGGACTGATAACCTGCCATGACTCTGTTGAGCTTGCCGAAATTATCGATTGCGGATATTGAGCGGTTACAGCAGGCTGGCGATATACCGGCCCTCATACGGTTGCTGGGGCATAACGATCCCACTTATCAGTGGCATGTGGCAGAAGCACTGGGAACCTTCGGGTGTACCGCAACACTCCCCCTCATTAGAGCCCTGCACTCCCCCCGGGGAACCGTCCGGCTCGGCGCCATCGAAGCTCTCAGTACTATTAAGGACGCCGGGTCTGTTGAATCCCTTATCCGGGTCCTGCGCACCGATGCCACGAGTGAAGTACGGTGGGCTGCCACCCAAATACACAGGGAAAAAAAATTTCCGGTTATATTTTTCCTGCAAAAAACTCCTCAAACCGGCGTTTTTTATACCGCACGGGCGAAATAATTCCTATGAACAGAAAATCAGGTTTTGTCATCATCGTTCTGGTCGTTCTTTTTACCAGTGTGCTGATAGCCGGCTGCACAAATTCTGCCCCCGCGAATAACTCCACGGTGCAGACAACCGCAATAGCGACAGCCCCCTCAACAGCTGCTCTTTACCGTGCCGGGGATATTGTACGAAGTCCAAAAACTGCAGAAGAGACCGGTTACCTGATCCTCAAATATGATGCGGGTGCTGATTCCTATGAACGGGCATTTATCTACCGGAATGATGACGGGAGCTGGGGATACCGGGTAGATTCAGAATCCTTAACCCTTCCCCGGCCTGCGTTTGAAAAGATCAACACGGTCAAAGTCGCTCATGTTGATCCATCCGGGGTATCTCTCAAAAAACCCGCCGTCACTACGCAACCGGTAACTGCGGTTACCAGCCCGGGTTCAGCTGCCGCAACTACCCCACCGGGAACCACAAAGACCCCGGGCATGAAACCCCAGATAAAAGGCATCACCCCGGAGAGCGGTATTGCCGGGACCTCAGTCTCCATTTCAGATCTCAAAGGGGATGGGTTCCAGAACGGTGCATCGGTCATACTCGCACGGTCCGGCAGCCAGAATATCTCTGCAACCAGTGTCAATACCCTCTCTGCAAAGCAACTGTCGTGTACCTTCCTGCTCCCCGCAAATGCCACCATTGGAATCTGGGATCTCCTTGTCATTAACCCGGATGGGCAGTCAGCCGGGTACACCAATGGTTTTACGGTCCGGGCGAATACGAATCCGACAACCGCCACCACCACGTCACCAACGGCGGGTATTTCCATAACTTCCATTGATCCCACGAATGCGTATTCCGGGAATTATTACTCATTTACCCTGCAAGGCTCCAATTTCAAGGATGGTATCACCTGTAAACTGACCAAAAGCGGAAAGCCCAATATTCCCGCATCTACCGTTCAGCGCACCAGTGATACGCAGATGCAATGTTTCTTTGCTATCCCTTCAGGATCTATGGGGGCATGGAACGTAGTGCTGGAAAACACCGATGGCACTACCGGCACACTGACTGATGGTTTGACCGTTGGTTAACCGTTGAATACCCCGGATTTCTCTTTTTTGTTGTAAGGGGGATTTAAAATCATGCCATTTTATACCGCAGCAGTGCCGCAATCCCGCCGAGCGCTACCAGTCGCTCGCCGGGCTCAAAGGATGATGAGAGTACAACAACTACTGCCCGCATCGCTTCTGCACTCTCGATAAGTGCCATGGTTGCCGGGTCCCGGAGCAGGGTATCGGCAACCAGCACCTGCTCGACAGCGCCGTATCCGATGGCATCCTGCACTTCCTGCCTGCCATAGGCAACTGCCCCATCCTGGGCGATCCGGCAAAGCACTTCGTCCATGCATTTCACCTCGCGGGAGAGCTGGAGATCATCGATCAGTTTCTCCAGCGCACCCTTGCCGATCACGTCCTGGACGGCTCCCCGCCCTATGCGTCGTGTCTCGACACTGATCGCTTTTTCGGCAACCGGGCTGCCCCGGTTTTTCGCATGTATGATGAAATCATCTTTGATGAATCCCGGGCCGGCAATGATGAGCGGACCGTCAATAGCCGAGAGGGGTGCAAGCACCTGTTCAAAGAATGCGGGACGGTTGTCCGATTCTCCTCCTTTGCCGCTGCCGGCAGTGAAGGTTACTACGCTCTCCGGGCCGTATTGCCGTAAGCGGAAGAGTTCGGCTTCCCCTTCTTCGATCGTGAGGATATGGATCAGGCTGAATGCCGAGGATTTCACTGCCCGTTCGATCCGTTCCAGCTCGTGGGGGCGCCACTGCTTGATGACCGAGATCTCAAAACCTGTTTCAACGTTGATCGTATGATAGGCACCGATTTCAACGCCATGCTCGATCACCCCGCTGATGCGGAGCCGGACCCCGTGTTGTGAAAACTCCACGCGTTCGATCCGGATGCCGAGACGGACCGGGCGCTTCTCCATCTTCTCCGGGCGGAGCTTGTCACTTGCCGTATCCACGCTCCGGAAGGTGGTGGCAAAGACGATATCTCCGGGAGCTACCAGGTGCTGGAGGTGCCAGAGATCGTCTACGCTTTCCGGAAACAGCCTGACTTCGCCATTGTTACCTTTGAGGTCCGCGTAATCAGCCTTCATGCTGTCCTACGATATCCGAGCCCCCGGGGGGAACGAAGGCTGCGACCGTATCAGTATTCAGGATGCCTTTGAGCGCCTTCTCCTCCTCTTCAGAAATCCTGCTCTTCAAAAGGCGCAGCATCTTCTTTGCTATATCGTTTGGCTCGAACTGCCCGGGCTTGAGCTCGTTATAGGCCTTGCATTTCCCCTTAATAACGGACGGGGGACCGCCTATTACCGCAGCATTGGGTTCGAGCATCAGCCCGATGCCCACCGAGAGCGGTACATTCCGGTACCAGGTCCGTTCGCCCCGGACAATGAAGGAACCCCGCGAGACAAATTCCCCGGATTCGGGCGTCTTGCTCACCTGGGGGGGAAGGACAGAAAAGACATCTGCGGAGAAATGCCCGCTCCGCCATGCGCCGGAGTACGAGGCGGCGAACTGGGCCACTTCGTCCATGTGCTCTGTTTTTCCCTTGACGATCACGACACTGGCCCCATGCACATCGGCATGCACGAAGAGATCGCCGCCGGCCATGTACTTCTTGACCAGTTCTTCGTTCTGGGATGCGTCGCGTCCGCCAAGGACCACGATGCCATCGCTGGTGATGAACCAGCGGAAGCGGTGATACCAGAGTTTTTTTAAGGGGATAATGTCGCGCCGCGTTACCTTCTTTTTGACCACCACGTTCTTCATTGCCGCGAGTGCCCCGGCCTTCTTCTTCCGGAACTTCTTTATGACATCGTAATACCGGCCGGCATTCTGCTCGATACCTTCGTGCACGTAGATCTTGACCCGCTTTCCGATATCGATCTCTACGGCCGCTTCATCGGGATAAAATGCCGTGATCTTCTTTGCATCCGCAGATGATGCCCCTTTAAGGTGCCGCTCCATCTCCTGCCAGGAGAGTTGTCTGGTTGCTGCGTCGAGCGAGGTGATCAGGTGCGAGATGAACTGGTAGTTCTCATAGATTGCTGCAACAATCTCTTCGGTCTTTTCCACTTTCTCATCGAATTTTTTTATTGCGGATTCCTGGTATTTCCTGATCCGCTCCTCTTTGGAGAATTTGGGTTTTGCGGCTTTTGTTGCTGTCTCTTTCCGGGTCAGGGGATAGAACGATTCCAAGGCTTCAGAGAAACTCGGAAACGTCTGCTGGTCCTTATCCCCGCGGATATCGACCGATTCGCAATGTTTTGCCGAGATTACCGGGGTGCGTGCGTGCAGTACCTGGTCAAAAAACTCCCGGGTTGCGGTGAACAGGAGCGCCGGGTCAGCCGATGCTGCAGGCATGGTTTTTTCCTGCCCTGCTTTCTGGCAGATATACTCGGCATAGGTGCCCCCGAGCATACATCCCATGGCCAGCGCCCGGACAAGATCCCGGTCCTCTCCTTTCAGTACAGCAGTCAGGTTCTCCAATGATGCCGTGGGATCGACTGCTGAAAGCTGGTATATTACATTGGGGACAATTTCGCGGTCCTTGAAGCGGTGGTGCCGGAGAGGCTTGACAATTGAATATTCTTCATTGGTCAGGATCACGTTGCCTTCATCGAAGAGTTCGATGATGAGGTGGTACACCGTGGTACCTTTCCCTACATCGAAGATCAGGATGCGTTCAAGTCCGTGCTGGTGGATCGCCAGCACTTTTCCACCGGACAGGTACTTGCGCAGGAGCATTGCGTACTGGGGCGGGTTTTTGGGGGGTGCGGGAAATTCCTTTACCAGGTGGGTTCTCTTGCCCGACTCGATGAGCAACAGGTTCCGGGCTTTGTTCTCCCCGTTAAGCCGGATGCCGAGTGTCCGGGAGTCGAACTGGTAGACCTTGTCGATCCAGAGCGGCAGCTTCTCACACAATTCTGACGTCATTGCCTTAACGTCGATCCCGCTCATACCCTGTTCGGATGCCATAACTGATACCTTTGTTAATTCTGTGCTGGCATCAAGGTTGTAGTACCTGTTAATTTTGTGCCAGCGATTTCATACACCAAATTACATATGGCTTGCGCACTAAAAAATAAGACTACTGGTGTAACGGGATGAGCGACGAGATTATTGAAGAAAAGCCAGTCCAGACCAAGAAACAGAAGACCAAGGCAGATAAACAGGCGGAACACATTGACCGCATCAAGCGGACACTTGCTGCCAGTCTTATTGGTATCTTTGTTGGCGGACTGTCATACTACATTACCCTATCCTATAGCACCGATGCCGGGCTTCTTGCACTCATGCTGATGCTTGCAGGAATTGTCGTCCAGAAGCATATCTTCATGCTGCTGGGGATGGATACCGACAAACTCGGGGCAAAGGACTGGTTCTACCAGGGCTTCATGACCTTTGCCTTCTGGTTCATGTCCTGGACCATCCTGCTGACTGCAATGCCAAAATAATCACGAACATTTTTTGATCCTCATGAGAATAGCGATTGTTCATAAAGACCGGTGCCATGCCAGGAAATGCGGCACGGAATGCATCATGTATTGTCCCCGGGTACGAACCGGTGATGAAACCGTTATTATCGGAGAAGAGGGCAAGGCAGTCATATCCGAGGAACTCTGTGTGGGCTGCGGCATCTGCATAAAAAAATGCCCGTTTGGCGCAATCGATATCGTCAGCCTGCCTGAAGAACTGGAGCACCCGACACACAGGTATGGAAAGAACGGGTTTGCCCTCTACGGACTCCCGATTCCTCTCGAAGGAAAAGTCACCGGCATTCTCGGCGCTAACGGGATCGGGAAGAGCACGGCAGTCAAGATCCTCTCCGGCCAGCTCCGCCCCAATCTCGGGACCTTCGATACCGAAGTTGCCTGGGAGGAGATCTTCAGGCGGTACGCAGGCACCGAACTCTTCGATTATCTCCAGACCGTCTCCAAAAAGAGCTTGAAGATCGCATCAAAACCCCAGTATATCGATTACATACCCAAAGTGTTCACGGGAACGGTCCGGGCCCTCCTCAAAAAAACGGATGAGCGCAATAAACTTGCCGAGATGCTGCCCGCGCTCAAGCTCAATGCGATACTCGACCACGATATCAGCACGCTGAGCGGGGGGGAACTCCAGCGGGTGGCAATTGCAGCCTGCCTGGCAAGGGATGCGGATCTCTACTTCCTCGATGAGATCACCCCGTTCCTGGATATCTACCAGCGGATTGCAGCAGCCAAACTGATCCGGGAACTGGCGGCCGAGCGACCCGTAGTTGTCGTTGAGCACGACCTGGCAATCCTCGATATGCTTGCCGATACCGTTCACGTGGGCTATGGCAAACCCGCAGTCTTTGGGATCATCACCCGGCCCAAGGGCGTCCGCGTGGGTATCAACCAGTACCTTGAGGGATTTTTGGCAGAAGAGAACGTCCGGTTCCGGACCACGCAGGTGGTCTTTGAGAAGCGGGCGCATGACAAGGGATCCCACCGTGAGGATCTCTTTGTCATTCCTCCCATGACAAAGGAGTACGAATCGTTCCATCTGGCGATCTCCGGCGGTACGGTCAGGAGCGGGGAAGTGCTCGGGATAGTCGGCGCAAATGGTATGGGAAAAAGTACCTTTGCAAAACTCCTTGCAGGAGTGGAAACACCCACAACAGGTAAGATGGAGACAAACCTGAAAATCTCGTATAAACCCCAGTATATCAAGGCCGACACATCCGACAGCGTGGAGATGTACCTGCGCGGGTGCACAAACAAATTCGACACTTCCTATTACCAGCACGAGATCATCGAATCGCTCTCACTTGAACCCATACTCCAGTCTTCCGTGGATGCTCTCAGTGGCGGGGAGCTCCAGCGGGTAACCATTGCCGGATGCTTATCAAGAGATGCCGATGTGTACATCCTTGATGAACCGAGCGCCCACCTCGATGTTGAGCAGCGGGTGAATGTCACCCGGATGATCAAGCATCATGCCGAAGGAAAACAAGTCGGCATCATGGTGATCGATCACGACATTTACTTAATCGATATGATCAGCGAACGGATCCTGGTCTTTGAAGGTGAGCCGGGGATTGCCGGAACTGCTGCCGGGCCGTTCAAGATGCGGGACGGGATGAACCGGTTCCTTGACGAGCTGGATGTCACCTTCCGGCGAGACCAGAGCGGGAGACCCCGGATCAATAAACCCGGGTCATTCCTGGACCGGGAACAGAAATCATCCGGTGAATTCTATTATTATACGGCAGACGAAGCATAACCCCGTCTGTCATACCTTTTAATATTAGGAAATGCCATTTTCCCTATATGCGGGGAGAACAGCTTACCGATGCGATTGTCTACGACAAGCTGAACCTGCTGAAAAAAGATTTTTCGGGGTATATCGAACGCAATACCCTAAAGGTTGATGAAAACCTTCCGGTCTTTTTCGGGCATATGATCTCCGCCCTGGAAAAATCGTTTCCCGATATCACCGATGAATTCTATGATGATTTTATCGATGGCATCACGTTCAAGGTGCTCGACGCAAGTCAGAATATCAATGATTTTGATTATGTGAAACGGGTCATTCTCAATGCACTTCGCTTAAAAAAGAGGAAGAATGCAGATATCGGTATAAATCTCGTAGTCGGCCTGAAACTCCTCAAGAACAGTGACTATGGTCATGCCCTGGAATTCTTAAAAAAATATGCAGTGCTCGATGCGAAGATCGGCGTTGCAGTGGCATACTGCCAGTATGAACTTTCCTTAAGGGAATTTAAAAAAGATGAAGCGGTCCAGAGAAACCAGCGTCCCGGTGAGATGGAGCTCCTGGCGAGAGAAACCCTGCTCAACCTGGCCCGGATCAAGCCTCCGGTACATGAACTCAGGCAACTGGATGTCGACGATCCGGCATTTCTCGAAAAGATCTTCTGGCAGATGATCTTTCTGGGCATCGAATGGTTCCCGAGCGAGATATGGTTCATAGAAGTGGGGCTGAAGAACGCCAAGATCATGGAAAATGGCGAGATGAAGAAGCGCCTGCTCGAGATCGGCTCCGAACGGTTCTATTCCGACATGGTCTTTTTGCGGGAGATGTATTATTTCAAACTGGAGAACCGCGATGCTGCGGGAGCAGCAGGGGTTGTGAACCAGTTGATCAAGCAGTATCCTGATGATCTCGAACCGGTCTACCTTGGTCTGAAGTTATCCCTGCTCCTGACAAAGAAAATTACCTACCAGAGTTTCCGGAAACTGGCCACCACAAAAGGGATGCCCGCTTCCATTATCGAACTCTTTGATCTTTCGTTTGATCTGCTGAACCAGGACAAGAAGGCGGCAATGAACCGGATCACCGAATTCGAACGGGAATTCCCCCATTACCAGTATTACATCACCACGCTCCGGTATATTGCCGCAGATTTCTTCTCTGATAATGAAACCCGGGTAAAACGGGCCAAAAAAGCTCTTATCGATTCGATAGAGCAGTATTGTAATGAAGAGCTCAAGAAAAAAAGAAAATAACCGCTACCTGCTGTTTTTTTGGCTCTGTTGAAACCCTCTTTTTCTCGTTGTTCAACTATTATCTTGCGGCTGCCGGGATGGTGACCCCCTCTCTCCCCAAGGGGGGAGGCAGTCCAGGGGGAGTATCCCTTCGACCCCCGGTTTTTCCCTCAACCTTCTGGCGGGCTATCGCAGTACTGGGGGATGCCTGAAGCGGCGGGGGCAAAAAGCACGAAGTGCCGGAGTTCCCAAGAGCGACAGGTATGTTTCTCTTAAGGGTTTCAACAGAGCCGTATTTTAAAAAAAAGTTCCTATGGTCTTTTTACGAAAACGTTGCCAATGGGGCCGGGATGTCTCTGGACCTCACGGTGTTCGATTGAGGCGGGGAACTCTCACACAATACCGATTTCTTCATTATTCATACGTGAACTTTTGTTCCTGTCTGCTTCTCCGGAACTAAAAAAACACTCGCCAAAATGATAGTTCGAAGAAAAAAGGGGTAGATTCCCCAGACCGTTCAATACCTATTTTTTGCGATCAGGTCAGGATATTTGCGCCAAATTTTTTTGCAAGCGCACTGATGGCACGCGTTATGGGATCCGTGATCCGGGAAACGGTGGTCATAAGGGAGGATGAATCCGGGGAAGGACTGGCCGCGGGAGTGGCGGATGGACCTGGCGTTAAGGAAGTAACAGGTACCCGGGTAAAAGGAATCAGCGTCCCCTGCGGGGTGACCGGGTTTACCATTATGAGATATTCCGGGTGGGTATTATCACTATAATAACCAACAAATCCCTGGGTACCAAACCAGACCCTGTTCTCAATATCCACATTGACCGTTTTGACAATCTCTGATGTCCCAATCCCTTCAAACCGGTTCAGGTGACGATATATCCCCCCGTCCCGCCAGATATATATTCCATCGTCGGTTGCTATGTTGAGGTTGCCATCGGATCCTGCAGCAATATCATTTATGGTAATCTGTTCCTGGGTCAGGTCATCCCGGGCAAGAACCTCATAAAAACCCGATTGCGCATCGTAGTGAACGATCTTCTCCTGGTTGAAGAGATATACCCCCCCGAGAGGATCCCGTTTCACATGCTGCATCATTCCATATACCTCATC
>JANXYM010000045.1 GCA_025350045.1 Methanomicrobiales archaeon | reverse complement strand
AAAATCATATGGTCTAGCGATAGCTCTCAAAAAAAAAAGAAAAATTTGAAGGAATCCAGACCGAAAGCGAGTGCGGTTCTGTTACATTTTCGCGATGTCTGCGTATTCGGTTATATTTGTACGGAAAAAAGGGAAATTAGCAATTCTCCCGGGTCTCTTTGATTGCCCCGCCGGGCTCTCCGGAACAGATGATATTCCGGATACTCAGGTCCTTGGCCGGGTCGATGCCGGCCTTCTTTGCGGTCTCACCAAGGTACCATGCAAATGAGGGGGTGGTCCAGGTCCAGCCAGGCTGGAACTGTTTGACGAAGTTCAGCAACCGCTCGGAGGGAATGGAGCCGGCATGGATGCTGAGCGCCCCGAGTTTCTGTGCGCCAAGCACGCACGGGCCCCCGATGAAGAGCGAGAAGTTCAGCGCATGGATATAACGATCGGTATTCCGCATTCCGCTCCGCCAGAAGAGCCGGGCCTGGCAGTCGATAAAGTCCTCAAAGTCCTGTGCAGTGAACGGTGATGAGGTCGGGACACCGGTCGAGCCGCTCGAAGCGGAGATGTACACGATCTCCCGCTCGGGAACCGCGACCATATCCCCGAATGGTTTTTCTGCCTGCTGGTGCTCGCGGATGATCTGCTTGGTCACGAACGGCAGCGCAGCGATCTCTTCGATTGATTTCAGTTTTGTTTTCGGCAGGACTTTCTTGTAATAGGGCGATCCCCTGCGGGCAAATGCCAGCTCATTGTTCTGGAGTTTGAGCTGGTACTTTTCCAGCTCCCTGCGTGGCAGGGTCTCGATCTTCTTGTCCCAGAATTTCTTGTCTGTCATAATCGTAACCTCTCCGCGTGATCGGGTAACCGGCACCGGCAGTCTTCATCGTGTGCGGCAGTGACGGTACATCTTCTCACAACAGGTTGCTACGAAGAGAAATATACTCAAAGATTGGAGTCAATTTTGCCGCAATCCCATTATCGTTGAGAAAACGAATGCATTGAAAAGCGCTAAAGAAATGTCAGGGTAATTGCAGGGATAATTTCCCGGAATACTATTCCCGGAAAAAAGAATGAGGCGAGGGTGATGGCATCAACACCGCACCGGGGGTCAGGGGATTTTCGTGCTTTAGTGGACTCATACGTGGCCGGCATCATACCGCAACCACCTCCTTTGGAGGCTGGTTCAGGCCATAGAGGCTCTGGCGGGCGTCGATGAAATAATGGCGCTCGATGAGAAACTGTTCCTCTTTGAGCCGGTTCAGTGCATACCGCACGGTTCGTGACGGCAGGGAGGTCTCGCGGATGAGATCCTTCTGGGTCAGCTGGTCACCGTTCTCAAGCACTTTGTATACGAGCTTTGCCGATGGTGGCAGGTGCCCGATCTTTCTGATAGTGCTCTTCTCGTTTGGATTTACAACAAAAACGATCCCTCATAGTGGATCACCATTGTATCATGGAACTTCACAATTGTTAAGTATTTCGGTTTCACCTGTTTGACGTCGTTCTTTGTTCCCCGGTTGGGAAAATACCGTGCGTATTGTCGGGAAATACCGCGGGAAAATCAAACCGGTCCTGCCCCCCACATGCGAAAAAATCCTGCTTTTTCCTGCAGGATGTGGCAAAATTTGTCGGAATTGAGCCGTTGATATGAATAAAGTGTCATACAAGTATCCGTTCACCCTGGTGAACAAGAAATCTCCATGACCACACAACGAAAAAGCCTCGCCACCTTCACGATCATCATTGGGGTACTGACCCTGATCCTGACCGCATCTGCTTTGGCAGAGAAGGATCACGAGGGACACCTGCCGGAACGAAATGGCCGGGGTACTGCGGAGTCGGTGATCTTCTCCGGGCTCCCTGCATGGATCCTCATCCTGTTTTCTGCCATTTCCGGTTTTTTCAGTACCGTGAACAGACGATATGACAATATATGCACTGGTCAGGTCACCTGCCCAGCCATGCGATACAATTTCCCCATGCCATGGCAGAAGCGTTGTTCATTCCCTGTGGAATGATCGGCAAAACCGGAAATGGCAGAAAACAGGATGAGGATCCATGCAGGGAGCCCGGAGAAGATCACCGACTCCGCAGTACCCCGGCCATTTCGTTCCGGCAGGTGTCCCTCGTGATCCTTCTC
>JANXYM010000022.1 GCA_025350045.1 Methanomicrobiales archaeon | reverse complement strand
TCAGTCCTGAAAAGAAAGTTCAGTGGCGATCTGAAGGCTCGGAGATTCGCGGTTCAGATGAAGGAGATCGCCGGAAAAATGATTGTATGCAACATTCACAGGTTCTTACAATTTCTCGTTATTGAGGTTTTCTACAGAGCATAATTTTGTGCAACTAGTTTACTCAATGGGTTTTCTTGACCATGCACTCCGGGGTAAATACCAGGATACAGGTACACATTTGTTTGCAAAAAATGTCAGGATGCTACTGGCCCATATTGACACAATAGTACAAGTGAGAATATTTGCGTGACACTTTTTTTGTATTCTTTATTGAGGGAAGGCACAATACAGGGGTTTTGGACAACATTATAACTAAAACAATTATTATGTAACTCTGACCCATGGTGTCAGAATCCACAGATCCATTTTTTTCATTGCCTATAATTCTTATTCTGCGGATCCACTACCGGTACACTTCAAGGAGTGCAATGCGTTCGAGGACAAGTTCGGTGATATGATCTCCGGAACACGAGGCATTCTCTTCTTCTGTAATTCCAAAGAGCTCCATGAGATAAGTCCGTTTCGGATGATTGATAATCTCTTCCTTCCGATTGGTAATATTCAGCAATGGCGCAAGCGCGTCCCAGATCCCTTCGCGGGTGGGATAACAGCATACCAATAGGGAATTATCCCCATCATGAACCCCGAACGAAGATGCTATCGAGCACTGGCGTGAACCGGCTGCGAATAGGAGCGCCTCCATCTCAAGGGTGTTAGATACCATCGATCGGTTGTGAAAAGATCGTACAGCATGATGTAATGCCGTTCGTGCGTGCCGTTTACCGGCAAGCATGTCGGCGTTGAAGCAGATAATATGGGTATCGAACGATTCTGCAATCGTACGGATCTTGTGGAGAAATGTGTTCCGGTTTTCAATGAAGCAGGTTGCCGCAAGTACATCACAGGCCACATCCCCCACAGGAACGCTATCCTGCTGATCCAAGACTGGTTTGATAATTTCGGATCCCGAAGAATCCACCATTTTTTTATCGTCTGTCATTCACTCACTTACCCGAATCTTGACAGCAGTGACTGTCCGGTTATCGTATTCCTATCATCAATCGATGAGACCGTGCCGGCGCTTTTGTGCAGCTGGGCAAAGATCTGTTCTGCAATTCCCTGACCAAGGATTTGTGTTACGATCTCAATTCCCGCAGCCCGCAATCCGTCCGGAGAAGTAATGTTATTGTTAAAGAGGCGTCGAGCCCTCACCCGTCCGACTCCCCGCAGGTTCACCAGTGGGAGCAGTTCGCGACGGATCCCGTTCTTCATGCAGATCTCGAATTCCCGCATTTTCGGGTGGATGGATGCTGCAAACATACGGGAGAGCTCAACGGTTGCATGCAGGAGCCAGTTGACACTCTCTACCATTCCGTGCACATCACCGGGACCGACCGAGTACCTCTCACAAATCTTTGCATCAGGAAGTTCATCTGCCCAATCGGACAGGAGCATGGCGGTTTTCAATGCACGGTAATAGGTTTCGGCCTCCTCCTCTTCAAGAGGGGGTGTAACCCAGAGTTCACCTTCATGTTCTTCCAGCATGCGGTCAAGCGCAGGCATATCGGCATTCCTTGCATAGAGATTGGGCATATCCGGTGTATTGCAGATTACCTGCAGGATGCCGAGATCTGAATAATCCTTCTGTTCGCGAAGTGCCCGGACGATCATCTCTGCACTGCGGGGATCGATATACAGCCGGGATACTATGCTGCCAAATTCTGTGGCTCCAAGGTGTTCACCCACTTCCACAACCATCTCTGATGATACGAGGAATGCGAGTGCAGCATCAACTGCTTTCTTCATCGTGCGACCCTGCCGGTGTTCATGGACATAAAATGTCCGGTTCATAAAATCCATGAGTTCCGTTCTGGTTTTGGCAAAACCGGATGCTATAAGCGAGAGGGCGTGGGTGTAGAGTGCAGCCGGCTCGGCAATTTTTGAATGTATGTCTTCTGCAGCAGCTTCGATATACCATTCGAAGAGATCTTCTATCTGCCCCTCATCCTTTGCAATCAACACGGCCTCGCCGTACGGATCGAGTCGGGGGCGCCCTGCCCTCCCTGCCATCTGGTGATATTCACTCGCCGGAATCGGCTGCATCCCCCCCCCGGAGGAAAACCGCAAATAATCCCGTATGATCACTCTCCGGGCAGGCAGGTTGAGCCCTGCAGCGAGCGTAGGTGTTGAAGATATACATTTGATCAGACCCTTACGGAACCCATCTTCGATGATCGCTCTCTCAGAGCGGCTCAGCCCGGCATGGTGGAAGGCAGCACCTTTGGCTACGCATGCAGCCAGCGTTTTGACCATTTCTGTCTCGGCAAGGCCACCCAGCTTCTCAGAATAGGCAGTAAGTGCAGGGTCTTCGCATTTGATAGCAGAGGCAGCCCGTTTTGCAAACGCCTCGGCATTGCGGCGGGATGAGACAAAGACGAGACACTGGCCACCTTCTGCGATAGTGTCGAGGCAGAGGTTGAGGTCATCAAAACTCTTTGATACCTGCTTTACTGCGCGTTCCCCATTACGGAAGTGGATGCGGTTGTTATAGAACACTCCCTGTCGCAGATCGACAGGACGCCAGCTGCTGGTGACCAGTTCAGCTTCCAGCCACCCGGCAAGCGTTTTTGGATTGCCGATCGTTGCAGAAAGTCCGATCACCTGCATAGCGGGATTGCGGTACCGCATTTTTGCGATCACCACTTCAAGGGTCGGTCCGCGATTATCAGAGTCAATCAGGTGGACCTCATCGACGACAATAAGGGTGATGTCGCTGATCCAGCGTGCATTGTTACGCAGGAGAGAGTCTACCTTCTCGCTCGTAGCAACGATAATATCATTTCTTGCCAGCATATCATCACGCCGGTCAAGATCTCCGGTTGCAATACCGACACGGACACCCTTGTCGCCGAACTCATCGTATTTTTCGCTGGCGAGCGCTTTTAAGGGCACAATATAGAGGCATTTTCCCCCCGCTGCTATGTGGCTGTGCATAGCCATCTCGGCAACCAGTGTCTTTCCGCTTGCAGTGGGTATTGCGACGAGCAGGTTTTTTCTATCGAATATACCCCGTTCAACACATTCCGCCTGAGGTGGGTAGAGTTCAGAAATACCTGCCTGAGAGTACCGCTGTATCAGTTCAGCAGGAATCGGAAGCTCACAGATCAGCATGTCAAACCCTTGTACTTAATACCCCATAGATTCCATTGAAAACTCTCTGATATTGTGGCAGTTTAACAAATAAGCCATTTTATTCCAATTTATTTTCCAGTGGAAATTCAGCAAAAACATAAATATAATTGCAGGACGTTCAGCAGTTCCTGCGTTCAATAATAATAACTGATCATATCCTGTTTTGCTTCTTTCTTCTTCCGGTCTAGGAAGGCAAAGACATTCTCGTGAGGGACGCCTTCGATCAACATATCGATTGCAGCCCGGGCGGTTTTAAGCTGCTCGGGATACCCTATCACGGCGACAGTTTTCCCAAATACTGAAATCTCCACATCGGTCATATCTTCGATCTGTTCGCGAGCCCTGCCGTCTTTACCAATGATCCGGCCCCTGAGCCTGTCCAACTGGCGCGGACCATCCGCCATTCCTGAAAGATCGATCACTTCAAGCAGCAGATCTTCGTCTTCGATCATCTCAAATGCACGCTCGGGAGAGAATCCGCAGTTGATAGCGTTAATGATCTCGACAGCCCGGAGGAGTGAGATGGTGTGCTCTTCAGTACCTTCAACCTTTACAATACCCTCTTTACTGTCAATGGTGATGGTGGCGTGGGTTTTGACCTCGAGCTCTCTCTTGGTAGCGCCACCTTTTCCAATAAGGACACCGACCCTGCTTCCGGCGATCTTGACTTCCTGCATCATGTTTGATTCACCTTAGTTTTGATATGATTATATTTTAATTGCATAACGTTTCGACACTCATCCATTGGCATTCAACGGTTATCATGGTTCGGCAACATTCAGTCCGGTAACAGCATTGAACAGATCAAAATCCTTACGGATATCACACCGGTTTTTAAAATACCGGTTGATATTACGGATATCCCGCATCAGGAACTGGAGCGCCCGGGGATGATCGCGGGTAACAGACTGCCCCATGTCTATGAAATAGGGTTTGTCACCGTATAAAATATTGAATTCGCTCAAATCTGCATGCACCAGTTCAGCTTTGTTGTACAGAATATCGATCGTGCTGGTGATCGTTTCATAGACCTCTGCAGGATCCTCCATGGTTACATTCCGCAGTTGCGGATATGCAATTTCGCCCTCTCCAATGAAAGACATAATCAGGATATTCCTGTCCCAGACGATTGGTTCAGGTACAGCAATACCCGCGTCTCGCGCCCGTACCAGGTTGGAGAACTCTTTTCTGGTCCATGCAAAGATGAGATCTTTTTTGGCTTTTTTTACATGTGAAAACCTGCGGTCCCCCGTGACATAGGAACTCATGGTGGTAAAATTCGCAGTACGGATCCGGTAAATCTTGATGGCAATTGCCGCCCCGTCCCGCTCACCGTAGAATACATTAGCCTCTTTTCCGGTGCTAATTGAGCCACCGATTAACGATAACCATTTTTTGTGCACCAGTTTGTAAAGTGCAAGAAGAGTGACTTCGTCAAAGACATCCTCCCGTACCTTAAACTGGTCTGCATCTTTGATACGGATACCCATCTCCTCTATAAGTTGATCAAATCGATCCTCTTTTTTTTCAAGACTCACAGGGGGTCACAATCCTGACATTGCTGGGTGTTCATTGGATGTAGTCTCGTACCGGGGCAAGGATCTCTGCAAGTGATTCACCACACGATTTCTTGAGATCCATAGCATGCACTTCGCTCTTTCCATAGGCGGTTTCCAAATCCAGGTAACTTGAAAAAATCCTGTCACCGCCGAATTTCTCTGGTCGTTTGATGGTTATCTCCGGAATGCGTGGGAAGATGTGGTACTGGAAGATCTGGAGTATCGGGTTCTCGGGAATTTCCGGCGGGCAGAATGCTTTCTGGCATTTCTTTTTTATCTCTTCTTCCGTATCTGCAACAGAAATAAAATTTCCTTGTGAAGAAGACATCTTCTTTCCGTCAATCCCGTTCAGGATTGGTGTGTGAATGCAGACAGGTGCAGGATAGCCGAAATTGACCAGATGCTCCCTCGCAAGCATGTGGATCTTGCGCTGATCGATACCTCCTACTGCTGCATCTGCCCCAAGTATTGCGATATCCGCCATCTGCATGATCGGGTAGATCATCTGGGAAACGGTGGGATGATCCATTTGCCGTCCTACCTCATCCATACTGCGGGTGGCACGATTGAGCGTGATCTGCTGCGAGAGCTGGAGCATGAGAAGTTCGTAGTCTCGGTTGAGCTGGAGATCGGAACCCAGCACGTACTGGACGTTTTTTAATCCAAGCCCCTCAAAACAGCGGCGGTTATAATCAGCAAGTTCCCGCACTTTTTCCATGGTTCCTTTGCGGTTGAGGAATGCATGCACATCAGCCAACAGTACAACGACATCGAATCCGGCAGCCTGCATATCTACCAGTTTGTTAACCGTGACCAGGTGGCCAAGATGGATCTCACCACTGGGTTCGTAGCCTGCATAGACCTTTTTTGTGGGTTTGTTAAGTAGCGAACGGAGATCGTCTTCTGTTACAATCTCAACTGTGTTACGGGTAACCCGTTCGTACGCATCCATTGAAAATAATAGGTGATGATGGGTGTTAATGGTTGTTCTGGATCGGTGTAAACCCGAGCGCATCATTGGTGGTTTTTATGGACGTTGCCCCATCTTTTTGCCCGCCCATCATCGCGCGGATTGCATCAATGTTCTCAACAACCACATCTGCTTCCTGGTGGATTGCCTGGAAGAAGCAGAGATCGGTTTTATTGGCATAGATCGAATCTTCAAAGATACAGTTCTCGTACAGATCCGCCCGCTGTCTTCCAAGATCCATGGCGAACTCCTTGAGCTCCGCGGTGCTCCGAATCCCCGCAGTCTTTTTGATCAAACCCATTCTGGGGTGATTTTTCACCAGTTCTATGACCCGCTCTTTCGATACTTCTTTCTTTGTGGTGATTCGGATCGCATGCATATGCATCATCGTGGTTGGCACGATCATCGCCATGGTAACGATTGAAATATGGGGGAGCACCGATAGGACATCCGGGCCGTGGTGGCTGGGAACGCTCACGGGATCCAGAACAATGGCGTCAATCGGTCCTTTTTTGATCTCACCGGGATCGGAACCGCGGCGAACCATGATTGCGTGTACGTGGGCAACCCCGAATTCTTTATCAATTGCATGAATGATCCGGCAGAGCCCAGTTGTGTTACAGGAAACCACCCTGACAAACTGTCTTTCGATAGCTCCCACGTAATTGCAGGATGAATTAAACGAGAACCCGGCAATCTCATGCTCCTCCCCACCCTGCCAGAGTGCTTTTTTCCCCAGTTTTTCATAGAGTGGTTTGTTTGTAGCCCCGACATCCCCTGGTGTCGCATCGACGATGATATCAGCGGCTTTACACATATCCTCTACCGATCCCGCGACAGAAAGACCGACTTTTTCAAAAGTGGCTTTCTTGGAGAGATCAGCAATATAGAGTGGATATCCCCGCTGTTTCGCGACAAATGCCTCGGCGTTTGGGCGAGTCTTCGAGACTCCGATCACTTTCATATCCTTCTGGGCAGCGACCGCATCGGCAACACGCTTGCCAATTGTACCATATCCGTTGATGGCAACCTTGATCATACAATCCTACTTGACGCAGGTACAGAAAAACTATGCGGTACGATTTGCAACCCCCACGGTCTTTTTAAAAAACAATAGAGTACGAAGTTCGAATAATCTTCAAAGAACCATTTTATTAAAAAAACTTGTAACTATTCAGATATCTTCTGACAAACAAACCGGCAGATCAAAATACTAATAACTCTTCATAGAAATTGATGGCAGTCAACCGCGAAGAGCTTCTGGATTTATGCAGAACCAATCCGGAAGCCATAGCCGACATCATA
>JANXYM010000016.1 GCA_025350045.1 Methanomicrobiales archaeon | reverse complement strand
CAGTACAACCGGTACACCCACTCAGGTGTGTATAGCCCACTGTAATTTTGTCTGCCACAGGCTTAACCTCCTTTTTTGTTTCTACTGGTTTTGCTACATCAGCGGCTTTCTGTGGAGCCACAGGTTTCTGGGGTTCCGCGCTGACGTTCTTCTTGAAGACACTGTCTAGTAGTCCCATAATCAACACCAATCATATCCAGTACGATCTGTACTGTCTTGGGAATAGCTTTTGAAACTTCATCGGAAATCCCGATTACCATGTCGGGATCGGAGACGTATTTTGGCTGGCATCCTATAACCGTGATATCGATCTGGTCTTTGATCCGCTCCAGCGGTTCAGTGAGATCCCAGGAATGTGCATCGCGGTAACTGCCCGGGGGCAGGTCTTCGACACGGAACTTCGCAATTGAACCGGGTTCCGCCCCAAAATCCGCAATATCTACAATGATGAGTCGTTTCGTCACTTCCGGGTCGAGAATGGTAAAAATAAAATGGGGGGCACCAAGGCCCCCGTCTTCTACTTTCACCTTGTCGGGAAGTGAGAGCTTCTGCAACTCTTCTGCAACAGCGGGTCCGAACCCGTCATCGGCAAACAGGGGGTTTCCACACCCTACAATCACGATCTCTGGATACAGCATTTATGTACGCTCACTCGATGAGTTTCTGGGCCACTAACCGGTTGTCCTCATCGATCACGATCATATGGGTTGCACATGACACACAGGGGTCATACCCACGCATGATGACTTCGGCAAGCTGCCAGGGTGCACCCTTGAGTGCTGCGCTGCAGGTTGCAAAGTTCCAGGTGGTCGGAACCAGCATGGAGAAGTACTGGACCTTCCAGTCCTTGACGCGTGTCATGTGGACATCGGTGCCACGGGGGGCTTCGTTGGATGCCCAGCCGAGTGAACCGTCACCATCAGGGATGTAGTCTGCAACGACCTTTCCGCTTGTGTTGAGCTCGTCGATGCAGTCCATCATCTCGTAGAAGCAGTCCTGGTACTCCATCTCACGGGCAATGTTCTGTCCCTGGGTGCCTTTCTCATCGTAGCCTTTGTAGACTGCGAGACGTGCACGGGGACCGACTTCAACGGGCTGGCCGTCGTACATCGGGATACCGGTGCAGGCTTCCATCTGGGGGTTGACCTTGGTACCGAGTTTGGTAGTTCCGCCGATGGGGTATCTTGGCTCTTCGAGCGAGATTTCCATCTCACCCATATACCAGTCCCATGGACGTACTTCCTTGAACCGGTTGATGTCCCAGCTGGGGCATTCGTCAAGGCTTGAGCTGCCATAGAATGCGTGGGTTGCAAGGTAGCCCTGGTTGTGGTAACCGAGTTCCTTGACCATCGGGACCTTCATGCCGCCAACATCCACAAAGTCTCTCTTGTGGTAGCTGCGAATGACCGCGATCATGAACTCAGACTGAGCGTGGGCAAGGACGAGGCCTTCCTTTGCAAGGTCGTACATCTTGGTCTTTGCCAGTTCAGAGCAGTTGCGGTACATACCACCGACACGGGTGTTGCTCGGGTGGATTGCTTCGCCACCGGCGATCTGACAGATGGTCTGTCCGATCTCACGGAGTCTCTGGATCCGCTTTGCAACAGAGCGTACCGGCTCTTCTGCCGTGAACGGGTTGATCTTGGTCTCGGTACCCGGTATATAGAAATCGGGCAGGATCAGGATATCGTGCAGTGCAATGCTGTGCAGCCGGTTGCCCAGCTGAACAATCTGACGAAGCATCTTTGCGTCCTTGGGGATCTCGCACTTGATGGATGCTTCCATTGCTTCGGTGGCTGCCAGGTTGTGTGCAACCGGACAGATACCGCAGACACGGGACGCGATCTTGGGAACCTGCTCCGGTGTCTTTCCGACAGCAAGTTTCTCAACGCCTCTCACCGGGGTAATGGAGCACCAGTTACCCGTTTCGATGATGCCAGCGTCGTTAACCTTCAAGACCAGCTTGGAGTGTCCCTCATGTCTTGTGGTTGGGGAAATCTCTACAACTTTCGACAATATTATCGCCTCATTTTATGTTGAGTTGTTCGTATAGCAGTACAAAATTGCTGTATACATCTCTCATCTCGAGATAAGTGACCGTACAAGGTACGTTCAAATCTATTTTACACGAGCGCTCTAATAACCTTTATTATCCGTTCATGTGCCGATAAATAAAATGAAATAAAATTAAAATCGGTTTTATTTTGAAAAAAAAGCATTTATTAATTTTTTTTTGGAATTTCAACTAACCAATCATACAAATAATAGTTTTTTTACCTACCCTCATTTATTCATCGGCATTTCTGTTTTCGCCATTCATTTCATCGATCAATTCGGCAATGGTTGCCGTCCGTTCAGCATAGGCATCATGCTGGTGGATGCTCTCTTCGTTGGTCTGCTTGATCGTGACGACAGAATCTCCGGAGAGATACTCAAATTCTGCAAGAACTTTCTTGGCCATCTGCCGGACACAGTCTTCAACAAACCGGGGATTTTTGTGCGCGGCGAGCACAACATGCCCTTCATCACCTCGTTTCAGGAGTTCGTATATGCCTGCGCTCATCGAGTCTTTCAGGATACTGATGATCTTTGAGAGATCGACATGCTGGTCATCGTCTGTTTCTATACAGAGAAACCCCTTTCCGCGCTGGTTGTGGGTTGCCATGGGAACTTCGGTAAAGAACGCATCGATGCTGTGCCTGTCAACGTTGAGGCCCTGCAACACCCGCATTGCCCGTTCCTTCATGATATTCTGGGCGCAGGGGCAGGCGGTCATCCCGGTCACTTCCGCGCCTATGCTCTTTCTCACGATTGGCTCCCTGAACGTACGGCGTGCAACGGCCCGGGCATGCACCTTTACGACTTCATGGCAGACGGTGTGGCTGACCGGTGTCTCACGCTTGACCATGAACTCGCTGCGCATGAAAACTTCTGTCCTGTCTGCATATTCATGCCGGTCGAGCAGTTTCCGGGCAACCACGCTGCAGAGTTTTTCGATCATGTTCACATCGCCATCGATCGCCTGCTGGAGCACCTCATCGATCACTTCAAAATTCCGTGAAAGGTTGGCTCCTTTTAAGCTTCCGGGCAGATCGACATAGACATCAAAATTTGAGATAAAAATAACCGGGCGTTTCTCATGCCGGTGCACTTCGACAAGTTTTTTTACGTTCTTCACGCCGACCCGGGTGAGATTGATCCGGACATCGGGGAAAGATGCCTGCACGTCCGGCAGTTCCCTGTTGAATGTTCTGTCTGAATCCTGGTCTGTGGGTGTGGTAATGGTCATGGCAGCCTATCGCTCTATTCAAGTGTGCTTCTTTAGTTTTTTCATATAATATTTATGTGCTTTGTTGCTGATATCAAAGGGAACTATCATGATGGAAAAATACTATGAGGCGGATGCGGATATCGGTGTGCTGAAAGGCAAGCGCATCGCTGTTATCGGCTATGGTTCCCAGGGACGAGGACAATCGCTGAACTTAAAAGACAGCGGACTTGATGTCGTGATTGGGCTGCGGAAAGGTAAGAGCTGGGACGCGGCAACCAGGGATGGCATGAAAGTGCTGACGATTGCAGAGGCGGTCAAGCGGGCAGATATCATCCAGATCCTTTTACCCGATGAGCACCAGGGTGCGGTCTTCCGTTCAGAGATCCTGCCGCACCTGACTGCAAACAAATGCCTGATGTTCTCGCATGGGTTCAATATTCACTACGGGCAGATTGTCCCCCCAACTACTGTTGACGTTATCATGGTTGCCCCGAAGGGCCCCGGTTTCATGGTGCGCCGCCAATATGAAGAAGGCAAAGGTGTACCTGCACTTATCGCCATCCACCAGGATCACTCGGGTAGTGCGCATAAGATCGCTCTTGCGTATGCAAAAGGCATTGGAGCAACCCGGGCAGTTGTTCTCGAAACCTCGTTCCGCGAAGAGACAGAGACCGATCTGTTCGGTGAGCAGGCAGTTCTTTGCGGTGGTATGACCTCCCTTATAAAAGCAGGATTTGAGACGCTCGTTAATGCCGGCTATTCTCCTGAAATGGCATATCTCGAAGTGCTTCACGAGACAAAACTCATCGTTGACCTGATCTACGAAGGCGGACTGACAAACATGCGCAAATACATCAGCAATACTGCGCAGTATGGCGATCTCACAAGAGGACCCCGTGTCATTGGCGAGGAGAGTTATATCGCCATGGAGGAGATCCTTGAAGAGATCCAGAACGGCACGTTCGCACGGGAGTGGATGCTTGAGAATCTGGTAAACCGCCCGGTCTTTAACGCTCTCACCGCAGCGGATGAGGATCATCTCATCGAGGAAGTTGGAAAGGAAGTCCGTGGCATGATGCCCCAGTTCCAGAAGAACGATGGGAAAAAACCGGTAAAAGCCATTGCAAAACCGCCCGCAAAAAAAGCGGTGAAAGCACCGGCCCGTAAGAAATAATCCCCTTTTTTCTGATATCTTTTTTGCATCCGGCTGCTTATACATGTGTAGATGAAGATCTGCATCATTTATCACAGCGAGACCGGTAATACCCGTCATGTTGCCCAGCACCTTTCTTCGGCATTCGATTCCAAACTCGTGGAAATTAATGATGTTGCACCCCACTCGCAACTCACCCGGTTTCTTATCTGGTGCAAGATGGCACGCGGTGAAGAGCTGACAAAGACTGAGCCTGAATCCGTTGATGTATCGGAATTTGACGTCATCGTGTTCGGTTCTCCTGTATGGGCGTTCAAGCCAACCCCCGCAATTCATACAGCAATTGTAAATCTGAAAGGGTGCATGGGAAAACCCGCGGTTGCTTTCTCCACGCATGGCGGCAGACCCGGGCAGACCGAGGAGACGTTTAAAAAATGGATCGAATCACGGGGAATGGTGCTGGCTGCTGTGACCAGTATTAACCAGAAAGATATCGAAGATGTGAAAAAGAACAAAGATTTGATCGCGCTCGTATCTTCAGCAATAAAAGTATAATTCCATTCTAAAAACCTTTTTTTATCTTAATTTCATGAATTTGCCAACGGTATGCCGGGAGTTTTTATTACCGAATCTGATAAGGGATCTGCCCATCTGCTGGACGATAGAATAACCTTGCACCTCTCGTGAGCATAGCTTCATGAGAAAGTCTTTTGGATTGAGGGCGCCTTTATATTATACAACTATGACGGACTCTTATGAAAATCTCCTCAAACAGGCCTATTCCAATATAACGGAAAAGTCCGAATCTTCGGAACGTTTTGTAGTTCCCGAGGCAAAAGCGTACGTGGAGGGCAAGACAACGGTGCTTGAAAATTTTACCGATATTGTCAGCAAGGTCCGCCGCGAACCGGATCATCTGATGAAGTTCCTCTTAGGGGAACTGGGGACCTCGGGAAAGATTGACGGCAACCGCGCGATCTTTAATGGCAAGTTTGAGATCTCGCTCCTGAAAATGATCATCAAGAGTTACGTAGAAGATTACGTGATATGCTCTGAGTGCGGCAAACCTGACACCCGTCTTGTCAAGGATGACCGTGTCATGCTGCTCCGCTGCGATGCCTGCGGGAGTCACCGTCCGGTCAGAAAGCGAAAGGCCCGCACCGAACCAGTATCAGAAAATCTTGAAGAGGGTCAGATCATGGATGTTGAGATCCAATCGATCTCCAAGCGAGGCGACGGAGTCGTGAAGATGGGTCGTTACATCATGTATGTGGCAAATTCCAAGCCTGGTATGAAAGTGAAGATAAGAATCTCCCGTATCTCCGGTTCGATCGTATTTACCGAGCGAGCTGAAGAATAATCTTTCTTTTATTTCATTATCCTCTCAGAACCCCCATCTATTTATTTTTCATAATAACTGCAGTGGGAAAGATAGTTCGGAATATCGTGATAAACCGGTTTTTTTTGGATAAAAAAGAATTGGTTAGAATTCAGGTGTCCGGTTCTGGAAATCAAATTTCTGAGTTGAGGGGCCACCCGTCTTTACAATGGTGATTTCGTAGCTGAACGGGGGGGTATTTTCATACATGGGATCATAGCTCATCCACCTGCTGTCAACAACATAGGTTAGTGGCCCTACATTCTCGAGAGTAAATTCTTTTGTGGAATCGGTTGCCTTTTCCATCACCATCTTTGGTTCAATAAGGCCCCAGTCAATAGCTTTGCTATAGCTCTGATACTGGGGGATGAGGTTTGATCCCTGTAATTGTCCTGCCTGTTCCGAATTGACTGCATACCCCAAGACGGGTTTGTCAGACTTGATGGTGATTTTGAATTTGTCTTTCGGATAGAGGAATTTATATCCCATTTCCTTGAAATCGTATGTTTTATACGTTTTTGTCGTAAGCATACCGGTTTCATGCAGGATTACATTTCCGGCCGGGGCCGCCGCAGTTGCGACAGTAACCGCTGTATTTGTTACCGGTACCGTGGTTGGCGCAGTAGTTAACGTTGGAGGAACTGTCTGGATAGTTGTCGGTGTCGCAGTCGGAGCTGCGGGCGTGCTTGATGGTGTAGTACATCCCGCAATGCAAACAGCAACCAGCAGGATCATAGTCAGGAATAAAAGGGACTTTTTTCTGATCATAATATTTACCCTTTTTTTTCAATCCTGATAATTGTTATGGATTTCCCCTCGTCGATTTCTGAAAAGGAGTCGGAAAAAACCGTGGTATGGGAAAAAATAAAAAGAAATCACTGCTTTTTTAAACCCTTGATGAGCTCATTGCAGTTACCGGAGATCCGCTTGCAGGCCTTTTTGATGATAGGGAGGGGATTTTTCTTACCTTTTGTGGTTACGAAGAGTTCCGGGTCAGAGAACTGAAACTCAATCACGTAGCGGGCGACATCAATATCGGAATCGGTTAATAATTCCTCGACAAGGGCGTTCATGAACGTGTGACCCTGCCCCTGGATGACGAGCCGCACCTTGTCCTTCTCGAGCTCGAGCATTTTTACAATCATGCACCTATGGTTGGGCACCTGAAAATCATTAAGGTATGGGTGCTAAAGCACGCCAGCATTGCTGCATGATAGACGGGTTTTACAGAATAGTGAAAACGTGGCAGGGAATAATTCAGGGGAATTCGAATATCTCCCCGTCTCTTCCAGCGTAAGGAAGCTCCCAAGGGAGCATATGGCTCATATGGATACAGCGGAAATCTTTTGGTTTAAGGCGCTCGGCAAGTGAACAGGCTTCGAGATAATTCATGTGCTTGCCAATCAAGATGTTGGAGGGCATAAGGGTATCCAGAAGCAGGAGATCAAGATCCTTTAAGAGATCAAGGCTCTTTTTCGGAATATCGATATTCGTATCTGAAGTGAATGCCACCCGCGACAGGTCGGTTTCAAACAGAATACCGCAGGTAAACGCGGGGGGATGTTTGACCATGAACAGGGTTGCGGTAATCCCAAAGATCTCGAATGGTTCGTATGGCTGGATTGCAACTTTGTCAAATGTGAGAAAACGGAATGATTCTGCGCAGTAGTTCAGGACCTGCGGAGCTGCAAAGGCCGGGGGGATGTTCTGGACGCGGTAAAACTCGCCAAATCCGATGAAGTGATCGTAGTGGCCATGGGTCCAGATCACAGCATCGATATGCGGCGAACCGTTTAAGAGAAGCTGCTGGCGGAGATCGGGGGACGAATCGATCAGGAGGTGCCGGTTGTTATTCTCAACCAGCAGCGACGTGCGCAAACGCATCCGTCCGGTTTGCCTTGCATACGTGCATTGGGGGCAATCGCAGCCAACTTTCGGAGTGCCGATCGCGTCGCCGGTTCCCAGCAGCGTGATCTTCATATTACAACCAGTTCAGATGCCGGATTGCGTCTCGGTTCTTCACCATGTGAATACCTTTCATGATATCCTCACGGGATAGGGACTGGCGGTTGTCCATGAGGGCAGAAAGGACTGCTTCTTTGATCATCATGCGGAGATCAGAGCCGGAAAAACCCTCTGTTTTGGATGCGAGCATCTGGTAGTCTATGGCGCATCCGAGGGATGCTGTCACCTTTTGAAGAATATTTTTTCGCATGTCCTCATCGGGTAAAGAGAATTCTACTACCTCATCAAACCGTCTCCATGCTGCCTCATCGAGCAGCTGGGGATGATTGGTGGCACCGATCAGGATCACACCGTTTTTGATCAGATTTATCCGGTCGATATTTTTTAACAGGGAATTAACTGCGCGCTTCATGGCTCCGTGATCATCGGCAACCCGGCTCTTTGCAACAAAATCGAATTCGTCGATGAAAAGGATGGATGGGGAGAGCTTTTTTGCCAGTTCGAAAATACGGTCGATATTTTTTGAGGTCTCGCCCAGGTATTGGGAAGTGACCATCGAGAGGCGGACTTCGAGCACCGGCATATGCATGGTGTTGGACATGGCAAGGGCAATCGAGGTTTTACCCGTACCCGGTGGCCCGACAAAGAGGAGTTTACCCACTTCGTGGATACGGTGTCGGTGAAGGTACTCGCGGTGTTTGAGAGCATGCTGGATCTTTGCTATGACCGCAAGCTGCGAGGGAGTGCAGACAAGGTCATCCATTCTCTGCTCCACTTCCTCGGGTGCGCTGATCATTACCAGATCCATTGCCCCCCGGAGTTTCTCATCCTCACCGATCAGCTTCGAGAGGCGTGCATCAAGATGTGCCTTGGTGTCTTCATAGGGCGGGTTAGCTGCACGGACTGTAGAATAGACCACACCCGTGGAATCCATTTTTTCAAAATAAAATGCAAGGGTTGGGTTTTTTTCGACAAACGACTTTCCACCTTGTTTGAGGAACCACTGTGCTGCAGATTCGAGCGCGGTGATTCGGAGGCGTTGGCCGAAATCCTCGTACGCAACAAAGGGGTTTGCAGACATCTTCAGGTGTGCATCCGCTATGGACAGTGTGCGTTTGATCACACCGTCGCTCACGTAGACCGGCCGCTTCACATCAGCGGCACTGGTGATACTAAAAATATCGCGACAGGCGGGCGTCAGGTCATTGATATCGAGCTGGGGGTTCTGGTTGAAAATTTCAGCGGTCAGAACGACATCCATTATGCGCAGGGCTTCAGAATCTCCAGACATGGCTGTAACCTTAATTATTCTTTTCCGGAGTGAATAAGGCTATCTCATCGTGTTGTGACGACGCAGCCATCATGAGTCACAATGACCGTATGCTCGTGCTGGGATACGAGTGAACCCGGGATATCGGCAAGGACCGGGTATACATGGAGCGTGTGCGATCTTACCAGTGCCGGGAGTGCAATGTCCTGTTTTCTCTCATTAAGCCAGCGGCGGGAAAACGGGAGCCCGTGGCGATCCTTCACGGTTTCGAGAATGGCACGCGCGGCAGGAATCCGCACGGGTTTTTGTGAGATCTGGGAATAGATCTCCAACCGGGATTTCTCTCCTACATGACCACTACCCGTAGTTGCGAACGGTTCGATCGCAAAGACCATCCCCTCTTCGAGGATAGTCCCGCCGTTGATACCGACATTGGGGATCGTGGGTGCGCGGTGAAGAACGTACCGACCAAGTCCATGCCCCGTCAGGTTTGCGATTGGGCGATAGCCCCGGCTCTCGATCTCGTGCTGGATTGCTGCGCCTAGTTCACCTGCAGTCGTGCCCGGCCGGACTTTTCTTATTGCTGCTTGGAGTGCCTGCTCTGATGCAGCAAGGAGCAGTGAGTTGTTTCCCAGATCGACAGTGGTTGCCGTGTCTGCGATATACCCTTCGATATGGACCCCGAGATCGAGTTTTGCCACGTCTCCTTTTTCAAATAACCGTACGTCGGTGGGGGAAGCGGTGTCATGGGCAGCGTCCTCGTTTAAGGAGAGATTGAGGGGAAACGCGAGTGATACTCCTTCTTCCCTGACTCTAGACTCAATGCTTTCTACGAGATCAGCATATGATTTCCCTATCCTGATACCAAGCACGCCCTCTCGAAGAATTCTTGAAGCGATGGCACCCGCTTCACAGTACTTTTCAAAGATCTCGTCATTCATACAATGAGATCCTCCGGAAATTTCGTGAAATTGCTGAACCCTTTCGTGGTGACTTCGCCAATATCTTCGAGACGTACTCCCCCGATTCCCGTATAGTAGAGCCCGGGTTCGACCGTGATAACGCTGCCTGCCTTGAGTTCTTTTCCTGCCGGACCCACAGTGGGCAGTTCATGTACCTGAAGCCCGACACCATGCCCGAGGTTATGGACAAATCCCCGGGTATCGCTTTCATATCCGTTATCTTTGAAAAAATCCACCACGGACTGGTAAACTGCTGCCCCGGATACTCCGGCCTTTACCTGTGAAATACCCAGTTGTTTTGCTTCACGCAGAGCGGTGTACATCTCCCGGATCTCAGGGGATGGTTCACCTTTTACCACCGTGCGAGTCATATCTGCGTAATATCCCGTTTTCTCTTCACAGGGGAACAGGTCGATTACTATGGGTTCGTCCGCTTCTAAGGGGCCGGTGCCGGTCATGTGAGGCACTGCGGTCTCTTCTCCGCAAGAGACTATGGTGTCCACTGCTGTGCACCCGTGTTCGAGCAATAGGGAGTGCATGGAGAATTTTATCATTTCTGATGTCAGCGGTTTGCCATCAGAATACAGTATTCCTTTTTTTATGGAAGAGCGCCGGATCAGGGAGACAGCAACACTCATTGCAGCCTCAGTTACCTTCTGGACGTGCTTCATTGCTTTTATCTCGTCCCTGTTTTTGGTTTCCCGGAGGGAGGCGACCGTTCCGCAGTCTACTGAAACAGTGCAGAATTCACTCAGCGCCTGTGCCAGCGCGACCGGAAAATTAGGTGGTACCAGCACTTTTTTTCCTACCTGCCCGGCAATCATCTTTGCTGTTGCCTTCCAGGGATCTTTTTCAATTTTCAGGATATCCGGAAGTCCAGCCTGCGTGCGGGTCATCACAGATGCAGTGGACTCGCGGGATGCGCGTCCGGTTTCCATCTGGGAGATGATTATCATGCCATTTTCGTTTGCCTTTTTAAAATAGACAAACGGGTCGCTGGTGACAAATTCTGTCAGGTAACGCATATCTGCGTCGCGTGAGGATGCGTACATCACGAATGCATCAGCACCACTTTTTCTGACTGCTTGGGATAGGGGATCCATCTAGGTTCATATATGCATTGAAACGTCAAGTACTTTTATTCCGGAGTTGACATTCCAGTGATGGAAGATGATGCCAAAGCCCGGTTCAGATGGAAATTTTACGGGCTCACCGTTGAGCTCAATATCATTGTGATGCTCGTAGCCCTGTCTATTATCATATTTTTTATTATTCACTCCCCTTACACCCTGCCCGCGATCCTCGTGATGCTCGCCATTGCACTGGTTCTTTCCCTGGATTTTGCAAAGAGATACAAAGAAACGAAAAACTGGCTCTACGCGCAACCTGATAAGTGTAAAGAAGGGGAAGCCCCCAAACAGAACGATAAGGCTGTATAACCTAGTGTTGTGGAGTAGGAAACTATGCTTAAAAATATGAAGGACGAGATCGAACTGCTGAGTCGTCACATCGAGGTGGCAAAAGCAGTTGCAGATCACGAGCCGATTGGCATCATGAAGCTTGCCGAGCTGCTCGCTCTCCCTTCACATAGGATAAGGTACTCCCTGCACGTACTGGAACAACTCGGATATATCCGCGCATCCCCGGAAGGTGCAGTTGCCACGCCGCGAACTGCTGAATTATTCCAGCACCTCAATGGAGATCTGGATGACCTTATCCGGTTGCTCGCGGCGATGAAGCGCCCGTAATACGGTGAGATCTCTGATTAATTCCCCTTTCAACTTCGATCGACCTCATAGTTACCTTTAAAAGTCACCGAAAAGAATCTAATAAGGCGCACCAGCGTGCCTCCCTAACTCAGTTGGTAGAGTGTCGGACTGTTAATCCGAATGTCACAGGTTCGAGCCCTGTGGGGGGCGTTTTTGGGCCCGTAGCTCAGTCCGGTTAGAGCG
>JANXYM010000097.1 GCA_025350045.1 Methanomicrobiales archaeon | reverse complement strand
CTCACGGGGGGCAAGATGTCGAGCAGTGTCCCGGAGAGCATCATCTCGTTCTACGAGACCGAAGCTGTAGTGAGAAAAAAAGTGATGAGCGGGATCACGGGAGGGAGGGTAACCCTGGAAGAACAGAAGCGGCTCGGCGGGGAACCGGACAAGTGCTCGCTCTACCTGCTCAATCTCTTCCATATGGTGACCGATGATGTGGATCTGGCAGAAATCCGGCGGAAATGCACGGGCGGCGAGATTACCTGCGGGCAGTGCAAGAAAGAGACGGCAGAGCGTGTTGTTGCGTTCCTGCACGATTTTAAGGAAAAGATGGACGCTGCTATGGACAGGATTGAGGTGTGAGATGGCGGAACTGACGCAGAACGAGAAACGGTTGCTTGCAATCCTTGAGAAAGAAAATAAAGCGGATGCCCCGCATCTCGCGGGTTTGCTGGATGCAACTTCCGAAGCAGTTGTACAATGGGCGCACTTGGCCGGTGATAAAGGGCTTGCCATGGTTGAGCGGGTAGTAGCAAAAGAGTTTGTATACACGGATGAGGGGAAGGCCTATGCACAGAACGGGCTTCCCGAGACACAGCTTCTCCGCTTTATCCTCCCGGAAACTACTCTTGCTGATCTTCAGAAGCACGAGGCATTCAGAATAGGTTTTGGCCAGCTGAGAAAGAAGGGGTTGGTAAAAGTTGAGGGTACATCTGTTACAAAGATACCGGGTTCCACGACCGATGCGGATGAAGCAGCACTGAAAAAACCATCCGATGCCGATCCACGGACAAAAGATCTTATTAAACGCGGTATTCTGCAGGAATCAGAAACCGTCCGGTATGCTATCAATATCACTCCCGCGGGGCTTGCTCTTGTGAAACAGGGGCTCGACCTCCGCGGGGAGAGTGGCACCCTCACCCGGGATCAAATCATTTCTGGTGAATGGAAGGATCTCAATCTCCGGAAATATGACGTGAGTAAACTCCCCAAAAAGGCGTATCCCGGCAAGATCCACCCGTACCAGCGGATCATTGGCGAGATGAGGGAGATCCTCCTCGAGATGGGATTTACCGAACTTTACGGCGGCATCGTCCAGCAGTCCTACTGGAACTTTGATGCTCTCTTCCAGCCGCAAGATCACCCGGCCCGCGAGATGCAGGATACCTTCTATCTGAATGAAACCCTTCCGCTCCCAAAGGGATACGAGAAAGTGAAGGCTATGCACGAGTGCGGTGGTGAGACTTCCTCGACAGGCTGGGGCGGGGTATGGAAAGAAGAGAAGGCCGAGCAGTGCGTGCTCCGGACCCACACCACAAGTGTCTCGATCCAGTACCTTGCGAACAACCCGAACCCGCCCATCAAGGCGTTCTGTGTCGGCAGGGTGTACCGGCGCGAGACGATCGACACCACCCACCTTGCAGAATTCGAGCAGCTCGAAGGGATCGTGATGGACGAGAACGTCTCATTCGGGAACCTGCTGGGGATCCTCCGCGAGTTCTACAACCGCATGGGCTTTGAGAGCGTGCGTTTCAAGCCCTCGTTCTACCCCTACACCGAGCCGAGCCTCGATGCTGAGGTGTATGTTGACGGGATCGGCTGGATCGAGATGGGCGGCGCCGGCGTCTTCCGCGAGGAGGTAACCGCACCGATCGGGATCACTTATCCCGTTCTTGCGTGGGGTCTTGGCGTGAGCCGGATTGCGATGCTCCGTCTCGGTCTCAAGGATCTCCGGCTCCTGCACAAGAGCGATGTGGCGTTCCTCCGCGAAACGCCTTCGCTGCGCCACACCAAGGGAGGTATCTGAATATGGCCGTTATCACCCTTCCCTACAAGTATCTCGAACGGCTGACCCGCACTGACCGGAAAACAATTCTCGACAATGTCGCCCTCATCGGCTCTGATGTGGAGCGGATCGAAGAGGATCACGCGGACGTGGAGTTCTTCCCGGACCGCCCCGACCTCTTCTCTCCTGAGGGCGTGGCCCGGGCTATGCGGGGCTACCTAGGGATCGAGACCGGCCTCTCGTCCTACCCGGTCAAACCCTCGGGCATAAAATTCACTGTCGATCCCGCGCTTGCAACCATACGCCCCGTGCTCGGGGCAGCGGTCATAAGGGGAGTCTCGTTCGATGATGAGTCGATCCAGAGCATCATGTCCCTGCAGGAGTCCCTCCACTGGGCAGTCGGCAGGGGCAGGAGCAAGGTTGCGATCGGCATCCATGATATGGACACCGTCAGGCCCCCCTTCCACTACATCGCCTCCCGGCCGAGCCGGGGATTCATCCCGCTCGACTTCACCGAGAAGATGACGATGACCGAGATCCTCGAGAAGCACCCGAAAGGCAGGGATTACGCAAAGATCGTCAAAGACTTCCCGCTCTATCCGCTCATCGTGGACGATGACGACCATGTTCTCTCGTTTCCCCCCATCATCAATGGCGAGCGGACACGCGTAACCATCGATACGAAGAACATTCTCCTCGATACGACCGGCACCGACAAGCGGGCGGTTAGTGTAGCTGTCAACATTATCTGCACCGCGATGGCCGAAGCCGGCGCGAAGATCGAGAGCGTTGAGATCGGCGGCATACAGACGCCGACTCTTGCCCCCGCAGAACGGATAGTGAGCGTGCAGGAATGCTCACGGCTGCTCGGCATCGAACTGACCGCAGCGTCGATGGCAGAACTCCTCCGGAAGATGCGGTTTGGTGCCGAACCGGCAGGTGCAGACACGGTAAAGGTACAGGTGCCCTGCTACCGGGCCGACATCATGCACGACTGGGACCTGTTCGAAGATGTGGCAATCGCGTACGGCTATGACCGGCTCGAAAGCCAGCCGCCCAAGACCTTTACCGTGGGAAAACCCCACCCGGTTCAGGTCAACGCGGCACTGGCCCGCGAAGCCTTCTGCGGTCTCGGGTATCTCGAAGTGATGCCGTTTACGCTGACCAACGAGGATGTGCTGTACGGGAAGATGCGGCGCGACGAGAAGAAAGGCGTCCTCCATGTCATGCACCCGATCAGCATCGAGAATACCGTGGTCCGGACCGAGCTCCTCCCGCTGCTTCTCGAATTTTTAACCCTGAACCGGCACCGCGAACTCCCGCAGCGCCTCTTTACCGTTGGCGACGTTGTGGATTCCTGCCTCACCTATCAGCAGGCAGCCGGAGTCAGTACACATCTGGATGCGGACTTCTCGGAAGCATATGCATCCGCTGCTGCCATGCTCCATGAGCTTTCCATTGATTATACCGTTGAGGAATCGTCCGACCCGGCGTTTATTGACGGGCGCCGTGGGGATATTATTGTGGACGGGAAAAAAATTGGAGTCTTTGGCGAGATTCATCCTGCTGTCTTGAACGCGTTTGACCTCGAGCACTCTGTAGCTGCTTTCGAGTTCGATATCAGAGCCGTACCGGGATATCCCGTGCTCTAAGATACTCTTTTACTTCTTTTACCGAGAACTCCCCAAAGTGGAAGACACTTGCTGCAAGGCATGCATCAGCTTTACCTTTGGTAAACCCATCGTAAAAATGCGATAAGGTTCCGACACCGCCGCTGGCGATCACGGGAATGCCCGCCGCATCGGATATTGCGGCAGTAACCGCAATATCAAACCCGTTCTTCGTACCATCAGTCTCCATGCTGGTGAGCAGGATCTCTCCTGCACCCCGGTTCTCTGCTTCTTTTGCCCACGCAATAGCATCGATACCGGTCGGTTTGCTTCCGCCATATATCACCACTTCGTACCAACATTTTGTCCTATCCTCGAGATAAACAGGAATTGCTTTTTCATTTTGTGTAAAATTCCGGCGTACGTCCATAGCGACAACAATACACTGTGTGCCAAATGATTCTGCCCCACGGGTGATCAGGGCAGGATCATGCACAGCGCTCGTATTCATACTCACTTTATCGGCACCAGCCCTGAGAATCTGCTGGATATCCTCTAAGGAACGTATACCGCCGCCAACTGTGAGCGGGAGAAAAAGCTGGTCTGCTGCCCGTTTTATCAGTTCGATGATGATGCCGCGTTTTTCTTTCGATGCGGTGATATCCAGGAATACTACTTCATCCGCCCCCTGCTCATTGTAGCGTTCAGCAAGCTCCACCGGGTCTCCGGCATCCCTCAGGCCGAGAAAATTTGTCCCCTTGACCACCCTTCCATCCTTGAGATCGAGGCAGGGAATGATTCGTCGTGTGAGCACCATTGACAAGATCTGAGCCTGCAATCCCTATCTACATTTCTCACCCGCAATATCTGGATAGTCGGCCGTATCACGGAGTTTTTATGTAATTTGGCATGCTTATTAATAGGGTACGACAGGATGCGGACGGGTGCCAGATAAAGCATCATCCTAGGTGATTTTTATGAGTTCAGGAAAACTAAAGATGGAATGGGCTGCGCAGTACATGCCGGTGCTTGCTGCCATAAAGAAACAGTTTGTCAAGGAAAAACCATTTGCCGGGATGACGATCGGTATGGCACTTCATGTCGAAGCCAAGACTGCCAACCTTGTATCGACCCTTGCAGCCGGTGGGGCCAAGGTGCATATAACGGGATGCAATCCGCTCTCAACTCA
>JANXYM010000068.1 GCA_025350045.1 Methanomicrobiales archaeon | reverse complement strand
CCCGCTTTTTTTGTTTATCCCCCCCCAACCGCCGAGAAATCTTTTAACCTCCCAATGGTAATTTGTACTATCTATGGAACACGAAGAGCAGGAACGCCAGGTTAAAAAAGATCTGCACAACCTGGCCCAGACCCTTACGGGGGACAATCTCGATCCGGACGAGATGTTCTCTGAAAAACGGGGAATACGGTCATGCACCCCCCCGTTCAAAAGCGCACATGATCCCGGTCATTCGGTCAGTGAGCGGTTAAAACGCGTCCAGACACCGACGCCGGAATAATCCTTTTTAAAAAAATCGTAGTGCAGGGATTTACCTGTGCGACTCGCACACCCAGAGATCATAGATGGGATCTGCGGGATTTTCCCTCACGGTTACCGCGTGCCCCATCTCTTCACCCCATGTGGCAATGAGCCGGGCTTCGGGTTCTGTCCCCACGGTAATGAGTGATTCTTTGGTTGCGGCGAAAAGTTCCTGCACGATTGTTTCCCACATATCCTGTGAAAAACTGTTGATCTCGCCCAGCATGATCCCGATACCCATTGGAACGGGATCGATGTATCGCGAGGCAATAGTCGCATCGAGACACATCGTCTCTTCGGGAAGGAGCCGGCCTGCATGCAGCCCCCGCGAGAGAAGGGATGCATCATTGTCATACGAGAGGGGAGCGTAGCCCAGATCCCGGAGCACCAGTGAGCCGACACCGGATCCGCAGCAGCAGTCAACGCAGGTCTCACCCCGGCCGCTTCCCCAGGTATTTTCAATCAGTTCTCCTAAAATCCCTCTCCTTACGGGATTGAGATCTTCGATCGCAGGGGGAACTTCTGAGGTCAGGATCGTGCTGAAATATTCCCGGGCTGCTGCGGCAAAGACCGCCCGGTTCTCCTGGAAGATCTCACCGTTGACGCTCTCGAAAAGATCGATGAGGACTACAGAGGGGGTCCGGCAGAGAAACGATCCCGCAATCCAGCCTTCTGGTCCCTGGAACGCGATGGCAAGCGGTTCTTCCGCCTCGTCCAGCAAGAGGCGCCCTTCATTGGCATCCTTTCCTGCAAGCAGGGCATTGAACCTGCTGTCGGTAATATCAGCAAACGATGGTTCGATGAACCGGATGGTTTCGAGTTCAAAAATTTCTGCTGCGTTCATGCTCCCCGCTCGATCCGCATCCCGTGCGGTGCCTGGATAGTCCCGTCGATTTTTGCATCTTCGTGGAGCACAATTGATTTTGCGATCACATTTCCCAGAATATGGGCGCCTTTTTTCACATAGACGGTGCTGCCGCTCTCCACGTTTCCATGAATCGTGACCCCCTCAACCACGCTGATCTGGTTTTTGGCCCGCAGGCTTCCGAAGATGACCGTGTTCTGCTGGACATCGATTGAGCCTGCCCTGATATTGCCATGGAGCCGGCAGCCTTTGCCGATTTTCATGGTTGAGGGAACGGAAAAGAGCTTCATGTTGAGTTTCGACCGGGCGGGAATCATGAGCGGAATCTCTTTTTTGTCCTCATCTTCCGAGAAAAGATTGTCGATGATCCGGTCCAGTTCCTTCTCATTCTGGATCTTCAGAACCGTCATGAAGTAGATGAGGATGAACATGAAGACCGGCATCGGGTTTCGTACCTCAATGGCGCCTTTTGCTTCAAATCCTTCCTTTATCTCTACGTTCTCGCCGATGTCAAGTGCACCTGAGACAACGAGTCTGCCGTTGATCTTTACTCCTTCACCAATGTACGCATCCTTTTTTGCTATGACATCGTTGCCGATCTCGCAGAGATTGCCGATCCGTGCGTCGCCGTTTGCCCAGACGTACTCGCGGATCTTTGAGGATTCGCCTACGTAGATATCTGCACCTCTCAGGCCGTAATCGATCTGGCAGAACTCCCCTATCACGATATCCCTGTCGGTCTTTATGCTGTGTTCCTGCAGCTCAGTGCCATCAGGAAGCAGGCAGTGCTTATGCCAGTTTTTTACCGATCTGTCTTTCATCCTCTTTTCCGCCAGGCGCCTGTTCAGGCTCCGAATTTGTGTGACTTGTTGATAAGGTCGAGTGCGATCGGCAACAGATCCGTACCCCGGATCCGGTTGAGACCGCCCTGTGCGCAATGGTATTCATCGTAGTGGAATACGTCATCCATCCTGACGCCGTCACCCCGGATCAGGACCGGTACCGGATCGGCACTGTGATCCTTGATCGTGCAGGGTGTTGAGTGGTCCCCGCAGATGATGATGATGGTGTCCCTGAGGCCCAGCAGCGGTTCGAGCACCGGGTCGATCTTTGCGATGAAGTCCCGCTTCTGTTCGGCAAGCCCGTCGTGACCGGACTCATCGGCACCCTTGATGTTCAGGAGCACGAATTCTTTGGTCTTTAACTCGTTGAGCGCTGCCGAGATCTTGCCGGCAATATTGCTGTTCTGGGAGCCGGTGGCACCGGGGACC